>JAFRJF010000174.1 GCA_017432405.1 Clostridia bacterium | reverse complement strand
AGAAGTAGGCGGGCACAATGATGACAGCCTCGGTGACGCTCTCGCCGAGGTAGCTCTCGGCGTCGGCCTTCAGCTTCTGCAGTATCATGGCGCTGATCTCCGGCGGGGTGTAGTTGTGGCCGTCGATGGAGACCTTGCGGTCGGTGCCCATGTCGCGCTTGATGGAAATCACGGTGCGGTCGGGGTTGGTGACGGCCTGGCGCTTGGCCACCTGGCCGACGAGGCGCTCGCCGTTCTTGGAGAAGGCGACGACGGACGGGGTGGTGTGGGCGCCCTCGGCGTTCGCGATGACGACGGGCTCGCCGCCCTCCATGACGGCGACGCAGGAATTGGTGGTGCCCAGATCGATACCGATAATCTTGCTCATTTTTGTTACCTCCATATATCTATAGTCGGAATGGTTCGTTGATGTCTATATATGAATCCCCTTGAGGGAGTGGGGAATTGAGAATTGAAAATTGAGAATTGAGAATGGTGGTGCAAATCCCTTGCGGGATTTGTTTGATTGGAATGGAGAGCGAATATTGCGCTCATCGCGCCATTTAATTCTCAATTCTCCACTCTCAATTCTCAATTAATCCGTTCTATTCTTCCACCGCGACCTTCACCATCGCGTACCTTATGATCTTATCCTTCACCTTGTAGCCCTTCTGGAAAACCTCCAGCACCTTCCCCGGCTCCTCGCCGGCCTCGCGCATCACGGCGTTGTGCTTTTCGGGGTCGAATTCCTCGCCCAGGGCGGGCACCTCCTCGAAGCCGAAGCGCTTCAGCGATTCCGTCAGGGTGTTCAGGGTCATCTTCACGCCGTCGGCCAATGCCTTGGCGGCCTCGTCCTCCGTCTTCTCGGCGGCGTCGATGGCGCGCTCCAGGTTGTCGATGGCGGGCAGCATCGCCGCGATGGCCTCCCGCACGCCGTCCTCATAGCCGTCGGAACGGGCGGTCTGGTTGCGGCGCTTGAAGTTCTGGAAGTCGGCCTGGGCCCGCAGCAGCGAATCCTTGAATTCGTCCCGCTGCTTCACCGCCAGCTCCAGCGCGGCCTGCCACTCCTCGGCGGTGGCCACGTGCTCCGCCTGGGCCTCGGAAGCCTCGGAAACCTCGCCCTCCATGGCCTCGGCCTCTTTGATCTCCGGCTCCACCGGGGTGGTCTTGTCCTTGTCCTTCTTCTTCATGGCGTTGATCCTCACATTGTTATTTATATTCCGCCAGCACGTCGCTCAGCGCCCGCCCCATGAAATCCAGCACCGAGATCACCCGGTTGTAATTCATGCGGGTCGGCCCGATGATGCCCAGCGTGCCGGTGGAGTGGTCCCCCACCCGATAGCTGGCGGTGATGATGGAGCAGTCGCTCAGCTCCGGCACCTGGTTTTCCGGCCCGATGCGGATGGTGACCTCCATGCTGCCCTGGCTGCCCAGCAGCCTTCGCAGGGTGTCCTTCGATTCCAGCACCGACAGGAAGCTGCGCGCCTTGTTCACGTCGCTGTACTCCGGGTACTCCAGCAGGTTGGCGCTGCCGCCGACGATCACGTCCGAGGCGTCGCCGCCGGCCTCCAGCCGCTGCTCGATCACCTGGAGCGCCTCGCCCAGCAGCCGCCGGTTCTGCTCGGCGTCCCGCAGCAGGTCCGCGAAGGCCTGTCGCACGCCCTCCAGCGGCTGGTCCGCCAGCCTCTGGGTCAGTATCCGTGAGATCGAATACAGGTCGTCGGCGTCCAGCCCCTCGGGCACCCGGATCACCGCGTCCTTCACGATCCCGGCGCTGGTGACGATGATCATCAGGGCCGTGCGCTCCGCCACCGGCACCAGCTGCACATGGCGTATGCGCAGCGTGCCCAGCTTCGGGGCCACGATCACCGAGGTGTACTTCGTCGCGTCGGAAAGCACGCTCGCCGCGCTGCGGATCACGCCCTCCACCTGCTTCGACCGGGACACCAGGTGCTCGTGCATCTGCTCCCGCTCGTCGTGGGTCAGCTTGGCGGTCTTCATCAGGTGATCCACGTACAGCCGGTAGGCCTTGTACGAGGGCACCCGCCCCGCCGAGGTGTGGGGCTGGGCCAGGTACCCCAGCTCCTCCAGGTCGCTCATCTCGTTGCGTATCGTCGCCGGCGAAAACCCGACGCCGGCCTTCCGGGAGATCGTGCGGGAGCCCACCGGCATCGCCGTCATGATGTAGTCGTCAATGATGGCTTGCAATATCCGATACTTGCGCTCGTCCAATTGCATCTGCAACTCCCCCTTTCTGATCCCTTCCGTCTGTTAGCACTCAACGTCATCGAGTGCTAACGACTGAACATAATATACAACCCCCCGCCGATTTTGTCAATACTCTATGGGTTCAAAATGGTGTAAATGTTTGATTAAGACGGCAGCGACAAATCAGAAGTTACCGAACTGAACAAAACCTATCCCCCCAAAAAATCCAAGAGGCCCGACGCAAAAGCGTCGGGCCCGTATTGGCATCCCCGTGGCAGCCTTATTCGTTGACGATGCTCACCACATTGCCGTCGAAATCGTAGACGATGGTGCCGTAGTCCTCGCCGGCCATCTTGCCGTAGGCGCAGGCAATGCCCTCGTCGCTCAGGTCCATGCGGTACAGCCAGGTGGCCTCCGCGCTGCCGGAGCTGGCCTGCCACAGCACCTTGCCATTGGTGTTGATGGCCACCGGGTCGGGGCCGTAATAGCCGCCGATGTAGCAGATGCCCTTGGAATCGACCACATGGGAGATGCTGCCGCCCAGGTTCAGGTCGCGCTTGTAGATGGTCCACTTCACCTTGCCGTTGGCAGGATTGATCGCGCTCAGGCCCCTGCAGGCGTTGTACATCATCACCAGCGGCTCCTCGGCGGTGCCGCCGATGAACACGTCGGTCTGCATCAGCTCGGTGATGTTGTCCGTGGTGGTCTCGGTCTTCCACAGCTCGTTGCCGGAAGCATCCAGGCCCACGGCCATCAGGTACTCGCAATCCTGCTGGTAGATCTGGCGGCCGATGACGCGCACGTCGCCGACGATCTCGTCCAGGATCACAAAGTCGTCGTTGTACTCGGAAACGTCGGCATAGGAGGATACGGGCGCATTTTCAACATTGGTCTGCACAACGCGCCTCGGACGCCTGGTCGCTTCGGGCACAAGGGCCTCGCCCTCGGCCACCAGCGGCTGGTCCTCGGGCACGGCCGTGGCCTCGGCCTCGGCAGGCGCTTCGGTCGCCTTTGCCTTCTTCTTTTTCTTGGGCTTCTTGGTCGCTTCCGGCGTGGGCTCGGCAGCGGGCTCCTCAGCGGGCGCCTCGGCGGGCTGCTCGGCCACGGCCTCGGCGGGCTGCTCCTCGGCCTTCTCGCTCACGGCATCGGCGGGCGCCTCGACCTCCTGCAGCTTGTCTGCGCGGATGTAGCCGACGGTGCCGTCAAAATTGACCTGGTACCACACATAGCCATCCGCCTGCTTTTTGCCGTCCGTAGAGCAATCGGTCACGACCGTGCCCACGGGCACCTGGCCAAGGGCTTCGGTATCGGTGCCCGGGCCCTTGCGCAGATTGACCGCCGTGTTGACGTTGACAACCTTCATGTAGATGCCTTCGGCGAACGCGAAGGACGTCAGCAGGCAGACAGCCGCCAACAGGCATGCCATAATACGCTTCATCATTCAGGTTTCCCCCTTATCGTCTTGTATCTTGCCATGCAGTGCCAAAAGGCGCGACATGGGGCTTTAATATAGTATACTATGTTTCGCCCCCCTCGTCAACAAATCCACAATCCTGAAACATGACAATAAAAAGGCAAATTTAGTCGTAAACGACAAAATGATTTCCATTTTGCGCGTTTACGCCGCGCCGGGCGCGTGCCGCGAAGCGGCTGATTTCCATTCGCGCCCGTTCGCATCCGCCGGAGGCGGCTACAGTAAGCGGCAAAACTATTTGCCGTTTGCTGCAGCGCCGAATGAAACAGGTCTATCCGGGTTACAATAGGGCATATATAAACCCATGCTCTCATAAAGGATGTGGCCGTATCAATGAAGGCGATCATCATGGCGGGCGGCGAGGGCACGCGCCTGAGGCCGCTGACCTGCGATTGCCCCAAGCCGATGATCAGGCTGATGGAGCAGCCGGTGATGCAATACGCGCTGGCGCTGCTGAAGCAGCACGGCATCACGGACATCGCCGTCACGCTGGGCTACCTGCCCGACGCCATACGGGATTACTTCGGCGCGGGAGACGACTTCGGCGTGTCGCTGCGCTACACCGCCGAGCCCACGCCCCTGGGCACGGCGGGGGGCGTGCGGCAGGCCCGGGGCTTCCTGGACGAGCCCTTCGTAGTGCTCTCCGGCGACGGCGTGACCGACCTGGACCTGACCGACGCCATCGCCTTCCACCGCCGCAGGGGCGCGCTGGCCACGCTGGTACTGAAGCGGGCGGACAATCCCCTGGACTACGGCGTGGTGCTGACCGACGCCGACGGGCGGCTGCGCTCGTTCCACGAAAAGCCGGACTGGGGCGACGTGATCTCCGACACGGTGAACACCGGCATCTACATCCTGGAGCCGGAAGTATTGGACCACATCCCGCCGGACCGCCCCTGTGACTTCGGCCAGGAGCTGTTTCCGGCGCTGGTCAGGCAGGGGCTGCCGGTATACGGCTACGTGATGGAGGGCTACTGGTGCGACATCGGCGACGTGCGGGCCTACCTCCAGGCCCACGCCGACGCGCTGGAGGGGCGCATCCGGCTGGAGGGCCTCATCCCCCGCCAGGGCCGGGTCGTGCAGCTGCCAGGGGCCTCGGTGGACCGCTCGGCGGTGCTGGAGGGGCCCTGCCTGATCGGGACGGGCGCCCGGGTGCTGCCCGGGGCCACCGTGGGCCCCCACATGTTTTCCTTGAAGCAGACAAACAAGAAATTGTTGATATTATTAAATCAAATGCACATTTTGGACTTACATATGCTCAAAATAAGTATAATACCATTATTCAGGCTGCAAATAAAGCAAATGAGTT
>JAFRJF010000173.1 GCA_017432405.1 Clostridia bacterium | reverse complement strand
GAATAACTAACTTCATCTCGCTGCTGAGACACGCAGTTATTCCTTTAGGACGACACAAACGGTATCGATATGTACGCGGCAGCCGCCATTCCTATTGCCTATTCCCTATTCCCTATTGCCTTGGCGTCAGCCCGACAAATCAGAATTTATCATAACATCAACGGAGGAACCGATCATGAACAACCCAATCCACCACACCTGGCTGCCCTATCTGGACGACGACGTGCCCTCTGACTGCGCATCCTGCGCGGACGTTGCAGTCTTTGAGCTGGCGCTGGGCTGCAAGCGGCTGGATGGAACCGTGCCTCAGCTGCGCCTGGAGCCGGACCTGGAAGAGGGCTTTCATATATATGAGCAAAGCGGAAAACCCGTCATCGCCGGCGGCGATACCGGCATACTCTACGGCGCCTATGCCTATATGGAAGCCATGAAGGCACGTGAACCCCTCCCGGAGGGCGTCCGGCAGCCCTTCTATAAGCTGAGGATGCTCAACTGCTGGGACAACGCGGACGGCAGCATCGAGCGGGGCTATTCCGGGCGGTCGCTGTGGTTCGAGGGCGGCGGCTTTCACTGGGACCCCCGACGCATCCGCCAGCTGGGCCGGATGCTGGCCTCGGCGGGCATCAATGTGCTGTGCGTCAACAACGTGAACGTCCACGCCGAGGCCCGGAAGCTGATCGAGGACGAGGGTCTGCCCGGGCTGGCCCGCTTCGCGGATGTCCTGCGGCCCTTCGGGGCGCGGCTGATGGTTTCCGTGAACTTCGCCCAGCCGATGGACCATGGCATCCCCACCGCCGACCCCCTGGATGTGGCGGTGCAGCGCTGGTGGGCCGAACGGGCCGACGCCATATGGCGGGCCGTGCCCGACCTGGCCGGCTTCCTGGTCAAGGCCGACAGCGAGCACCAACCCGGCCCGTTTACCTATGGCCGAAGCCACGCCGACGGGGCGAACATGCTGGCCCGGGCCATAGCGCCCCACGGCGGCGCGCTGGTGTGGCGGGCCTTCGTCTACAACTGCTTGCAGGACTGGCGGGACACCGTCACCGACCGGCCCATGGCGGCATACCAGACCTACGCGCCGCTGGACGGCCAGTTCGACGACAATGTGATCCTCCAGGTGAAGAACGGCCCCTTCGACTTCCAGGTGCGGGAGCCCGTCTCCCCCACGCTGCTGGCCATGCCCCATACCCACCTGGCGCTGGAGGTGCAGCTGGCCCAGGAATACACCGGGCATCAGGTGGACGTCTACGCCATGAACCCGATGTGGCATGAGCTGGCGGAGGACCTGCCGCCGGAGACGGTCATGGCCGTAGCCGCCGTCAGCAACCTCGGGCGGGACGACAACTATACCGGCCACCCCTTCGCGGCGGTGAACCTGTACGGCTACGGGAAATACGCCTGGGATCCCCGGGTGGACCCCGAGGCGGTGCTGCGCCGCTGGGCGCGTATCAGCTACGCCCTGCCCAAAGACCAGGAGGACGCCTTGGTCAGGCTGCTCATGGACAGCCGGGACGTCTACGAGCAATACACCGCGCCTCTGGGCCTGTGCTGGATGGTCAACCCCGGCACGCACTACGGCCCCAGCCCCTGGGGCTACGAATTTGCGCTCTGGGGCACCTACAACCGGGCCGACCGGAACGCCGTGGGCATCGACCGCACCGCGTCCGGCACCGGCTATGCGCTGCAATACCCGGAGGCGATCCGAGCGAAGTACGAGGACCCGGACACCTGTCCGGAGAAGCTTATGCTGTTCTTCCACCGGCTGCGCTACGACCGCATCATGCGCGACGGCCGCACGCTGATCCAGCGCATCTACGACGACCACTTCGAGGGGACGGAGGCAGTCCAGGCCATGGCCGATGCCCTCGCGGGTCTGGACCTGCCCGAGCCGGACCGATCCGAGGCCGCCCGGCGCATGGAAATGCAGCTTCAAAACGCCCGGGAATGGCGGGACGTGGTCAACACCTTCTTCCACCGCCTCAGCGGCGTTGACGACGCAAAGGGGCGGAAGATATACGATTGAGCGTGGAATTCTCCTCAAAATATATCGTTTGAGAACCAAAATCGCAACGAATGATTGGAATTTGTCCAATCATTCGTTGCATTATTGTTATCTTTGGATTATAATTATAACCGAGGAGCAAAGTGTTGCTCAAAAACGAAAAGGGAGGATATTCACGATGAAGAAAGTGCTCTCCGTACTGTTGATGCTGGCGCTGTTTAGCGCCCTGCTGGTGCCCTTCGCTGTGGCCGAGGCTCAGGAGCCCATCACCCTGACCTACTTCTACGGCGCCCCCGGCGACCAGCCCACCGCCGACAACAAGATCTACAAGAAGATCGAAGAAGAGTTCGGCATCAAGTTCGAATTTGAGTTCCTGGCCGGCGACCTGGACGAGACCCTGGGCCTGAAGCTGCAGGACATGGACGACCTGCCGGACCTGTTCGACGGCGGCAACAGCGCCGAGACCCTGATCGACGCCGGCGCGCTGATCAACCTGCTGGACTACATCAATCCCGAGGACACCCCGAACATCTGGCATCACATTGAGCCCCAGCTGAACCGCATCGTCACCCATGACGACGACCTGGACGAGGATGTCATGTACATCATCCCCAACTACGGCCTTGGCGAGGGCGAGCAGATCGTCAACGAGATCAACGGCCCCGCGTTCTTCATCCAGAAGCAGGTGCTGGCCTGGGCGGGCTATCCCACCATCCGGACCCTGAACGAGTACTTCGACCTGATCGAGCGCTTCATCGCCGAGAACCCCACCAACCCGGACGGCGTTCCCTACATCGGCTTTGACATCCTGACCGAGGACTGGCGTCGGTTCTGCATGATCAACCCGGTGCAGCACCTGATGGGCCGCCCCAACGACGGCGAGGTCCTGGTGGATATCACCAAGGACGACTATCCCACCGAGACCTTCATCAACCAGCCCTACGCCAAGCCCTACTACAAGAAGCTGAACGAGGAATTCCACAAGGGCATCATCAGCCCCGACACCTTCGTGATGAGCTATGACCAGTACATCGCGCAGCTGTCCACCGGCACCGTGCTGGGCATGTTCGACCAGACCTGGGACTTCGGCGACGCCACCAACGCCCTGAAGACCGACAAGAAGTTCGAGAACACCTACGTGGCCCTGGGCCTGGTGTACGACGAGGAAGAGGTCAAGGACGTGCTGCCCGAGGGCTGGAAGATCGAGGAGCACTACGTCAACGGCTCCCTGCCGAACCTGGACCGCGGCGCGGGCATCTCCGTGAGCTGCAAATATCCCGAGCGCATCATCGCCATGTGGGAAAAGCTCCTCAGCCCCGAATGGGCGATGATCATGAACTGGGGCATCGAGGGCGAGGACTATTCCGTGGTTGACGGCCGCCTGACCATGACCGCCGAGCAGTTCGCCAACACCACCGACAACGAATGGCGCAAGGCCAACCGGGCCTATGCCATCTGGGACAGCAGCCCCAAGCGCCAGGGCTACATCATGGAGGGCGAGTTCGCCGGCCAGTGCTGGGAGCCCGGCAACCAGCCCGAGAACGTGTTCGGCCTGATGAACGACTATGACAAGGACTTCCTGAGCCACTACGGCTTCCAGAAGTTCGGCGACTTCGTGAATCCGCCCATCGAGCTGGCCCCCTACGGCGAGGCCTGGCAGATCAACAAGGACCCCATCAACAAGGATTACCAGGACTTCCTGAACATCCAGGACACCCAGCTGCCGCAGGTCATCATGGCCCCCGAAGGCGAGTTCGACGCCAAGTGGGACGCCTTTGTGGAAGCCATCAATCCCTCCTGCGCGGTCTACAGCGAGTTCATGCATGAGGAAATCCTGAAGCTTGTCGCCGCCTACTACGGCAACGACTGATACTCAGTTTCCAAGCCGAGGGGAGAGAGCCGTTCCTCTCTCCCCCCGGTTTTTCAAATTGTGGACTGAGGCGGGCTCATAACCACAGCCCAGACTTTGGAAAACCGAAAAGTACAAATCGGGGGGATATGCCATGACCGATATGTCAAAGGGCACCAATCGTTACACCGGCCAGAAAAAGAAAGGGTTCTTTTCCACGCTGGCCAGCCAGTGGCAGCTGGCGCTGATGTCTGTCCCAATCTTCCTGTACGTGATACTGTTCAACTACGTTCCCCTCTGGGGCTGGACCAACGCCTTCAAGGACTACAGCAGCCGCAAGCTGGTGGCCCGGGGCATCACGCCCTGGAACGGCCTGGAGAACTTCAAGTGGCTGTTCAGCCGCCCGGACTTCTACCAGGCCATCCGCAACACGCTGGCCATGAGCGTGATCAACCTGGTGTTCGGCACGGTGGCCGCCATCGTATTGGCGGTGCTGCTCAACGAGGTGCGCCAGCGCGCCTTCAAGCGCACGGTGCAGACCGTGACCTACCTGCCCCACTTCCTGTCCATGGTCATCATCGTGGCCATGGCCCAGAACATCTTCGCCTCCAACGGCCCCGTGAACGACCTGCTGAAGCTTCTGGGCCTCAAGCCCGTGTTCTGGCTGGGCGAGGGCAAGCACTTCTGGTGGCTGGTGGGCATCATCAACGTCTGGAAGGAGGTCGGCTGGGGCACCATCATCTACATCTCCGCCATGACCTCCATCGACCCCTCCCTGTACGAGGCGGCGGGCATCGACGGCGCGGGCCGCTTCCAGAAGATACTGCACGTCACGCTGCCGGGCATCAAGAGCACCTTCGTGATCCTGCTGATCATGAACATCGGCCACCTGATGGAGGCGGGCTTCGAGATCCAGTACCTGCTGGGCAACGGCCTGACCGCCGAGTTCTCCCGCACCATCGACATCTTCGTGCTGGAATACGGCACCCAGCAGATGGACTTCGGCGTCGCCACCGCTGCCGGCATCTTCAAGAGCGTGGTCGCCATCCTGCTGCTCGTCGGGGCGAACTTTATCGCCAAGAAGCTCGGCGAAGACACGCTGGTTTAAGGAAGGAGGACGGCAGAGATGATGAACGAAGCCTATTCGAACCAGAAGGTTCGCAAGCACTATGACGTGGTGTTCCCTGTGGTCAACACCATCGTGCTGGTCATACTGATGTTCGTGACGCTGTACCCCGTCGTCAACACCGTGGCCTACTCCTTCAACGACGGCACCGACGCCCTGAAGGCCGGCATCGGCCTGTGGCCCCGGGTGTTCAGCGTGCAGAGCTACAAGTCCATACTGTCCGACCCCGCCGTCTACCAGGCGGCCTGGATCTCCGCCTCCAAGACGGTGATCATCACCATACTGAACCTGTTCTGGACCAGCATGCTGGCCTACACGCTGACCCGCAAGGAGTACGTGCTGCGCAAGCTCATCACCACCATGATGGTGCTGACCATGTACGTCAACGCCGGCCTGATCCCCAACTACCTGCTGATCACCAAGACGCTACACCTGCAAAAGAGCTACTGGGTGTACATCATCCCCACGATGTTCAGCTGCTTCAACATGGTGGTGCTGCGCACCTACATCGCGGGCCTGCCCGAGGCGCTGGTGGAATCCGCCCGCATCGACGGCGCGGGGGACATCCGCATCTTCTGGCAGATCATCTTCCCGCTGTGCAAGCCGGTTCTGGCCACGGTGGCGCTGTTCGTGGCCGTGGGCAGCTGGAACAGCTGGTTCGACACCCACCTGTACAACGCCAGCAAGGTCAACCTGCATTCCCTGCAGTACCTGCTGAAGATGAAGCTGGCCACCACCCAGGCCAGCTCCAACGCGGCCCAGTCCTCCGCCGAGGCCCTGGCCAGCTCCGCCGCCGCCAAGACCACGCCCGTCACCATCCGCTGCGCCATCACGGTGATCTCCACGGTGCCGATCCTGGTGGTCTACCCCTTCCTGCAAAAGTACTTCGTCACCGGCATGGTGCTGGGCAGCGTGAAGGGATGACAAATCAGTATTCATCTAACTCATACTCCAAAAGGAGGAGCCCTGTATGTCCTACGACCACCGCAAGGCCCGCGCCGCGCTTCGCGTTCTCGATGCCCAGGGCCGGCCCATGGCCTATACAAAGCTGCATCTGACTCAGCAGACCCACGACTTCGGCTTCGGCTGCGGGGCCTTTGACGCCCTCCCCTGTGCCAACGAAAAAAAGGGCGACCCCTTCTTCCGGGATCGCATGAAAAAGTGGCTGGGCCTGTTCAACTACGGCACCCTCCCCTTTTACTGGGGCCAGTACGAGCCGGAAGAGGGCAAGCCTGAATTCGAAAGCCGCATGAACGCCGCCCGGTTCCTGGTGGATCACAGGATTCGGCTCAAGGGCCACCCGCTGTGCTGGCACACGGTATGCGCCGACTGGCTGATGGCCTATGACGACAAGACGATCCTCGACAAGCAGCTGGCGCGCATCCACCGGGAGGTCAGCGCCTTTGCCGGGGTCATCGACGTCTGGGACGTGATCAACGAGGCGGTCATCATGCCCGTGTTCGACCGCTACGACAACGCCGTCACCCGCATCTGCAAGCGCTATGGCCGGGTGCCGCTGATCAAGGAGGTATTCGCCGCCGCGAAGGCCGCCAACCCGGAGGCGCTGTTGCTGATCAACGACTTCAACCTCTCGGACCAGTACGCAAGCCTGATCCGCGACTGCCTGGACGCGGGCGTCCCCATCGGGGCCATCGGCCTGCAGACCCACCAGCACCAGGGCTACATGGGCGCTCAGAAGCTGGGCGAGGTGCTGCGCCGCTTCGAGGGCTTCGGCCTTCCGCTGCACTTCACCGAGAACACGCTGGTGTCCGGCCACCTGATGCCCGGGCACATCGTGGACCTGAACGACTACCAGGTGCCCGAATGGCCTACCACCCCCGAGGGCGAGGCGCGCCAGGCGCGGGAATGGGAGGAGATGGTCCGGATCCTGTTCGACCACCCGAGGGTCGAGGCCGTCACCGCCTGGGACTTCACCGACGGCTGTTGGCTCGGCGCGCCCATCGGCCTGCTGACCGCGGACAACCGCATAAAGCCGGCCTATAAGGCGCTGGAAAAGCTGATCCACGGGGAATGGCGCACTGTGTGTGACATCGTCACAGACGAAAGCGGCTGCGTGGAGGTCAGCGGGTTCAAGGGATCGTATACCCTGTCTGACGGAATAAGAAAGGCCGTGCTGTGCCTGGGTCCTGATGATCAAAGTATCAGCATCACACTGAAATAAGAAAAAGCGCAAAAGATCCCTCGCTTCGCTCAGGATGACACTTTGCTTTTGTGGCATCCAAGTGAAGCGAGGGATCCTTTTATGGAGAAGGAGTTCGTCAAATACTGATTTGTCGAGTTGACGCGGTACCCCAAAGCCTTCCCCAGGCAGCGAAGCTGCCGGTTCAGGGGAAGGTGGCGCGGCGCAAAGCGCCGTGACGGATGAGGTCGTTCTCTTGGGAGGAAACGCGCAAAGCATCGT
>JAFRJF010000172.1 GCA_017432405.1 Clostridia bacterium | reverse complement strand
GTGGGCACAGCAAGCCGCCGGCGCAGCATCAGCCCCAGCACGGCAGCGACGGCGAAGCACGCCAGCGGGCGGGCGCGAACCTGCCGCGGTCTGAAGGGAAGAGCGGCGCGCCGGGTCGGTCAGTTCTAATAGGTCGCGCCCAGCTCGGCCAGCTCCGCCCCGGGGAAGGCGGCCCTGGCCTCCGCGAGCAGCGCGTCGGGGTCATATTTCGGGTTCAGGTGAGTCAGCAGCAACCGTTTGACATGGGTGTTGGCGGCCAGCTGTCCGCAGAGCCCCGCGGAATAGTGGGGCGCCGTAAAGCGATGGTCGGCGTTGGACAGGCCGCAATCCGCCAGCAGCAGGTCCGCGCCCTCGCAGAACAGCTCCACCAGGGCGTCCTGGTTGGAATCGCCGGTGAACACGAAGCGCTTATTGTCGCAGGTCACGGACACCGCGTTGGTGGGCACCGGGTGCCGCGCCGGGGTGAAGGACACCCGCATCTCGCCGACGGTGAAATCCTCGGCGGGCCAGAGGTCGTAGCAGGGGCAGTCCAGCAGCGCCCGCACGCCCTCCGGCTCCTCCGGCGCGTAGACGGGCAGCGGCGTCTGGCGGGGATTGAACTGCAGGGCATACTGCATGGGCAGCATGTCCGACATGTGATCGTAGTGCAGGTGGCTGAGCACCACCGCGTCCAGGTCCTTGGGCGGGCATTCGCCCAGCAGGCGATTCAGCACGCCGGTGCCGCAGTCGATCAGTATGCGGGTATCACCGCTGTCGCTGGTCAGCAGATAGCCGGAGCAGGCGCCGCCCGGGGCGGGATAGGGACCGTTGTTGCCAAGTATCTTGAGAATCATATGCGCACCTCTTTCGTGAAGGTCAGGCGATTGGGAAGAAGCTCACTTCTGATCCCGCTTGAACCGCTTTGTGATCACCAGCTCGATCCGGTCCCCCTTCACGCCCACGACGATGTCGTCGGCCAGGTTGGCCACGATGGACTTCTCCAGGTCCTGCTTCGCCTGCTCCAGCACGTCGCTCCCAAGGCGGCCCTTTTCCACGTTGGCCCTGTACTGGTCCAGGGTCCAGACCGGTGTCAGGTCGTACAGGTTTGGGTTTCCCGCGCCCTCCGGGACGATGATATTGCCCGACATGGCACTCTCACTGCAAGCCGTATCCACAGCCCGCCCCATGTTGTGCAGCGCGCCGGAGATCACATCCCCCAGCATGCCCATAAAGCCCTTCGCCGCCGCGTTCTTGCCCGAGCTTGACACGGAGATCAGCTCCTGCCTGCGGCCGGAATCCATATTGGCCGTGGCCTCCAGGTGAATCTCACAGGCGCTGTCGTCCCCGGAGAACCACAGCTGCCCGTAGAAGTCATTCACCATGGCCTTCACCATGCCCAGGGTCTCCTCCACCAGCAGGTTCAGCCGCAGCGTGTCATGCCTGTCCAGGCCGGCATGCCAGGCATAGTTGTCCGCCGCGTATCGTGCCGCCGCCATGCGCCCGGCGTCGCTGTTAACCATGAACTTATCCGATACCATTGCATTTCCTCCAAATTTTGATGTAGACCGTTCGTCTGCTATTATACACGATCGCAGGAGGCTTGTCCAATAAACAAGTATAATTTTTCACTGGACATGGCACCGATTCTGTGTTATGATTTTTTCATGGTGCGGCAAGCCTGTCCATGCTGGACCCGGCGTCACTGCCGCCGTTTCGTTCGCATATCATAACCCAAGCGGCAAGGAGGAAAAACTATGTTGGTTGAAACCAAGGCAAGAGTGGGCGTGTTCGCCATCGCCCTGGGCGCCTATCTGCCCCAGTTCCCGTCCCTGGTGCCCGAGTTCCAGGCCCAGTACGCAAAATTCAAGACCCGCATCCCCGAATCGGTGGAGCTGATCGACGGCGGCATCGTCACCACCAAGGAACTGGCCATGGCGGCGGGCGACAAATTCCGCGCCGCAGACGTGGATCTGGTGATCCTGCAGCTGCTGACCTACGCCACCAGCTACAACATGCTGCCCGCCGTGCGGGATCTCGACGTTCCCGTGGTGCTGGTGAACATCCAGAAGAAGCGGGCTCCCGAATACGCCACCACCGACACCCCCACCTGGCTGGGCGAGCTGTACGCCTGCGGCGCCGTGGGCGAGATGGTGGCCGACCTGGAGCGCGCCGGCAAGCGCCACGCGGTGATCACCGGCGTGGACGAGGGCGGCGACCCCCACCTCCAGGCGGAGATCGAGGACTGGTGCCGCGCCGCCCAGGTGCGCCGCCGCTTCCGGGACACCAATATCGCCCAGATCGGCCGGCCCTATCCCGGCATGATGGACCTTTACATCGACGAGACGAACCTCTACCACCGCATGTTCCTGTACACCAAGCAGTTCGACTGGGAAAAGATGTGGGCCATCGCCGACGACATCACCGACGAGGCCGCCATAAAGGCCAAGGCCCAGGACATCCTGGACACCTTCGACATCGAGGGTGGCGGAACGATCGAAAAGGTCTGGGACATGGCCCGCTATGTCGTGGCCTTCGAGCAGTGGGTGAAGGACGAGCAGCTGGGCCTGGTGGCCAGCCACTATGACGGCTTCGCCCAGGGCGTGGCCGGCAAGCTGGACAGCATGCTGATCCCGGCGTTCTCGATGCTCATCAAGCAGGGCACCGCCTGCGCCGTGGAGGGCGACATGAAGGTGGCCATGGCCATGAGTATCATGAAGACCATCAGCGGCACCGGCCAGCTCAGTGAGATGTACTCCATCGACTTCAACGAGGACATCTGCATCATCGGCCACTCCGGCTCCGGCGACGCGGACATCTCCCAGGCCCGCAAGCCCACCATGAAGATCGTGCCCGTGTTCCACGGCAAGACCGGCGGCGGGTATCTTACCCAGTTCTATCCCCCGACGAACCAGCCCATCACCTTCCTGGGCATCACCCAGGACCGGGACGGCCACTTCAAGTTTGTGGTGGCCGAGGGCGTCAACGAGGAAGGCCCCATCTTCATGTTCGGCGATACCAACATGCGCATGCGCTTCTCCTGCAGCGCCACCGAGTTCTGCGACAAATGGAGCGAGGCCGGCCCCACCCACCACATGGCCGCGGGCGTGGGCAGGTACATCGACACGATCCTGAAGGTCGCCAAGATATTCAATGTCCCGGTGGACATCATCACCCGGTAACATCCGGCAAAATGAAAGGCAGGCATCGGTCATGAACCCTCAGTCCGAACCCTTCGAAAGGCGTATACAGGCACTGACCGACCGCATCCTTGCGGATTACGGCAATGAGCGGGTCATCGACCGGCTTGAGATGTTTACCCAGCCGGACCGGCTGATCATCGAAGCCCTGATCGAGAAGCTGTTCCGGCTGGTGTTTCCGGGCTATTACCGGGACTATACCTATCGCATCTACAATCCCAAGAACAACCTGTCGGCACTGATCGAGGATGTGGCCTTTCACCTGAACCGCCAAATCGGCATCGCCCTTCGGGGCAGCGGACAGGCCTTTGAGACGGGCATCGAACAGGCCGCCGAGGACCTGACCGCGTCCTTCCTGGAGCGGCTGCCGGAGATCCGCGCCTTTGTGGAGACGGACCTTCAGGCCGCCTACGACGGTGACCCGGCCGCATGCGACAAGGCGGAGGTGATCATCGCCTATCCCGGACTGTACGCCATCACCGTCTACCGCCTCGCCCACGTGCTCTACCAGCTGTCGGTGCCGCTGATTCCCCGAATCATGACCGAGTACGCCCACAGCCGCACGGGCATCGACATCCACCCCGGCGCCCAAATCGGCCGGTACTTCTTCATCGACCACGGCACCGGCATCGTGGTGGGCGAAACCACCGTCATCGGGGATAATGTCAAGATCTACCAGGGCGTCACCCTCGGCGCCCTGTCCACCCGCGGCGGCCAGAAGCTGCACGGCAAGCGGCGCCACCCCACCATCGAGGACAACGTGACCATCTACGCCGGCGCGTCCATACTCGGCGGCGACACGGTGATCGGACACGACTCCGTGATCGGCAGTAACGTGTTCATCACCCACCCCATCGCCCCCGGCACCCGGGTCAGCGTCAAGAACCAGGAGCTGCTGTTCAAGAGCGGCAAGGGCTTCGTGTTGCAGCCCGACGACCCCGAGAACGACCCTGCGCGAATCATGTGAGCAACAGAAGCGCTTTCCCGACAAAGCAAACAGGAGCGCCGCATCAGCGGCGCTCCTGTTTGCTTTGAAAAACCCTTATCCGTT
>JAFRJF010000171.1 GCA_017432405.1 Clostridia bacterium | reverse complement strand
TCTGAGCTTCAGCAGCGGCCAGCGGGTCGATGAGCTGGATGGTGAGTGCCTCGGCGGGCTGATACTTGCCGTCGTCGCCCTTCTTCACGACGATGTTGCCAGAGCTGGGCAGTCCGCTGAAAGCGACGGGATTCGCCTCGTACTGCATGTCGCGCACCAGCTCGTAGTCGGCCGTGGCGTCGAAGGCGGGCATGGTGAACGATGCCTCGGTGAAGAGGTCCTGTTCGCTTGCCGCGTTGGTGGTCACTTCGATGCCAGAGGAGGCGGTGCCGTAGACCTCAATCTTCGTAACGCCGCCCCAGACGCCACTGGCCAGGTCGCTGATGGTGGTCTTGGGATAGTAACTGTCACCAAACAGGGTGGCCACAAAGGGGGCCTCGGTGTCGGTGAGCGTGGCGCTGCCGATGGTCAGTTTGACGCTGGTGATGGTGTAGCCCTTTGCGGCGGTGATGGTCATCGTTATGGGGTCCGCAGCGGAATCGTAGAAGTTCCATCCATCATCGCTGTCGTAATTAACTGTGCCGCTGAAGGTGACGGTGACCTTTTCGTCGAAGGTCTTGCTCCCGCTCGTGAAGGACGTGTAATCTTTGCTCTCAATCGTTAAGAGCGGCGTCTCGTCGGCCCACGCTCCGCCGACTGCCGTGAGTAGCAGTGCGAGCGTCATTATATATCTTGATATTGTTTTCATATATTGTATTTTTTTTGGTGGATAATTTTTTTCGTTCTCATATTACTACACGCCGGTATAGTCGTATGACGCGTTGGGGTCAATCTTAGCGGTGCCGGGAACAAAATCGTCGTTTTGCAACAGGAACCCGAAGTTATCATGGTTCACATCGCCATCGCATATCTCCCAGCCCTGGTTCTCAGTGGGGTGGTTCTGGATGGCCTCGGCCCATGTCTCGCCCTCGACGTAGTAGATGGTCTCGCCGCAGACGGAGAGCGTCAGCAGGGCGGCGCTCTTCTTCACCTCCACCTTGCGGAACTTGTAGCCGGGGTTGGCCTTGAGCTTCACCTCGCTGCCCATCTTCACGCCCTCGAGCTTGCCCTCGGTGACGGCAGAGGTCTTGTCGGTGCCGCCTACGGTGACGGTGGCCTTGCCGGCCTCGATGGTGTTGGCGTTGGCGGCGTTGAAGGTGATGTCGAACTTGTTGGTGAGCACCTGGACGGTGAGGCAGGCGGGTTCGGTGTTGTCGAAGGTGTTGTCGAGCGTGGCGGCTTCACCCTGGGGGGCGTCGGCGCCCTGGATGTAGTACCATACGTAGACGTCTGCTCCGTCGTCAGCGACGTTCTTGGCTGTGGGCACTGTGGCGCTGAAGGCGGTGAGTGCGGGGGCCTCGGTGGCTGAGGTGCCGATGGCGTACATCAGCGTGCCCTGCGTGACCTCGGTGCTCTCTCCGGCGAAGGCCACGATGCCGGTGCCCTCGGCGATGAGCGGTGCGTCGGTGCCGGCGATGACGCCTTCAGCGGCTGCGGGCAGCAGCGTCTTCGCTTCAGTGCCGGTGCCCGTGGTGGCGAAT
>JAFRJF010000170.1 GCA_017432405.1 Clostridia bacterium | reverse complement strand
CTGCGGGCGATGGCGAAGGCCTCCCGCAGGGTGTCGGCCAGGTCGGCCACGTCCCGCACCAGGTAGTTGCACTTGGTGATGGGCATGGTGACGCCGGTGATGTCCACCTCCTGGAAGGAATCCTTGCCCAGCAGGGGCAGCCCCACGTTGCAGGTGATGCAGACCACCGGCGAGGAATCCATGTAGGCGGTGGCGATGCCGGTGACCAGGTTGGTGGCGCCGGGGCCGGAGGTGGCGAAGCACACGCCCACCTTGCCGGTGGCGCGGGCGTAGCCGTCCGCCGCGTGGCAGGCCCCCTGCTCGTGGGCCGTGAGCACATGAAAGATGCCGGGATAGCCCCTCAGCGCGTCGTAGACGTGCAGGATCGTGCCCCCCGGAAAGCCGAAGACGATGCCCACCTCCTGCTCCAGCAGGCATTCCATCAGTATCTGCGCCCCGGTCATCAGCATGGTCATGTCCCCTCCCATCTGTAGCGGCGGCAATCTGCCGCCATATCCTCGTCCACACCAAAGCGCCCGCCGGTCCCAGTATCAGACCCGCGGGCGCATCCGGCATCATTGATGGAAGTATAACACCTTCCAATTTTAACTGTCAACCGCTTTGTGTAAAGTTGCCTCAGCCATCACCTGTTTCAGAGCGTGTTGCCGGTCGAAGCCGGAGAAGTGGAGTTGCCTGGCCCGGGCCAGGGCCGCCTCCAGCGCCTCGCCCGGAGAAAAGCCCGCGGCCAGCAGGTCCTCCCGGGTGACCATCGGCAGGGTCATCACCCGACGGTAGTCCTCCAGCCGCTGGCGCAGGAAGGCCTCGAGGCCCTCGTCGTAGGGCGCGTCCAGTTTGCCGGAGGCGTCGGCCCGGGACAGCAGGATCAGGTCCTCCGGGCACAGGCTCAAATCGAACAGCTGGCGGGTCTTTTTCTTCTTCGAGCGGCACTTGGCCAGTATGTTGGGCCGCATGTGCAGCCAAACCATGTTTTCGACGTAGTCGGTCAGCGCCGCGTCATCGGTCAGCCGGGCCATCAGGCTCCGGCAGAGGGGTCGTCCCGCCACTTCGTGGCCGTAGGCGGTGATCTTTCCGTCCGGCTGCGCCTGGGTACAGGCGGCCTTGCCCAGGTCGTGGGTCAGCGCCGAGAGCATGAACCCCAGCGGATTCAGGGCCTTATGGCGCAGCCCGGCGGCGCAGTCCACCACCAGCATCGTGTGCTCGAACACGTCCCCCTCCGGGTGGTAGACCGGGTTCTGCGCAACCCCCACGCACCCCGCCAGTTCAGGCAGCGCCCTGGCCAATTCCCCCGAGTCGAGCAAATCGCGGAAGTGTGTCGAGGGCCGTAGAGCATGCATCAGCGTGTCAAACAGCCGATCCCTGCTTTTTTCATCCATGTAACCCGCTCCTGACAGTGTATGTATCGTTCTGCAAATACTGATTTATCGAGCTGTGCTCGATAAATCAGTATTTGCCTTTCGCTCTATCATTATACCATTATTACATTAAATTTGCACACCGCGCATGAAAACACGCTGAAATCTGATATAATGAAACTGTATACCATTTCAGCGAACCAATCAAGGAGGTTTCCCTCTCATGGACGACCCGTTCGGTCCGAGTATTGTCATCTTTATCGCGCTTTTGCTGGCGGTCATCGTGCGCATGGCCGAGGCCGCCGTTCCGTTTATCGACGAGGGTGAGACCCAGAAGAAGGCCGACGCCGGCGACGCCAAGGCGCGCCGGGCCCTGAAGCTGGCCCTCAAAGCTGAAAAGCCCTTCGGCGAGTTCCAGATGAGCTGGATCTGCCTGGTGCTGATCGCCTTCACGGCGCTGTGGGCGCTGCTGAGGGGACGGGTCAGCGGCATGCCCGCCTTCGCGCTGTACGGGCTGCTGCCCTTTACACTGGTCAGCCTGATCCTCGCGGGGGCGATCCCCGTGCACCTGGGCGCCCACTTTCGCGGCCCGCTGCTGGATGCCATCGCCCCGGTGGCGGACGTGACCATGACGGTGCTCTCCCCCGTCACCCGGCTGTGCATGGCCCTGGGGGCGCTGGTGCTGAAGCCCTTCCACATCAAGCCTGCCGACGCCGGCGACGCCGTGACCGAGGAGGACATCATGCAGATGGTGGACATCGGCGAGGAGAAGGGCGCCATCGAGGCCGACGAGCGGGAGATGATCGAGAACATATTCGAGTTCAACAACATGAACGCTGGCGACTGCATGATCCACCGGAAGGACATCACCGCCATCGACATCGAATCCACCGACGACCAGATCCTGGAGACCATCCGGCAGAGCGGCCTGTCCCGCTTCCCCGTGTACGAGGGCAGCATCGACAACGTGCTGGGCATACTGACCACCCGTGACTACCTGCTCAGCCGGGCGGAGGGGCGCAACGTGCCCCTGCGGGCGCTGGTGCGTCCGGCCCACTTCGTGCCGGAATCGGTGCGCACCGACGTGCTGTTCCAGGAGATGCAGTCCCGCAAGCAGCACATGGCCATCGTGGTGGACGAGTACGGCGGCACCAGCGGCCTGATCACGCTGGAGGACCTGCTGGAGGAGATCGTCGGCAACATCTACGACGAATTCGACCCCAAGGAGGAGCCGGAGATCACCCGGCTGTCCGACGGGCGCTGGCGCATTTCCGGCTCGGCGGAGCTGGAGAGCGTGGCCGAGGCGCTGGACATCCGGCTGCCCGACGACCTGGAATACGACACCCTCGGCGGCCTGGTGTTCAGCCGCCTGACCGAGATTCCCTCCGACGGCAAGCACCCGGTGGTGGAGTGCTTCGGCCTGCGCATCAGCGTCGAGCAGATCGCCGACCGCAGGGTCGAGTGGGCCATCGTGGAGAAGATAGATTCTCAATCGAAGAGTGAAGGCACGGATTCCAATGAGGGTGCGCATAATTAGGATTTAGGATACGTTAAGAAAGGCAGTGATCGACCGTGGAATTGCTCAAGCAGAGGATACTGAAGGACGGACGGGCGCTCAGTGAACAGGTGTTGCTGGTGGATTCTTTCCTGAACCACCAGGTGGACGTGAAGCTGATGAAGGCCTGCGGCGAGGAATTCGCCCGGCGCTTTGCGGACGCGGGCGTCACCCGCGTCGCCACCATCGAATCCTCGGGCATCGCCCCCGCCGCCATGACGGCGCTGGCGATGGATCTGCCCCTGGTGATCCTGAAAAAGTCGGTTTCCAGCATACTGAAGGACAGCATCATCCAGCGAGAGGTGTTCTCGTTCACCAAGAACGCCCCTTACCTGCTGACGCTGAAGGCCCACTTCGTCACCCCCGGCGACAACGTGCTGCTGATCGACGACTTCCTGGCCAACGGCGAGGCGGCCTTCGGCGGCATCGCGCTGCTGGAGCAGGCCGGGGCGAAGATCGCCGGCGTGGGCGCCGTGATCGCCAAGGCCTTCCAGCCCGGCATGGACAAGCTCCGCGCCGCAGGCTACCGCGTCGAAGCCCTTGCGTCAGTGAAGGCGATGAACGAGGGACATATTGAGTTCTGATTTGTCGAGGATATCATCATGAATATATCGGACGTCAAGTGCTTCCTGCTGGACATGGACGGCACGTTTTACCTGGGCGGGCAGCTGATCGAGGGCTCGCTGGAATTCATCGAGAAGGTGCGCGCCACCGGGCGGGACTTCATGTTCCTGACCAACAATTCCAGCCACAACGCCAATTTCTATGTACAGAAGCTCGAAAGGATGGGGCTGTCCATCGACCGCAGCCGGGTGCTGACCTCCGGGGAGGCCACCTGTGAAAAGCTCAAACAGCTCTACCCCGGCAGGCGGGCCTTCGTGCTGGGCAATGAATACCTGGTGGAGGAGTTTCACGAGGCGGGCATCCCGGTGGACATGGTCGACCCGGAAATCGTGGTGATCGGCTTCGATACCACGCTGGATTACGCAAAGATGCAGGCCGTGTGCGATTTCGTGCGCGCGGGCCTGCCCTACATCGCCACCCACCCGGATTTCAACTGCCCCACCGAGACCGGCTTCATGCCGGACATCGGCGCGATCATGGCCTTCATCGAGGCCTCCACCGGCAGAAGGCCCGACCTGATCGTCGGCAAACCCCACACCGGCATCGTCGAGGCGGTGCTGAAGCGCACGGGGCTTAAGGTCGGCGAGCTGGCCATGGTGGGCGACCGGCTGTACACCGACATCGAGACCGGCCTGCGCAGCGGCATGCTCTCGATCCTGGTGATGAGCGGCGAGACCACCGAGGCAATGCTGGCCCAGTCCCCGACGAAGCCGGATTTGAAATTCGGGCGGCTTTCCGGCATGATACCGTTGCTGTGAGCGGCGAGCGCCCAGATATCGACGACGACACCGGGGAGGCGTGTGATTGTGGCGAATATCTTCAGAAACGGCAAGCTGTACCGCTTTGTCGACGCGAAGGCGTACGTTAAGCGCCTCGCGAAGGGAAAGGCCGCCCACCAAATCAAGGCCGAAAAGGACGCCTGTGTGCTGGCGCGACCTGCCGTGCAGGGCGAGATCATCCCCGTGTTCACCAAGAACGGCTACCTGGAAGCCGTGGAGCGCGGCGTTTCGGGCAACATCGTGGTGACCCGGTGCGATCTCTCCGCCAGGCCCATTGTCGACAGCTTCGGCCACGTCAACACCTGGCAGATGAGCGCTGAGACCTTTGAGGAAAAGTACGATTCAGCCGGCATGCGGCCCGAGGACGGCTTTACCCGGCCAAAGGGCGGCGTCCAGCAGTTCATCCAGGCCGACGACGACGTGGCGATCATGGTTCCCTGGGGCGAGGACGGCGCGCTGATCCCGGAGACCATCGACCGGGACAGTTGGCTGAACATCACGGATGACGAGGATATCTACGGGGTCGCCACCGAGGAATTCCGGGAAACCTATCACATCATCGAGTGGCTCTGACCCCGCCAGCATCCATTCCGCCGGATTTAACCCCCGCGATACTTGACAGCGCCGTTTCGGCATGCTATCATCATTGTAAAGTCACATACTTTGCGATGATGGGAACAAGTAGTTCGCGTCTGCCGGATGCAGAGAGCCCCCGGGCGGTGTAAGGGGGACGAGGCGCGCGGGCGAATACATCCCGGAGCCGGCGGTTGAAACGGCAGTAGGCCGCCCGGGCGCGCCCGACACAGCGCACACGAGGCCATGCCCTGCGCATGGCGAACGGAAGTGGTACCGCGATTCACAGTCGCCTTCCCGGTCAGGGAGGGCGACTGTTTCATTGGGAGGTAATCAAAATGCAATTCACCGAGGAAAAATTCGCAAAGCACATGCGGCCCATCAACGGCAGCGCCATCCGTGACATCTTCAAGCTGCTGGCCAAGCCCGGCATGATCTCCTTCGCGGGCGGCAACCCCTCCAACACGGCGCTGGAGCCGGAGGTCATCTCCCGGCTGGCCGTCGAGACGCTGGACAAGTACGGCACGGCGCTGCTGCAATACGGCGCGACGGAGGGCTTCGGGCCCTTCCGGGAAAGCGTAGCCGAATTCCTTCGGGGCGACGGCGTAAACTGCGACGCTTCCCAGATTCTTCCGGTGCAGGGCGGCAGCCAGGCCTTCGACCTGCTGCTGAAGGTGCTGGTGGATCCGGGCGACGTGGTGCTGTGCGAGAGTCCCACCTTCCTGGGGGCGATACAGGCCATGCGGGAATACAACGCGACGATTGTCGACATGCCCACCGACGACGAGGGCGTGATCGTGGCGGCAGCGGAGGAACTGATCAAAAAACACCATCCGAAGCTGATGTACGTGATTCCCACCTTCCAGAACCCCACCGGCATCACCCTGTCGCTGGAGCGCAGGAAGGCTCTGGCGACGCTGGCATCAAAATACGGCGTGGTCATCGCCGAGGACGACCCCTACCGCGACCTGCGCTATTCCGGCGAGGCGCTGCCCCCGATCCAGTCCTTCGATACGGAGGGCTGGGTGGTGTACATGTCCTCCTTTTCCAAGTACATCTCCCCCGGCCTGCGCCTGGGCGCGGCGGTGGTAACGAACCCGCTGCTGCTTCGAAAGATGGTCATCGGCAAGCAGAGCGTGGACGTCCATTCGCCCCTGCTCAACCAGGCCATCGTGGACGCCTACCTGCGCCAGGGTCTGATGCCCGGTCACCTGGAGCGCATCTGCAACGACTATCGCAAGCAGCTGAACGCCATGCTGGACGGCTTTAAATCCTTCCCGGCAGGCACCCGGCACACCGTACCCCAGGGTGGCCTATTCGTCTGGGCCGAGCTGCCCGAGGGAATGAGCGCCGTAAAGGTCTTCGACGACGCCATAGGCGAGAGCGTGGCCTTCGTGCCTGGCATACACTTCTATGCCGGCGGCGGCCACGAAAACACCCTGCGCCTGAACTTCTCGATGTGCGATATACCGACCATCGAGGCGGGAATGGTCTGGCTGGGGAAAGTCATAAACGGAATGAAGTAAAGAAAGGATGCATTAGATATGAACGCACTGGACCTTTTAAAAGAGCGCGGCTTTGTCAAGCAGATCACCTTTGAGGACGAGCTGTACAAGGCCTTTGACGAGGGCATGGTGTCCTTCTACGTGGGCTTCGACCCCACCGCGGACAGCCTGCACATCGGCCACTACATTCCGATCATGGCCATGGCCCACCTGCAGAAGGCCGGCCACAAGCCCTTCGCGCTGATGGGCGGCGGCACCGGCATGATCGGCGACCCCTCCGGCAAGAGCGACCTGCGCAAGGTGCTGACGGTGGAGGACATCGACAACAACGTGGCCCACATCAGAAAGCAGATGGAGTCCTTCCTGGACTTCGACGAGTCGAAGCCCAACTGCGCCAAAATCGTCAACAACGCCGACTGGCTGCGCAGCCTGAACTACATCGACTTCCTGCGGGACGTGGGCGCGCTGTTCAGCGTGAACCGCATGCTCACCGCCGAGTGTTACAAGCAGCGCCTGGAGCGTGGCCTGACCTTCCTGGAGTTCAACTACATGCTGATGCAGAGCTACGACTTTCTGGAGCTGAACCACCGCTACGGCGTGACGCTGCAGTGTGGCGGCGACGACCAGTGGTCGAACATGCTCTCCGGCGCGGACCTGATCCGCCGCAAGGACGGCAAGCCCGCCTTCGCGCTGACCTTCCAGCTGCTGCTGACCCACGACGGGCGCAAGATGGGCAAGACCGAAAAGGGCGCGCTGTGGCTCGATCCCAACAAGTGCTCGCCCTACGACTTCTACCAGTACTGGCGCAATGTGGACGACCAGGACGTGGAGAAGTGCCTGGGGCTGCTGACCTTCCTGCCCATGGACGAGGTGCGCCGCCTCGGCGCGCTGAAGGACAGCGCCATCAACGAGGCCAAGCGGGTGCTGGCCTACGAGGTCACCAAGAACGTGCACGGCGAGGAGGAGGCCAAAAAGGCCCAGCAGGCCGCGGAAGCGCTGTTCGGCGGCGGCGCGCTGGCAGGCAGCGTGCCCACCACCGAAATCGACCCGGCGGAGCTGGAGGCCGAGAACCGCCTGCTGGCCTGGGTGACGAAGGTCGGCCTGTGCAAGAGCAACAAGGAGGCCCGCCAGGCCAGGACCGCCGGCGGCCTGAGCGTCAACGACGAGAAGATCACCGACGTGGACACGCGCATCACCCCCGAGATGCTCGTCGGCGACGGCCTGCTGATCAAGAAGGGCAAGAAGGGCTACCATCGGATCAAGGCGAAGTAATACGCAGCGCCCCGAAGCGAAATCGCTTCGGGGCGCTGTCTGTGCTTATGGCAGGCGCCAATCCTCTACAGTTATGCAATACAAGGCTTTGTACTGGCGCAATTGCTTGTCATTCGTCAGGAAAGCGTCGCACCCGTTGCACTCAGCTGCAGCCAATTGAAGCGCGTCCATCGCCTTGAAGTCCTTGTACTCGGCGCGTATCTGTGCGGCTTTTCTGGCGATTGCTTCGTTGACCCCATACAACTCAATTCCACAGTTCTCAACAAATTCAAAAAAACGTCGATCTTCTGCCGGTTACCCGTTCTGTATGGATAAACAAGGTATTCCATGCAGGTAATCACGGAAGATACAACCATTCTCCCGCTTGTGAGTATCTCCTCAAGTATCAATCGCGTCCGTTCGCCAAAGTTTTCATCAGCATCCAGAAAGTATATCAACGGAGTCGTATCCAGAAATACCTTGCTATATTCTGTCATCGGACCGCAACTCCTTCACATAGCCATCCGCGTTTCCATGGAACATCTTATCTCCTCGGCCCATGTATTTACACAGGTCGACGTTCTTTTGCCGAGGCTCTGTCACCGGCTCCAGAACGGTAATGATCACTTTCTGACCCTTGCGCAGATTGATTTGCTCATCCGTCACAATGTGAGTTCCATTATAGTAACCCTGTACAGCCGTCAGCATGGCGATACGCCTCCTTCTGTCTGTCTTCTGCCCTTATTATAAACGGTCACGACAGGAAAAGCAAGCATATACTCATCCGTGTTCTCCCTCCATCGCCGCCCGCAGTTTTTCCAGCCCCTTCTTTTCAATCCGGGAGACGTAGCTTCTGGATATGCCCAGCCTCGCGGCAACCCGGTGCTGGGGCCAGGGGTCGCCGTCCTCCAGGCCGTAGCGCAGGCGCAGCACCTCCTGCTCCCGGGGCTGAAGCACCTCGTCCATCAGGCGCATGGCGCGGTTGGCTTCGATGGCCGTCTCCGCGGCGTCGGGCACCAGGTCGGGCTCGGTGCCCAGCAGGTCGTCCAGCTGGATGTCGTTGCCCTCGCTGTCCTGGCCCACGCTGTCCCCCACCAGAATCACGTTCCGGTTCTTGCGGTTGGCCCTGAAGAACATCAGCATCTCGTTCTCGATACAGCGGGAGGCGTAGGCCGTCAGGCGTCCCGCCTCGGGGCGGAAGGTATGCACCGCCTTGATCAGGCCCAGCGTGCCCAGCGACACCAGGTCGTCCTGGTCCACGCCTGGCTGGGCGTACTTCCGGGCGATGTGGGCCACCAGCCGCAGGTTGTGCTCGATCAGCGTGTTGGCCGCGTCGGCGTCCCCCGCCTGCATCCGCGCCAGCAGCGCCTGCTCCTCGTCCGGCGGCAGGGGCTTTGGAAAGGACGACCGGGCGCTCAGGTGCAGCAGCAGCAGCCACCCGCTCCGGGACAGCCACGCCAGCATTTCGGGCAAAAACATAGGGCTTACCTCCTTGTCGTTGGGAAGTCTGCCCTATATCGTATGCGGTTTTTGTCGATTCGTGACTGTCCATTCCGCAGCGGCGGCCACCACGCGCACCCGTTCCGTAGCGGCGGCAATCTGCCGCCACCACAAAGCCTGCGTGGACGACCAACGGGGCTGTGGCGACTGATAGTCGCCGCTACGGTCGCCGCTACGGTCGCCGCTACGGTCACCGACGATCCGCCGTTACGGTTCGCCGCTACGGGGTCTGGGCGGCCGCCTGCTGGCGGTCGTATTCCTCCCACAGCGGGCGGTACAGCGCCACGTTGGCCTCGTGCTCCGTCCTGGAGATGGAGAATGCCAGCTTGCCGGAGCCGGGCTCCGTCGCGCAGAAGTAGAGGTAGCCGTCGTTGATGTATTGCATATCCGGCAGCATGGCGGCCTCCAGCGCCGCCGCCGACGGGTTGCAGATGGGGCCGGCGGGCAGCGCGGGGACATAGTAGGTGTTGTAGGCGTTCTGCTGGGCGATGTCCGCGTCGGACAGGGCCAGCTTGTGCTCGCCGCTGAGGTAGGTGACCGTCGGGTCGCTCTCCAGCCTCATGCCCCGGCGCAGCCGGTTGTGGAACACTGCGGAGACCCTGGCGTAGTCCTCGCGGTTGGCGGCCTCCTTCTCGATCATCGAGGCCAGCGTGACGGTCTGGTCCATGGTCAGGGTGCTGTCGTACTTCTCCACCTCGTGGTAGACGCCCTCCACGTCCTTGTAGTACTCGGCGTGATCGGCGTAGAACACGTTGTCCACCACCTTGTTGTGCTGGTTCAGCAGCGTGCGAATGATGCTCTCGGCGGTGGCGGAGATGAAGATCCGATAGGTATCCGGGGCCAGGTAGCCCTCCAGCGCGTACTTGCGGCCCTTCAGCCTGCCGTTGTTCTGGGCGTCCCGCAGGGCGTAGCTGCTGCCTACGAAGCGGTCCACGTCGTTGCACAGCCGCAGGAACTCGCCGGTGTCCTCCAGCGCGCCGATGCTCACCAGGTAGTTCGCGATGTCCTCCGCCGTCCAGCCGGGCACGATGGTGATGACCCGCTCGTTGGTCTGGCTGCCGGAGGTCAGCTCGGTGATGATCTGGCTGGCGTTCATGCCCGGGGACAGCTTGAAGGTGCCGTAGCTCAGGGCGTTGGTCAACCCCCGAAACTGCACCATGTACTTGAACACCCGGCTGTCCCGCAGCAGATTGGCCGCCTGCAGGCGCTCGCCGATCTGGGTGACGGTTTCGCCGTTGTCGATCTGGAAGGTGACCATCTCGGCATTGTCCCCCTCCACAGGGGCAAACAGGGCGTTGTAGATGCGGTCATAGCCCACCTTCACGATGCCGGTGACCATCAGCACCGCGCACAGGAAGATCAGCAAGGGCCTGACGATCTTCCAGAGCCAGGCATACCAGTACATGCCGTACTCGCGGTCCTCGTGCAGGGCGCTTATGCTGTATTTTTCCGATTGAAAGAGCGGCTTGCGCTGCTGTGAGCCGCGCCGCTTTCTCCTTTTTCCCATTTGAGCCTCCAAGGGATTCCTATAACGTGCTTAGGGACTATGCATAAATTATTAAGTCGTTTGAGGTAAGATGGTGTAGTTCCAATTAGGATGGAATTTATCACCAACAATGTTCACAGAGGCCAGTTCATCGTCAGAGACTTTGATACCTTTCGGGTATTGGTTCAAAT
>JAFRJF010000169.1 GCA_017432405.1 Clostridia bacterium | reverse complement strand
GTTTCCTCAGGCTGCTCCTCGGTCTCCTCCGCGGGCTGCTCCTCGGTGGTTTCCTCGGGCTGCTCCTCGGTGGTTTCCTCAGGCTGCTCCTCGGTCTCCTCCGCGGGCTGCTCCTCGGTCTCCTCCTCGGGCTGCTCCTCGGTTTCCTCCGCGGGCTGCTCCTCGGTCTTCTCCTCGGGCTGCTCCTCGGTTTCAGCCTTGACTTCTTCGTGAGTCTCTTCCTCCGGCTGCGCTTCGTCCTCCGCCTCGCCGCTCTCCTCGGGCTTCTGGTCCACCTTATAGCACGCTTCGCTGTGCTCGTGTTCTTCCTTGCCGCAGCTCAGCACCTTCTCGTAGCACGCTTCGGTATGCTTGTGGCCCTCGTCAACGACCACCTGTTCCGTGCTCCAATCCTTCTTGCTGCTCTTCAGCGTCTGCACCCGCAGCTTCTGGCCGTCGACGATGCGATACTCGCCCTTCTGGCAGGTCAGCTCGCCGCGCCGGGTCTCATAGCACTTCTTGCCGTGCTTGTGCGCGCCTTCGCCTTCCTTCTTGCCGCACACCAGAACCTTCTCATAGCACTTCTTGCCGTGCTTGTGGTCCTCGGTGCAGGTCAGCTGCTTCTCATAGCACGCCTTGCTGTGCTTGTGACCGTCGGATTCCTTCTTGTCACAGGTCAGCACCTTAACCTTCTCATAGCACTTGTCCGTGTGCTCGTGGTCGTTCCGCTTCTCCTTCAGCCCGCACACCAGCTTGCCGTTGTCATCGTAGCAATACTGGTTGTGCTCGTGGAAATACGCGTTTTCCACTGTGCCGCAGGTCAGCTTCCCGTGGCTGTAGCACGCCTTCGTGTGCGTATGGGCCTTCAGATTGCCCACGTACACCCGCCGGGTCTGGGTCACCGGATCCCGCTCCGTTTCGCCGCAGGCCAGCTTTTCCTCGTAGCAGGCATCGCTGTGCGCATGCGCCTCAAGGCCGCACACCGGCGTCTTCCCGCCGGATTGCGCCCCTTCAGCAAACACGCTCACGATGTTTGCCGGCGCCAGCATGAGCAGCGCCAACACCAATGCCACGATCCGCCTGAGCGCGAACCATGGCAGGCCATGAGAGTACCTGTTCCCGCTTGTCTTTTTCATGCTCGTCTCCTCCCCTTTTCGTCAAGTCAAGTGCGTTACACGAGATTGTTCAAAAATTATTATACAAATCTAAGATATTATACCATATCATTCAAATAAATACTATAGTTTATGCACGCTATAATTATTTAATTTTTTACTTTTTTTTGCAATTTGCTACCAAATAATAGAAAACCGGCGCCGGACTTTCGTCCGGCGCCTTTGTCGTCAGTTGATTCAGTTGGTTCTTCTCTTCCGCTTGCCCAGCAGGATGGCCAGGGCCAGCGCGAGCAGGCCGCAGCTGCCGCAGATCCATACCCAGGCGGGAACGGTGTCGCCGGTGCCGAGCATGGCATACAGCGGCGTGCTGTGATGCCGGTCGGCCGTTGACCGCTGGCGTTGCTCTCGTCGTTCCAAACTTTGCCGCCCTCGATGTCGATTCTCGGAACAGGCTTCGGCTCTGGCGCTCCGCCACCGTCGCCGACAGGCGTCTTCGTGGGTATCAGCGTGGGCGTTACAGAAGGTTTCGGCGTCTCCGTCGGCTTCGTGATCTCCTTTGATATCGCGACTTCAGTCTGTTTTGATGTCTGTGCTGGTTTTGCGCTCTTGTCGATTTCAAGACTTCAGTCTGTTTAGATGTCATTGGTGGTGCACCGAGGCAATGTATCACGGCCTACGCATGTGTTACGGTAATACAACAGCATAATGACACTCCTGCAATTCACACGTTCGCCGTGGGCTATGTTTAAGCTGTCCTTGACTTCCAATTTTCAAGCAGTTATAATGTTACTTAATGGGGCCCTAACGAACCAGCTTTTCCGTCGCGATCTTACCAATCCGCCCCCGGGCACTCGGTGAGCGCCCCTGCGAAACAGGTTAACGCTTACGATAAAACGCCATTGTAAGGCGAATGGAGGAGGCTTCTTCAAATGCCCGAACAGATGATCGAATTTCCCGTGACGATCAACGGCGTCGAGGTTCTCGCGCAGTACACCCGGCGGGCCGTGGACGAGATCTTTCTCCCCCTGCTGCAGACGCTTCGCGCGCTCCGGCAGGAGAAGGGCAGGCGGATCCTGGTCATGCTGGCCGCGCCGCCGGGCAGCGGCAAATCCACGCTGCTGAGCTTCCTCGAGAGCCTGTCCCAGGGCGCCATCCAGGTGATCGGCATGGACGGCTTTCACCGGCGGCAGGCGTATCTGGTGAGCCATTACACCGAGCGGGACGGCAAACAGATCCCCATGGTGGATATCAAGGGCGCCCCCGTGACCTTCGACCTGGAGCTGCTCACGGCCGCCGTTAAGAGGGTCGCCGCCGGCGAGACCTGCGGATGGCCGGTATACGATCGGATGCTCCATAACCCCGTGGAGGATGCCGTCCGGGTGGACGGGGACATCGTACTGCTGGAAGGCAATTATCTTCTGTTGGATGAGGACGGCTGGCGCGAGCTGTCCGGCTATGCCGACTACACCGTCTCCATCGGCGCCGACGAGGCGCTGCTGCGCTCAAGGCTGATCGCCAGGCGCATCAAGACCGGCGTGGACGAGGCCGCCGCCACGCGCTTCGTCGATTACAGCGACATGCCAAACGTCAGGCTGTGCCTGGAAAAAACCAAGCCGGCGGATTGCCGGCTGTGGATCGACGCGGACGGCGATTATCATATCTGCAAATGACGTAAAAACACAAGAAGGGCGTTTGGAATAAAATGATCACAGCCATTCACATCGAACTCGATCTGCTCTGCCTGGTCATGCTCTACGCCATAGCCCATCAGTCGCTGGCGAACGTCAACCAGCAGATGAACCGGGTCCTGTTTCGCACCCTGGTCTACGGCGTCATGATCCAGCTGGCGCTGGATGTCCTGTGGCTGCTTGTGGAGGGCCGCCGCTTTCCCGGCGCGATCATGGCCAACCGCGTCATCAACGCCCTGTACCTGGCCGGCGGGGTCATACTGGGCTGCATATGGTATCTCTATGTGCTGGAGACCCTGGGCTATAAGATCACGCGGCGGCTGCAAACCGTCGTGATGCTGCCGGGGCTGTTCTTCCTGGTCCTCAACGTCGTCTCCATCTGGACGGGCTGGGTTTTCACCGTCTCCCCCGAAAACGTGTACGCCCACGGCCCGCTGTTCTGGCTGCAAACCATCGGCGCTTACGGCATGCTGGCCATCCCTCTGGTTCACCTGGTCGTCAGGCTGGTCCGGCGGGTCACGCCGCCGCCCAGGAGTGTCGTGCTCAATCTGCTGAGCTTTTATTTCATCCCCATCGTCGGCGCGATCGTCAGCCTGTTCTATACGGGCATGCCCGGCACGTGGACCTGCGCGGCCATCTCCCTGGTGCTGCTCTACATCAACGACCAGGACAGGGAGATCATCCGGGACGGTCTCACGGGCCTGAACAACCGAAAGACGCTGGACGGGGTTTTCCCGGACTATATGAAGACGGGCGAACCGCTGTACCTCTTCATGATGGACCTGGATCGATTCAAGCAGATCAACGACACCTACGGCCATCCGGTGGGCGACCAGGCCCTCGTCGCCGCCGCAAGCCTGCTGAGCGCTTCAATGGTCGGGCACAAGGGCATACTCGTCCGCTACGGCGGGGACGAGTTCCTGATCATGGGCTTCTTTGAAGACGACGCCGGCGCCGAGGGCTTCAAGCAGGCCATTCTCCGGCGCTTCGACGACTACCGGCGCGAACACAAGCCGCCCTACCGATTCGCCATGAGCATCGGTTATTCGCGGCATGTGCCCGGGCAAACCCTGGAGGCCCTGATCGAACAGGCGGACAACGCGCTGTATCAGGAGAAGCAGCGCACAAAGGCGGGAAGGTAGGATGAACCGTCGCGCCGCGCATATAATCAGACAAAGGAAGGGAAGGGATACTATGAGAAACAAAGCCAGCTTCAAATTGGCGTTATCAGTCTTAGTGGCAGCGCTCCTGTGCGCTGCCCTCGCGCCCGGCGGGCTGCCCGGGGCGCTCTCCGCCCGGGCGGAGCGTGCGTCCGGTGGCAAGCGACCGACCGTCCTGCTGATCCTCGACGGCTTCGGCCTGAGCGACTAGACGGAGCACAACGCCATCGCGCTGGCGGACACGCCGGTGCTGGACCGGCTGATGAAGGAATGCCCCTTCGTCGAGGGTGACGCCAGCGGCCTGGCCGTGGGGCTTCCCGAGGGCCAGATGGGCAGCTCGGAGGTGGGCCACCTGAACATCGGCGCCGGGCGCGTCGTATACCAGGACCTGGTCCGGATCACCAAGGCCATCGAGGACGGCAGCTTCTTTGAAAACGAGGCGCTGCTCGCGGCGATCGACAACGCGAAGGAAAGGGGAACGGCCCTGCACATCCTCGGCCTGGTCTCCGACGGCGGCGTGCACAGCCACAACGCCCATCTCTACGCCCTGCTGGAGCTGGCCAGGCGCGAGGGCCTCGACAGGGTCTACGTCCACTGCTTCACGGACGGCAGGGACACGCCCCCGGAATCCGGCATCGATTACATACGCCAGCTGGAGGACGAGATGGCGCGGATCGGCTGCGGCGAGATCGCCACGGTCGGGGGCCGGTACTACGGCATGGACAGGGACAACCGCTGGGACCGCGTGCAGCTGGCCTATCGGGCGCTGACCCTCGGCGAGGGCGAGACGGCGGGCTCCGCCGAGGAGGCGGTGACCCAGTCCTACGCAAGGGGCGAGACGGACGAGTTCATCCGCCCCACGGTGGTGATGAAGGACGGCGCGCCGGTGGCCACCGTCGGCGACGGGGATTCCATCGTCTTCTTCAACTTCCGCCCGGACCGCGCCAGGGAGCTGACCCGCACCTTCTGCTGCGACGACTTCGACGGCTTCGACCGCGGTCCCCGCAAGCAAGTGACCTACGTGTGCTTTACCGACTACGACGTGACGATCCCCAACAAGGCGGTCGCCTTCGAAAAGGTCACCGTCGTCAACACCCTCGGCCAGTGGCTCGCCGCCAACGGCTTAAAGCAGGCCCGGATCGCGGAGACGGAGAAGTACGCCCACGTCACCTTCTTCTTCAACGGCGGCGTGGAGGCGCCCAACGAGGGCGAGGATCGGTTCCTGATCCCCTCCCAGCAGGTGGCGACCTATGACCTCGCGCCGGAGATGAGCGCCAATGAGATCTGCGACACCCTGGTCGAAAAGATCCAATCCGGCGAATACGACGTGATCATCACGAACTTCGCCAACTCGGACATGGTGGGCCACACCGGCGTGGAGGCGGCCACCATCGAGGCCGTCGCCTGCCTCGATCGGTGCATCGGACGGGTGGTGGACGCCGTGGAGGCGGTGGACGGCCAGCTGTTCATCTGCGCCGACCACGGCAACGCCGAAACGATGGTGGACCCGGCGACCGGGGCGCCCCTGACGTCCCACACCACCAATCCCGTTCCCTTCATACTGGTGAATTACGACCCCGCCTACACCCTCAGGGAGGGCGGCGGCCTGGCCGACGTC
>JAFRJF010000168.1 GCA_017432405.1 Clostridia bacterium | reverse complement strand
CACTTAACGCTTCGCTAGGCCTTCGGCCACGGGATTTGTTTTGATTTAAAGGAAACGACAGTGATTCCATCGTTATTCAGCCCTTTGAATAATAAGAAATCCGCAAGGATTTCCTCCATCCCTAACCCCTAAAACCTAACCCCTAACCCCTCAACTACTGATTTGTCGCAGCGCGACAAATCAGTAGTTGCCTCCCCGACGAAACAAGCGGACCCTCACCGGGTCCGCTTGCTTCGTCTATTCTGTTGGCGCTGGAAACCTCTGGATGTGGTCGAACGCGTCGCGCATGATCTTGCGGTCGCGCTCGTAGGTCAGGCGGACGGCGGCCTCCTCGATGGGCAGCCAGAACGCCTCGGCGATCTCCTCGGGCTGGGGGTGGATATCGGCCTGGTCCGTGGTGGCGGCGAAGATCACCACCAGCTTCTGGGTGTCGGGGCGGATGTTGTAGCGGTTCTCCGCCCGGAAGCGGCGGTCGACCCGCACCCGCAGGCCCGTCTCCTCGAAGATCTCCCGCTCGGCGGTCTGGCTCTCGGTCTCGCCCGGCTCCACGTGTCCCTTGGGGAAGGAGATGTGCCGGCCCTTGGTGTGTCGGATCAGCAGCACGTTCCAATCCGCGTCTTTCCTGAATATCACAGCGCCGCAGGATTTTTCATATCGCATGAAAGCCTCCGTTGTATGGTTGTGACGGTTCAGTGAATCAGACTTTTTCCAGCGCGTTGGCCAGCTGCTCCAGCCAGGGCGCCTCCAGCATCTCGACCCTGCCGCCGTCGCAGGCGGCGGCGATGGCGGGATCGATGGGCAGCTTGGCGACGTTCGCGATGCCCCGGCGCTCGGCGATCTCGTCCACGTGACTCTCGCCGAAGATGTGGTGCTCCTTGCCGCAGGCGTCGCACTTGAAGTAGCTCATGTTCTCCACGATGCCCAGCACCGGTATGTTCATCATGGCCGCCATGTTCGCGGCCTTTTCCACGATCATGCCCACCAGCTCCTGGGGCGAGGTGACCACCAGTATGCCGTCCAGGGGCAGCGACTGGAACACCGTCAGCGGCACGTCGCCGGTTCCCGGAGGCATGTCCACGAACATGAAGTCCACGTCCTCCCACATCACGTCGCTCCAGAACTGCTTGACGGTTCCGGCGATGATGGGGCCGCGCCAGACCACGGGGTCAGTCTCGTTGTCCAGCATCAGGTTCAGGGAGACCAGCTTGACGCCCGTCGCGCTGACGGCGGGGAATATACCCCCCTCGGAGGCCATCAGCTGGGTGTGCACGCCGAAGGCGGTGGGGATGGAGGGGCCGGTGATGTCGGCGTCCAGTATGGCCACGTCGTGCCCGCGCCGGCGCATCAGCGCCGCCATCAGGCTGGTGACCAGCGACTTGCCCACGCCGCCCTTGCCGCTGACCACGCCGATGACCTTCTTCACCCGGCTGTTGGCGTTGGCCGGCGCGGCGAAGTTGGGCGTTCCGCCCTCCCGGCTGGGACAGTTGGCCCCGCAGCTGTTGCAATCGTGATTGCAGTTCTCACTCATGGGTAAACATCTCCAATTTGCAGAATGTATTGTATTAATGATAGCGCATGAGCGGGGTTTCGTCAAGGGGGATATTGTTTAAGTAAATACTGATTTGTCGCGCTGCGACAAATCAGTATTTACAGATCAACTCTTAACCGTAAACTCCACCATCCGATATTGAATCCATACAAAATGGGTGGTATAATCCCTTTCGCCGCGTGGCGGCGGGAGGAAGTGCTTTTATGAACCTGCGTTTGCGCCGGGGGCGCTATGACATCGACATGCTGAACGGGCCGGTGCTGCCGAGGCTTTTGAGCTTCGCGCTGCCGCTGATGCTGTCCAGCATGCTGCAGCTGACCTTCAACGCCGCGGACGTGATCGTGGTGGGGCGCTTCGAGGGCGACGCCGCGCTGGCGGCGGTGGGCGCGCCGGGGTCGCTGATCAACCTGCTGGTGAACCTGTTCCTGGGGCTGTCGGTGGGCGCGAACGTGGTGGTGGCCCAGTGCTGCGGCGCGGGGGATTACCGCCAGACCGGCGAGGCCGTGCACACCGCCGTCGCCCTGAGCCTGGTGGGCGGGGTGCTGGTGGGCGTGTTCGGGTTCCTGCTGGCCGGGCCGCTGCTGGGCCTGATGGGCACTCCCGCCGAGGTGCTGCCCCTGGCCACCAGCTACATGCGCATCTACTTCCTGGGCATGCCGGCCAACATGCTGTACAACTTCGGCGCGGCGATCCTGCGGGCCATCGGCGACACCCGCCGCCCGCTGGCCTACCTAACCCTGGCCGGGGTGGTGAACGTGGTCCTGAACCTGCTCTTCGTGATCGCCTTTCACATGGGCGTCTCCGGCGTGGCGCTGGCCACGATCATCAGCCAGCTGATCTCCGCGACGCTGGTGACGCTGTGCCTGATCCGCACCGACGGGGCCATCCACCTGGACGTCAGGCGCATCCGCCTGCACCCGGACAAGGTGTGGCGCATCGCGCGGGTGGGCCTGCCCGCGGGGCTGCAGGGCATGGTGTTCTCACTGTCCAACGTGCTGATCCAGTCCACCGTCAACAGCTTCGGCAAGAGCGCCGTGGCGGGCAACACCACCGCCAGCAACCTGGAGGGCTACATCTACGTGGCCATGAACAGCATCCACCAGGGGGCCATCACCTTCACAGGCCAGAACGTGGGCGCTCGGAAGTACGACCGCATCCCGAAGGTGTGCGCGGCCTCGCTGGTGGCGGTGACCGGCATCGGCCTGGCGCTGGGCGGCTTCTTGATGCTGGCCAAGGGCTGGCTGTTCCGCATCTATACCAACGACGACGCCGTCATCGCGGCGGCGGGCCTGCGCAGCGGCATCATCGCGCCGACCTATTTCCTGTGCGGCATGATGGAGGTCATGGTGGGCCTGCTGCGGGGCATGGGCAGCTCGGTCACGCCGATGGTGGTGTCGATCCTGGGCGCCTGCGTGCTGCGCATCGTCTGGATACTGACGATCTACCCGCTGAATCCGACCCTGCCCACGCTGTACCTGTCCTATCCGGTGTCGTGGTTCATCACGTTTGCCGCGCACACGGTCTGCTATGTGATAATCAGGAACAGGAAATACAAATGAAGTGTAACTGTTCAGTTGATTGCTAAATACTGATTTATCGAGCTGTGCTCGATGAATCAGTATTTAGGGGATAGGATTTAGGGGATAGGGGTTAGGGAAGGAGCAAATCCTGACGGAATTGTTTGAGTAAATAGGAACGGCAGGGGTTATATCGATTCTCGATCTATTTAATTAAAAGAAATCCGAAGGTTTTCCTCCACCCCTAATCCCTAAAACCTAACCCCTAACCCCTCAAATACTGATTTGTCGCGCAGCGACAAAT
>JAFRJF010000167.1 GCA_017432405.1 Clostridia bacterium | reverse complement strand
TATATACTGAGTATTGACCAGTCCACCCAAGGCACCAAGGCGCTGCTGTTCGACGAACGCGGGACGCTGCTGTGCCGGGCGGATCGGCCCCACCGGCAGATCGTCGACGAAAGGGGCTGGGTGGAGCACGACCCGGCGGAGATCCTGGCCAATACCCTGCAGGTGGCCAGGAACGTGGTGGAAAAGGCCGGCATCGACAAGTCTGAAATCGACGCGCTGGGCCTCAGCAATCAGCGGGAGACCTCCGTGGCCTGGGACCGCGCCACCGGCAAGCCGGTTTACAACGCCATCGTGTGGCAGTGCGCCCGGGGCGCGGCCATCTGCGAGGGCCTGGAAAAACAGGGCTATGGCGAGCTGGTGCGCCGCACCACGGGCATCCCGCTGTCGCCCTACTTCCCGGCGGCGAAGCTGGCGTGGATCATGCAGAATGTCGAGGGCGTCGCCGAGCGGGCGAAGAAGGGCGATATCTGCGTGGGCACCGTCGACAGCTGGCTGGTGTACAACCTGTCCGCCGACCATCGGCACTGCACCGATTATTCCAACGCCTCCCGAACCCAGCTCTTCAACATCAACACCCTGAAGTGGGATGAGACCATGCTGGAGATGTTCGGCATCGATGCCGTCTGCATGGCGGCGGTCACCGACTCCGACGGCGACTTCGGCGTGACCGACCTGGGCGGCTGGCTGGACAGGCCCATCCCCATTCGCGGCGTGCTGGGGGACAGCCACGGTGCGCTGTTCGGCCAGGGCTGCCTCAGGCCCGGCATGACCAAGGCCACCTACGGCACGGGCTCCTCCATCATGATGAACATCGGGGAAAAGCCCGTGTTCAGCGACCTGGGCGTGGTGACCAGCCTGGCCTGGAAGATCGGCGGCAAGGTGAACTACGTGCTGGAGGGCAACATCAACTACACCGGCGCGGTGATCACTTGGTTGAAGGACGATTTGAAGCTGATCGAAGGGCCGGGAGAGACCGAGGCGCTGGCCCGGGCAGCCAACCCCGGCGACAGCTGCTACCTCGTGCCAGCCTTCTCCGGCCTGGGCGCGCCCTACTGGGACAGCGGCGCCCGCGCCGCCATCGTGGGCATGAGCCGCACCACGGGCAAGAACGAAGTCGTTCGCGCGGCGCTGGACTGCATCGCCTACCAGATCACCGACATCGTGAAGGCGATGGGGGAAAGCGCCGGCGTGCCCATCGGCGAGCTGAGGGTGGACGGCGGTCCGACCCGCAACGGGTATCTCATGCAGTTCCAGAGCGACATGCTGGGCATCCCGGTGCGCATCCCCGATTCCGAGGAGCTCTCCGGCATCGGCGCGGCCTGGACGGCGGGGCTCGCCTGCGGGCTGTACGATGAAAACGTGTTTAATGTGTTGAAGCGCACCGCCTACGCGCCGGAGATGGCGGCGCAGGCGCGCGACGAAAAGTACGCGGGCTGGCAGGACGCCGTGCGCCGCGTGCGGGTGTAGACCAGTCGCGGCGGCATCTACACTGCCAAGACTTGAACAAAGACAGAGAAGGGGGATCATCACCATGCTCAGAGGCATACCTGACATCATCGGTTCCGACCTGCTGAAGGCCCTGGCCGACACCGGCCACGGCGACCTGATCGTCATCGCGGATCACTTCTATCCCCACGTGACCAAGTGCCCCAACGGCGTGAGCATACAGGCCAAGGGCGTCGGCGCGGTGGAAATGCTGGACGCCATACTCCAGCTGGTGCCGCTGGACGTGGAATACGAGAAGCAGCCGATCCAGTACATCGTGCCCGACGCCGACTCCGGCATCGTGGTGGAGAGCAACCCGGTGTGGGACGCCGTGAAGGAAACCGTGGCCAAGCACGGCTACGACGTGGCCTGCGTCGGCACCATCGAGCGCTCGAAGTTCTACGAGAAGGCCATGAAGGGCTACATCACCATCTCCACCAGCGAGCGCCAGCCCTACGGCTGCATCATATTGCAGAAGGGCGTCATGTAGGGGCGACAAATCAGTATTTCCCCGGCCATCTGGCCGGGGCTTTTTTATATTCTCGAAAACGCATCGGCCGGCCTTGCAATCCCTTTCCGGGTTCTGTATAATCAAACGTAACTGTTCAGTCCACCCCGAATAATGCCCCAACAGCGTTACCCCGGAAGGCCGCAACGATGGCATCAAAACAAGAGACGCCATGAAGAGCCGCCGAGGAAATAAAGCTGAGAACACACGCGAAATCATCTGCGCCAGAC
>JAFRJF010000166.1 GCA_017432405.1 Clostridia bacterium | reverse complement strand
TTTACTCATAGAATTCTGACTGTTTTCATCTCGCTTCCTCGCTCCTGCCTCTCGGCCGTCCTCGCAAGTCTGCAAGATCTTGTACTCGTTTCCTCTGTATCGTTTTCAAGGTTCGCCGCTGCTCGCTCCTCAGGGTTTTTCGACCCTGTCTCGCTGACGGCTTTGCCAGTATAACGCAGACCGGGCGGAAAGTCAATGGTTGTTTTGGTTAATTACATTCAAATAACTTATTCCGGTATTTTTCTGTCACGAACACCGCAGCAGCGGCTGTATTTGCCGCCCTTCCAGGGCCCATTTCACGGTATCCGCCAGCATGTCGAAGCGGGCCACCAGGGAATTGGGCTTGCCCATCGGGTCATCCTGGGCGAAGGGCACGAAGTACAGGTTGCGCATCGCCAGCAGCTGGCCAATGTTCTTCGCGTTCTGGGCCAGGGCGTCGTTGCTGGAGACGGCGATCACCAGCGGCCGGCCGTTGCGCAGGTGGGACTTAGCCGCCAGCGTCACCGGGGTATCGGCGATGCCGCCCGCCAGCTTGGCCAGCGTGTTGCCGGTGCAGGGGGCGATCACCAGGGCGTCCAGCAGCTTCTTCGGGCCGATGGGCTCCACGGCGTCCAGCGTCATTAGCGGCCTCTTGCCGGTAATGTCGGTGAATGTCGACACCGCCTCCGCTGCGGTACAGAAGCGGGTATCCGTGGAGGCGGCATTGAAGGACATGATCGGCGTCAGCGCCGCCCCGGTGGCCTTCAAAGCCCGCCACGCCTCGAACACCGCCTTGAAGGTGCAGAAGGAGCCTGTCATCGCGCAGCCGATGCGCACATCAGACAGCTGCATCATATTCCGCCCTCCTCTCGCCCGATCCGATCCATGGCGTTAAGGATCGCCTCTGCCGCGCTCTGGGGGCAGTACCTTCCCGGCAGCCCCGGCTCCCGCCATGCCCGCAGGCCGCGGTTCCAGGCTGCCCGCAGGTCGATGCCGTAGGGCGGGCTTGCGAGGTCGATGAGCATGGCGTCCGGGTCCACCTGGCCCAACGCCGTTCCGTCCAGCACCATGGCCGGGGCGGTGTTGAAGATGAGCTTGCGCCCGGACAGCGCGCCTGCGATACGTGCGGTGTCCGCCGCCTCGGCGCCGCGCTCCACAGCCCGGTTCCGCCCGGCGGGCGTTCGGGAGGCCACCGTCACCCGCATGCCCAGCGCCACCAGCAGCTCCGTCAGTGCACGCCCGACCCGGCCCCAGCCTATCACCACGCAATTCATGCCGGCCAGCGCCCTGGTCGACGAGCGCATGGCCGAGGCCAACGCCCCCTCGGCGGTCAGGCGGGCGTTATCCCACAGCAGCGCCTCGTCCGCCCACAGGTCGATCACGCGCCTGTCGTCGATGTCCGGGTGACCGGGGCCGCAGGCGACGACCTTCGCGGAGTCCGAAACCACCTCCAGCACGTCCTCCAGCTTCAAATCCGATTTGGGCGGGCAGTTCATGACGACGGTATCCGCCTGGCCCAGCGCCGCCCTGTCCACGGACTTCACCCTGGGGCACACATTCCCTCCGTATATGCCCACCGATTCGCCCCGCTCCGACAGCAGCCGCGCCAGGTATTCAAAACGCGCGTCGCCGCCGATGATGATGGTTTCCATGCATCCATCCCCTTTCCGCCCCATCCTATGGTGAGAAGGGAGAAAGGGTGAATGAAGGGGCAAATACTGATTCATCGAGCTTTGCTCGATGAATCAGTATTTACCGCGCCGGAAAGCGGGCCTCGTGCGCTTTGCCGTCGTCGGCCATGAAGATGAAATCACTTTCAACAGGTTGGCCATCAAGGGTAACGCACGCGGTTTCCCTATCGCTGACCAGTCGGTACCGGCTCTCTCCATATTTCACCGTCACCGCCGCCCGGGGCCAATCGCCCAGCAGCGCGTTCAGGCGCACGGCGTTGCCCCGGCGCTCGTAGCCCAGCAGGGCGAATATCGCCTCGTACATCCAGCCCGCGGAGCCGGTGTACCAGGTCCAGCCGCCCCGGCCCCGCAGGTCGGGGTGGTCGTAGACGTCCGCGGCCATCACGTAGGGCTCCACCCGATAGACGAGCGCCTTATCCGGGCTGTCGGAATGGTTCCAGGGCAGCAGCATTTGCAGCGCCTCGTGGGCGCGGTTGGCGTCGCCCTGGCGGATCAGCGCCAGCAGCAGCCACAGCGCGCCGTGGGTGTACTGGCCGCCGTTTTCCCGCACCCCCGGCGGATAGCCCCGGATGTAGCCGGGGTCCGGCCCGAGGCCGTCGAAGGGCGGCGTCAGCAGGCGGATGATGCCGGCGCGGCGATCCACCAGCCCGTGCCAGGCGGCATCCATAGCCGCGCGGCAGCGGGCTTCGTCCAGCCCCGCCAGCACAGCCCAGGCCTGGGAGATGGCGTCGATGTGGCATTCCTCGCCGCTTGCACCGCCCAGTATCGCGCCGTCGTCGCCATAGGCCCGCAGGTACCAGCCGCCGTCCCAGCCGTGGGCCTCCACCGCCTGCCTGAGCGTCTCCGCCGTGCGCCACAGCCACACCCGGTCCTCGTCCACCGGCGCGACCCTGCGATAGCGATCGGCGCAGGCGATGGCGAACTGGGTCAGCCAGACGCTCTCACCCCTGCCTTTCGCGCCCACGCAATCCATGCCGTCGTTCCAATCGCCTGTACCCATCAGCAGCAGGCCGTGAACGCCTGTGCGGCAGGCCCGCTTGAACGCCCGCATGCAGTGGCTGTGCAGCGATTCCACCGCCGGCCCCGGCGCCATATCGCAGCAGATATCCGACGCCCCGTCGGGGATTGCCACATCCTTCAGGTAGGCGACGCGCTCGGACAGCACCCCGGCGTCCCCGGTGGCGATCACGTAAGCTGCCGCCACCCAGGGCAGGAACAGCATGTCGTCCGAGATCCGCGTGCGCACGCCGGTGAAGGGCGCGTGCCACCAGTGCATCACGTCACCCGCCTCGAACTGGTGAGCCGCGCAGCGCAGCAGGTGGGTGCGGACCCGCTCCGGCTCGTGGTGGATCAGCGCCAGCATGTCCTGCAGCTGGTCGCGAAAGCCCCAGGCCCCGCCGGGCTGGTACAGCCCCGTGCGGCCCAGCACCCGTGAAGCGCGGACCTGGTGGAGCAGGAAGCCGTTGGCAAAGGCGTTCAGCAGCCCGTCCGGCGTCTCGACGGCCAGCTTAACAGGCGTCCGCGCAGGCACAGCCGGCGCTTCGTCCCGCCACTGACTTATCCGCCGCAGGGCGGCGTCCCCGTTTCCCGACCAGCCCAGCGCAAGGCGCAGGGTTCGCCGCCGTCCCCGCTTCAATCGCAGCGGCACGGCCAGCGTCGAACCCTCGCAGCACGCCAACGCATCGTCGGCGGCGAGCCATCCCGTGCCCGCCATCGCGCCGGTGGCCAGGCAGGCGCCTTCCGCCTGCCAGACATTCAGGGCCACGGCGTCCCGTGCGTCGGTACCCATCAGCCAGTTCACGCGTGTCTCCAGGCTGAAATCCTCTCCCTTCAGCCTCCGGTTTTCGACCGTCACGACGATCTGCGCCTCGGCCCGCTCCGGGTGCATCGACAGGCACACCTCCCCGCAGACGCGGTCGGTTTCCATCACATAGCAGGTGCAGCCGGGGTCGTGGATGACCTGAAAGGGCACCTGGGGCCGGTTCCCCGGCAGCAGGGACAGCGCCTCGCCGCGAAGCGCGTCCACCAGGGCCAGCCGGAGACCCCAGCCCTCGCAGAGGGCGTCGTTGCCGTAGGCGGTCAGGCGGCCGGAGCGGCTGTTGCCGCACCAGAAGAAGCCGCCGCCCCGCTCGGACAGCAGCATGCCCCCGGCGTCGTTGGCCAGTATATTGCACCAGGGCCTTGGCGGCAGGCGCTGGGGCAGGACGTCGATGACGTAGGCGCCGTCGTCGGCAAACCCGCCAAAGCCGTTGTCCGCTCGCCTGGGCAGGGGTTGGAGCCGGTTTTCACCAGCGTCCATCGGCATCCTCGGCTCCCCTTTGCTTTTCGCGCGGTTCAGCAGCGCCTGGGCCTGGGCGTCGAGATCCCGCGCCCCGTCAAAAGTGACCGAAGCGAAGCGTTCCAACGCCCGCCGCTGCTCATCGTCCAGCGCAGAGCCGTCCAATATCCACACGCCGCCGGGCACGCAGCGCAGGCGGTTCAGGTGGCTGGCGGAGATCAGGTTTTCGAGCCTGTCCCGGACAGGCCGGTCATAGCTCACGCCGCCATCGTCCACCAGCACCAGGTCCGTCTCAAGGCCCATTGCCCGATAGAAGCCGTGGGCACGGATCAGCGACCGCGCCGGCCCTTCGTTACTGACATCGGCGATATGCATCAACAGCATCGGCCGGTCCCCGGAGATGCCCAACGACCAAAGCGCCTCCCTGGACGCGCCTTCCTCGCCCCGACGTTGGGGCCTTGCCTGCGCGGCCAGGCTGCCGTCCACCAGCAGCACCGTCATGCGCTGGAGCCGGTGGTGTTCCGCCGCGTCCAGCCCCAGGAAGTCCAGCAGCGCCCCGGCGCGAATCCCGGCCAGGCGCAGCGCGCGCCGGACCTGGCGGGATTGCCGCCAGCGCGCCATCCATTCCCCTGCGGACCCGTCCGTCTCCAGCAAGCCCATGGCAAACCACACCTGTGCCTTCTCTCCCGGCGCGAGGATCAGCGCCATGCGCAGCGCGCCCACCGGGTTCAGCGTCGCGCCGGTCCCGCCGGGCAGGGGCCTGGTCAGGGCGTCGCCGATGCCCGCGTCGCCATATCGCCCCGCCAGCTTCTCATAGTCGCATTCCCAGGTGAGCGCGCCCGGGCCCGCGGCCAGCATCGCCAGCCGGAGACCGGCCGCGCCGCGGCTGCCCGGTCGGCGCTCGAACAGCAGCCCGTCCGGCTCCACATGAACGCCCTGCACGAACAACCCCTGGAACACCGCATGGGCCCGCCAGTCGGCTTCGCCGCACAGCGCCAGCGGCGCCACGTCCGCCACCGCGCATTCCGCGTTCGCCGCGCCGATATTCGCGATTTCAACCCGCTTGAGCAGGGTGCCGTCCTCCGGGCAGAGGCAGACATCCAGCGTCGCCTCCAGCCGGTTCACCCGCGCGAAATAGCGCACCGCCCCGGTTCCGTACATTGCAGGGCCGGCCAGCGGCGCGCGGCTGCCGTCGGAAGCGTCCACCAGCCAGACCCGGGCCATGTCCCGGCGATCCCGAAGCATGCCGAAGAAGCGGGTGACCGCCAGGTCATTCCGCCACAGGTGCAGCGCCCCGTCGTCGGTGCAAAGCGCCGTCATGCCCGCGCCATGGATCAGATGTGCCTCGATCCCATCCGGGCTGCCCCGACGCGATCTGCGCTCAGGGGAAGCCGGGGGCAGTCGCGTGGGACGCCTGGAGGCGCTCCGGGGGGCGGCGGGACACGCCCGCTCCTCCAACAGCAGCGCGAGGGCCCGCGCCTCGGGCCGCGCCATGAAGTCGCCTCGCAGCGTGTGGCCGGTGAGGGCCTCACACAGCGCGCACAGCGCCATGCCCTGGTGGTGGGCCATGTGGCTCATCACGACGGCGGGCGAGCCGTCCGGCTCCGACCTCAGATAGTCTGCCGCCTCGTAGAAGCCCCACGCGCCCGACCACCCCAGCCCCTCCATGCGCATCAGGTTTTCGGCGGACGGACCGGGGGCCACCAAAGCCGCCAGCGCCGCAGCGTAGGGTGCGACCACGCCCTCCACCGCCTCGCCGTCCAACGCAAGCGCCTTCAGGCCGAAGGCCCGGTACTGGTAGTTCATGGCGGCGTCCAGCGCGCAGTAGCCGGATTCGGACACGCCCCAGGGGCGCTTCAGCCGCTTCCCCTGGGCAATCTGCGCCGCCACCGCCGTCCGGACGCCCGTGCCCAGCAGCGTCGCGGGCGGCGCAGCGAAGAACAGCTCCGGCATCAGGTATTCAAACAGCGTTCCGGACCAGGCCAGCGGGGCGACGCCCCCGCCCACCCGGGTGCAGGGCCGCCCCAGCCGCTGCCAGTGGCGCGTGGGCGCCTGGCCCAGCATCATCGCGGCAAAGCTGAGAATGCGGGATTCCGAGGCCAGCAGGTCGTAATGGGAGGCGCTGGCGCGGCCCGTCTCCACGTCGAAGCCGATGGCGAACAGATCCCTCTGACCATCGTACAGCGCGGCCAGGTCCATGCCCCGGGCCAGCGCGGTCATCCGCCGGGCCAGCGCGTCGCCGGTCTCCGGCGCGTTGGCGCACAGCAGCAGCGCCGCCGCCAGGTTGCCGCTGTCCACGGAGGAGACGTAACGGGGCTTCAGCGGGGCGAGGGTATCGATGTCGTACCAGTTGTAAAGCTGGCCGCGCCACTTCTCCAGCCGCTCCAGCGCGTCCACGGTCGCGGCCATGCGCCGCCGCGCTTCCTCCACGCCCACAAGGCCCAGCCGCCGCGCCGACAGGCAGCTGAGCAGATACAGGGCGATGTTGGTGGGCGACGTGCGCCGGGCCGCGCCCACGGGCGGGTCCAGCTGCACGTTGTCCGGGGGCAGCGGACTGCCCTCCGGGGGCATGTTGTCCTCGAAGAAGCGCCAGGTGCGGCGGGCCAGGTCGCGGAGGGCGACCTGCTGGCGCGGGGTCAGCGGGGCCTTTGCGTCGGCCTTCTCCGACGCCATGTCCCCGACCCAGCCCGGGCCGACCAGAAACAGCGCCATCAGCGCGATCAACGCCATCGGAAAGCGGGCGTACAGCAGGCCGGGGGCAAGCAGCAGCGCTATAGCGACGCCGGGCCAAAGGGATACGCGGTCCCGTTGCTCCTCCGCGTCGGCGGCGGTCACCCATTGCAGCAGGCGCTTCCCGGAGACCGCCAGCCGCCACAGCGTGCGGCCCACGGCGTCCAGCGCATTGTACGCCGTCAGCGGCAGCAGCGCCAGCCGGGCGGTGGCCCTGCGCCACTTCAGCGGGTCGCCGCCGCCAATATACAGCATCGGCTCCAGCCAGGCCAGCCCCAGCGCCGCCGCCAGCGCCCAGTCCCGGCCCGTCCACGCGCCACACAACACGAAGGCCAGCAGCGCCGGCGGCCACAGCGAGCGCACGAGGTTGTCAAGCATGCGAAAGCGATCCGCCACGCCGAGGTGGACCCTGCGGGAGAGCATCACCGGCAGCAGCTGCCAGTCGCCCCGCGTCCAGCGGTGCTGGCGGCGCAGCGTTGAAGCCGGCGTGGCCGGATGGCCGTCGTACAGCGCCACGTCGCCCACAAAGCCGGCCCCGGCCAGCGCCCCCTCGGCCAGATCGTGGCTGAGTATGCGCCCCTCTGGCAGTTGCCCCTCCACCCGGGCCTGGAAGGCGGCCACGTCGTAGATGCCCTTGCCCCCATAGATGCCCCTTCCCGTCAGATCCTGCCACAGGTTTGAGACGCAAACCGGATAGGCGCTCACGCCGCCCGCCCCGGCAAACAGCTCCACGAAGCCGTTGACCCGGGCGGAGGGCAGCGTCTCCATCCGGGGCTGCAGCACCGCATGCCCCCGGTTATCCCGGGGCCGGTTCAGCGGATGGGCCATCGCGCCGATCAGGCGTCGCAGGTCGTCCGGCAAAGCACGGGTATCGGCGTCCAGGGTGATCACGTAAACGAAGCGCCTCTTCAGCCTGTCACAGGCGCGTCCCTCGGCATCGAAGGCCGCCTCTGCGCCTTCCCGGCCCAGCAGCAGCCGGTTCAGGTCCATCAGCGCGCCGCGCTTGCGGTCCCGGCCCATCCACACGCCGTCCGCATCCAGCAGCGTCCGGCCCCGCACCAGCAGGGCATACTTCTCCCGGCCTGCCCGGGCATTCAGCTCGGACACACAGGCGCGGGCCCGATCCAGTATCTCCCCGTCGCCGGGCATGTGCGCCTGCAGCGCGTCGGCCAGGTCGCCCAGCAGCAGATATTCGATGTTATCGCTCTTATCCAGACAACCCAGGGCCTCCAGCTGGGCGCAGACGTCCTCCGCCCGCCGGGGCGAGGACAGCAGCACCGGCATCGTCACCAGCGTCCGGCAATCCCCGGGCACTTCATCCATTGCCAGCTTCAGAAGCCGCGCCGGCGGCGCAAGGCGGGGATACAGGCGACCCGCCAGCAGGTCGGCGGCCCCCCAGCCCAGCACGGCGCAAGCCGGCCAGAGCCAGGGCATACCGGCACAGGCCGACAGCGCCAGCGCCAGCGCTGCCGCGGTCATCCCTATGAACAGAACGGTTCCACGCCCCGACGGGTCCGGCGTCAATCGGCGCAGCCGTATGCCGCCCCGGTCCAGGCGATCGAGCAGCGCCCGTCGTCCCGCGTCGTCGTACAGCCACCAGCAGACCTCATGGCGAATGCCCTCCCCCGCCCGAGCCGCGTCCACGGCAGCCCTGGCCACCGAGGGCTCCGGCAGCTTCAGTTTTTTCGCGATGTGGGCCACCTCCCGGCGCACCGCGGCCCTTGAATCGTCTTCCATCCGCGGATAGGTGCCCGACGCCTCGCGGGACAGGGTCTGCTCCACCCGGGAGAGGGACTGGAAGCAGGCCTGCCAGTTGAGCGCGTCGACCATGTGCCGCGCGGCCAACAGGTTTTCCAGGCGCATCAGAAGACCGGCTTCCCCGGCCTGGGCCCGGACGACGACCGCCCGGGGGGACAGGGCGCGACGGGCGAGGGCAGCCTCCAGCCTGCGCCGCGCCGCAGGGCTGTCCGCCTCCCCTGCCCGCTTCAGCGCCTGGGCCAGGAAGGCGTCGTCCCTGGAATCGAGCCCCCCGACCGGCCACCGCACCCATCTGTTCGCGCGGGCCCGCTGCTCGGCCCGCGCCACGATGGCCGCTGCCGTGCGCCACAGGGCCTCTCCGATCACGATCCGCAGGGCCGCGGGCGTCGCCCACAGCTCGGCTTCGGTCAGCGGTTGAAGGGCGTCCAGTTCGATCAGCGCCTCCGTCAGGCGGCTCTGGGTCACTGCGGCGTCGCCCTCGCACAGCGCCTGAAGCGCCACATGGAGCCTGGGCCTTCCCGACCAGGCGGGCAGGCGCGTGCCGCCCTCCGAAGCGGCGCGGGCGGCGCAGGCTTCAATCACCGGCGCTTGGGCGTCCAACAGCGCCAGCGCCGTGCCGGAGGCGTTCTCCGACCGGCGCAGCTTCGCCGCCGCGTCCAGCCGCGCCGAAAGACCGACACGGGCGCGCCTTGAAAGGCACAGCCTGGCCGTGCCCCTGACAGCATACCGCGCCGCCAGGGCGCGCATCAGCGCCGCGTCCTGGCGATTGTCGCGTTCGTCCGATTGCCCTTCCGCCTGAAACAGGTCCATATATGATCCTCCATTGATGACATGGAATTGCCTTTCCCAAGTATGAACCTGTTTGGCATAAAAAATACGGGAAACCCCGTTTCAAGGGCTCCCGTCAATCGGCATATACTGTACGGTTACTCGTTCTCGTCACCCAGCTCGGCGCGACGGCGGCGGATGTTTTTGCAGGCCTCCGTCAACTCGTCTTCTACCGAGGAGAGCAGCTGGTAGGCGTCGTGCTGGGCCTTGAGGCGCACCTCGCTGGCCTCGACGCGGGCATCGTTCTTGATGATGCGGGCCTCTTCCCTCGCCTGACGCAGGATCTCGCTCTCGTCGATCATATGGTCGGCGCGCTCCTGAGCGTCCTCCAATATGGCGCGGGCTTCGTTTTCAGCGTCCAGCACGCGCTGCTCGGCATCCTCCCTGGCGCGGTCAAGGGCAGCGTTGACCCGCATCTCGGCGGAACTGATGCGGTTCATGGCCTTGGTTTCAGCTTCGTTCATGATGCGCTCCTGTTCGGAATACATCTGAAGGCCATACTGCACGGCGTCAGGCAGATTTTTTTCCATGTCGTCGATTATCATCAGGCATTTTTCCGCGTCGATGATCTTCTTGCCGGTCAGCGGCACGCTCTTGCCGGCATTGATCGCCGCGCGAATATGCTTGAGAAGCTCGAGGAAATAACGCATGTCATTGACTTCGTCCATCTGGCGCGCCTGTGGGGTTTCGTTGGTTTCCTGCGCCTCTTCCTCGTAGAACTTTTCCTGATCCATCGTTCAGCCTTCCTTTCCGCACCCGGCCGCCGCCTGATGCAGCTTAGTCTGCCCGGGTTCACCGGTTTAATCCTCATCTATAGGGTATCATGGCGGTCCACGTCCTCCGCTGAGCGAATCTCGGCGAAATCCACCGCCGTATCGCCGTACTGCCGGGTATCGAAGACATCCACGGCCCGGGGCAGCGGAATCTGCGCGCTCCTGTGGCGCTCCATGACAATCAGGCACCCCGGCGAAAGCATATCCGCCTTCATAAGCCGCGCCAGCGCCTCGCCATAGGCCTCCGTCATGCGATAGGGCGGATCCAGGAAAACCAGGTCGAATATCCGGCCCTCCAGCGCGGCGATGGCGCTGCGATAATCCTGGTTGATGATGTGCACGCGCAGTTCAAAATCGTCCTTCAGCACATTTCGGGCATTGCGGTCGATGACCTGCCAGGCCTGGCGCGAATTGTCCGCGATGACGGCGCTCTCGGCCCCTCGGCTCAACGCCTCGAGCGCCAGCGCGCCGCTGCCGCCGAACAGATCCAGTACCCGTGAATCCATCACGCGAGCGCCGATGATGTTGAACAGCGCGCCCCTGATCTTGTCCGACGTCGGGCGGGTTTGCGCCCCTGAAGGCGCGAAAAGCGGCCTGCCCTTTGCCTCTCCGGATATGATACGCATAGCTTCACCTATGATATTGCCCAAATTATATCATAATTGCGCAATAATTGCAATCGGTTTTTCGAAAAAATATCAAATTTCAGGTCGCTGGGACCTGGGCGTGGCTTTTTTGCGCGCCACGCGGGATTTTGCCTTGGCCCTGCGCCGTCCCTCGGCCATGGCTTTTTCCGATTTTGCCCACAGCTTTGGGCCCTGCATATAGCCTGCAAAGGTGCAAAGCGGCAACACGAATGGCGAGATCATCAGCACCGCCACGACCGGCCCCGTCAGGCGGTCGAAGGTCTGGCTGAAGGGCAGCATCGCCGGCCAGAAGGGCAGGGCGACCACCCAGGATACCAGCCGCATGATCACATTTGCCGGATACAGCTTCAACAGCGACAGCACAATGTAGACGCAGCCCACGACATAGGGCACCAGCGCAGAGGCCAGCACGCCCTTCACCCCCGTGGTCATGCTCCATGCCCGCTTCTGCACCTTTTCGTCCACCTGGCCGTAGGAGGGGCTCTGCGGATCCCGGGCCTTTTCCACCGTCTGAAGGATGCTGCAGGCCTCGTGCCCGAAGCCCATGCCCTGGCGATACGTCATGAACAGGGCGCCCGCCAGCAGGATCAGTCCCAGCACCATCCAGGGCGTGGTGCCCAGCCCGAACAGTGCCAGGTTCACCACGATCAAGAGGATCAGCGTGACGGCGTTGGCCTTCCACATATCCATTGTGCTCATGTTACAATCTCCTAATCGACGACTTCCACGGGGATACGCGCCGCAAAGCCCAGCATGATCTCGTAGGGAATCGTTTCCGCCAGCTCGGCCAGCTCGTCCGGCGTGATGCGCTGATCCCCCTGGGCGCCCAGCAGCACCACCTCGTCGTCCAGGTCCACGCTGGGTATGTCTGTGACGTCCGCCATCACCATGTCCATGCAGACCCGCCCGATCAGCGGCGCGCGCTTTCCACGCACCAGAACCGACGCACGGTTGCTGAGGATGCGGGGATAGCCATCGCCGTAGCCGATGGGCAGCGTCATCACCAGCGTATCCCGCGCGGCGATGAAGGTCCGCCCGTAGCCCACCGTATCCCCCGCCGCGATCCACTGCAGGCGGATGGGCCGGGTAACGAGGGTCTGGGCCCAGGTCAGTTCCTTCGCCAGCTCGGGCACGCAGCTGCCGTACAGCACGATGCCGGGCCGAACCATGTCATATTGCAGCGCCGGGTTCAGCATGGCGGTGGAGGCCGCCGCGTGGGCGATGGGACTGAAGCCCGCATGGCGGACCGCAGCAAGCGCCTCCGAGAAGCACCAATTCTGCCGGGCCGTAAATTCCGGGTCGGTATCTGCCACGCAGAAGTGGGTGAAGATGCCCTCCATCTCCACGTCCGGGCAGCGCCGCCACCAGGCCAGCATGGCGGACAAGTCCTCTTCGCCCCGCACGCCGACGCGGGACATGCCGGTGTCGATCTTCAGATGCGCCAGCGCCCGCCTTCCGCAGCGAACGGCCTCATCCTGCATGATTTCCAGCATCCGGGGCGTGTATACCGCCTGGGACACCCCGGCGCGCACCGCCCGGCGCAGTGAAGCCTCGCCCGCGCCGCCCAGCACCAGTATCATGCTGTCGATCCCGGCGCCGCGTAGCACCTCGGCCTCCTCGACGATGGCCACCGCGAAGGCGTCGGCCCCGGCGCCCAGCAGCTTTTTCGCCGTCTGAACGCTGTCATGGCCGTAGGCGTCGGCCTTGACCACGCACATCATGCGCACCCTTTCGGGAATGTGGGCGCGAATCGCCCTGGCGTTGGCGGCGATGGCGTCGGTGGATATCTTCATGATCGTGGGTCTCAAGGTTCTGCCTCCCCCGCCGTTTCCGGCGATTTGATGCCTTGGCGGAGGGACGGAACCGGCCCTATACCTCCGCTGAATATACATTATATATCAATTGTGTCCAAATTGCAATAAGAATGTCCAATTGTCGTCATTTTTAATGTTTGCTTATTGCAAATCCACGACCGGGCGTGTATACTGTAGTATATATGCGGTTTGCGTGTGGAGGTAGTCTATGGCCATTCGGGATTTGATGAACAATTATTTTTACGGCAAGCAGGGCAAGGGCGACTATACCTTGGCGGATATGCCCCAGAATCGCCTGGCGCTCTTCGGCGAGGTGTTGAAGGTGCGCTGGAGCGGCCTGTTTGGGGTCAACCTGTTGTACATGGTCACATGGATCCCCGCCATCGTATGGACCTTTTTGAACGTGCTGGCGCTGTACAACCTGCTCAACGCCGAGGCGGGGGTATCCGGCGACGACATCATCGGCCTGATGAACACCTGGCTGATGGTCATGATCCCCTGCATCGCCATCACGGGGCCCTTCAACGCGGGCGTGACCTACGTGCTGCGCAACTGGGCCCGGGACGAGCACAGCTTCGTGCTCAGCGACTTCAAGGACGCCCTGAAGGCCAACTGGAAGCAGGCGCTGGTGATCTCGCTGATCGACGGCGTGATGCCCTTCCTGGTGGTGACCTGCTGGCGCTTTTACAGCGGCATGCTGAGCCAGAGTATGATCTTCATACTGCCCGCGGCGCTGACGCTGCTGATGGGCGCGATCTGGACGCTGGCGAGCATGCTGGCCTACCCGATGCTGATCACCTACCAGCTGAAGACCCTGGACGTCATCCGAAACTCGGTGCTGATGACCGTGGCAAAGCTGCCCTTCGCGCTGCTGATCAAGCTGGCCACGCTGGTCGTTCCCGCCCTGGCCTACGGACTGATGGCCCTGATCCCGAACATCCAGATGCAGGTGCTGATGGTGGTGGTGCTGCTGTACCTGACCTTCATGGTGGCCTTCAACAAGCTGATCACCGTTTCCTATGCCAACTGGCTGTTTGAAACCTACCTGAACCCGAGGATCGAGGGCGCGCGCACGAACATCGGGCTGCGCCCGGAGAACTGGGACGATGTGACCTACATTCCGGAGGACGACGAGAAATGACCGCCCTGGAGCTGCTCAGTCCTGCCGGGGACATGGATTGTCTGCGCGCGGCCCTGCGCTTCGGCGCGGACGCGGTTTACGTGGGTGGACCCCGGTTGCAGCTGCGCGCGGCGAACGCCGGCTTTTCGATGGATGACCTGGCCCTGGCCGTGAAGGAAACCCACGCCCTGGGCCGCAGGCTCTACGTGACCGTCAACGCTTTTCCCGCCAACGACGAGCTGGATGCCCTGGGCGACTACGCCCAGGGCCTGTTTGCGCTGGGCGTGGACGCCGCCATCGTGGCCGACCTGGGTGCGGTGGCGGTGATGCGCCGGGCCGCGCCAGGCCTGCCCATCCACATCAGCACCCAGGCCAACTGCCTGAACTGGGCTGCCGCCACGGCCTGGTACGAGCTGGGCGCTAGCCGGGTGGTGCTGGGCCGGGAGATGACCCTGGAGCAGATCGGGCAGCTGCGGGCGAAAGTCCCTGCCGCGCTGGAGCTCGAGGCCTTTGTGCACGGGGCGATGTGCATGGCCTGGTCGGGCCGCTGCATGATCAGCGCCTACCTCACCGGGCGCAGCGCCAACCGGGGCGGCTGCACCCAGTCCTGCCGCTGGCGCTACCACCTGATGGAAGAAAAGCGTCCCGGCGAGTTTTTCCCCGTGGAGGAGGACGACCGGGGCACCACCATCCTCAGCTCCCACGACCTGAATTGCCTGGACTTCCTGGACCAGATCGCCGCTGCCGGCGTCACCTCCTTCAAGATCGAGGGGCGAATGAAGTCGCCCTACTACGTGGCCACGGTGACCAACGCCTACCGGCAACGGCTGGACGGACTGGCAAACGGGACGGCCAGTAGCGAATTCCTGGCCCTTTTGCAGCGGGAGCTGAACGCCGTCAGCCACCGGACCTACGCCAGCGGCTTCTATTTCGGCCAGATGCGGCGTCACGCCCCCGACGACGGCGTCTACCGCCAGGATTGCGTGTTCGCTGGCGTGGTCAGGGAGCGCCTGGACGGCGGCCGGGTGCGGGTGCAGCTGCGCAACCCCATTCGCAGGGGCGACGTGCTGGAGATACTCTCCCCGGGCAGCCTGGGGCGCACCCTGGTCGCCGAAGGCCTGACCACCCCCGACGGCAGGGCCCTGGCGCAGGTGGTGGAGCCCATGGTCCTCTTCGACATGGACGCCCCTCCGGAGCTGGCGGACGGCGACATGCTGAGAAAGCGCATCTGAAGCATGCAGCTTGTGACGGCATTGCAAACAATATCTTACAATTGGGTTCAGAATCGCCATGCTTGTTGCCTTTTCCCCGGAGCCATGATATAATATATGATATCATTTTGCACGCTTCTGAATGGAGGGAAACGGATTGGACAAAAACGAACGCGATAATGACAGATCCGTGCGCCTTGACAGGGACACGCAGATCAATGTCGTTGTTAATAACGCCGACGCTTCCGAAGAAACGATCAACATAGGGCGCATCATACAGAATTTCAAAGCGAAAAAACGCATATATGTTTGGGTGGTGCTGCTGTGCCTTGCCGCGGGCGTCTGCCTGGGCCTGCTGTGGTTTCAGGTTACCAAAAAGCCGCTGGAGGTTTCGTCCGTTGTGACGCTGAATTACGATGTTCCCAATGTGCTTTTTGATCCGGAACAGGAGGTCAGCCCCCTCAATCCGCTGACCGTCCCCGTCACGGATCTGACCTCTCCGGACGGCACCGCGCTGGATCTGAACCAGATCACGAGCTCCCACGTCCTCAAGGAAGCGCTGGACGGCCTGGAGCTGTCCCACCCCGTGACGCTGGCCAATCTGCGCAGCAATATCCGCATCAACAAGATCCTCACCGAGGACAGCCGCCGCCAGCAGGAGGTCGCGGCCAGCATGATCCAGGACAAGAACAACGCGGCCTACACGCAGGTTCAGGAAATCAGGCTGACCTACAACAACCAGTTCGTGGTCTCCCTCACCAACGGCTTCGGCGACGAGGATTCCCGGGTCAAGTATGAGCTGACCGATTCCGAGCTTCGCCTGATACTGGATCGCATCCTCGCGGCCTACAACGATTACCTGGTGAACACCTACGCCGACCTGATGCTGCCCGACGACGAGGTCTCCATCATCGATACGGAAAATCTGGACATCCTGGAGAGCCTGGATCTGCTGCGCACAGCGGTCACGAACCTCCATGACTACTGTGACGCCAAGCCGGACGCCGTCAAGGCCTACCGCTCCTGGCGCACAGGCCGTTCCCTCACAAACCTGATCGCCAGTCTCGACCTGGCCCGCGATGTGAACGTCGATTACCTGTACTCCTTTGTCTATACCAACAGCATCGTCAAGGATCGCGACACCATGATCGTCAACTACCAGTATCAGCTGCGCAACGCCCAGGCTGAGCTGGATGTGATCAACGAAAACATCGCCACCACCCAGACGATACTGGACAACTACAAAAATGACCAGATCTTCGTCTCCATGCAGGAGAGCGACACCACCAAGTCCACCCAGACGACCACGGACTACTACAACAATCTGATCATCCAGCAGGCGGGAAATTACGAGAGCGCTGCCGAACTGGAAACGAGGATCGTCGACCTGCAGGACAAGCTGGACAACCTGGATGCCAATACCGCGCAGCAGGATATCGACGAGGCCAACGCCGAGCTGGCCAATGCCGTCGAGGTGTGCAAGGATAACTACGACATGATCTACGCGCATATGGAAGAGATCATCAACAGCCCCTTCTATACAACCTTCGCCAGTCACACCACCTCCCAGGGCAAGGCCGAGAGCTTTATCACCGCCTCAATGAAGAAGGTGCTCATCGGCGCCGTCGCGGGTCTCGTGATCGCGTTCGGCCTGTGGTTCATCAGCGCGCTGGCGCCCGAATTCAGAAACAAGAAGGAGAAAGAACTCCCCGAAAAGGAGGTGACTGAAGAATGACCGCGAAAAAGACGCACTGGCTCCGTACGAGCATCATCATCCTTGTGATTTGTGGCATTGTCGGGCTTGCGCTCACGTCGTACCTGTTCTTCAGCAAACCCAGCCCCACCTCGGCGAACGCCACCATCGTATTCACCTTCGACGGTGCCGCTGACGGCATCGCCCCCAACGGAGTGGCCTTCGACATCTCGGATATCGCCAGGACGGATGTACTGTCCACCGCACTGGAGGAGGTCTCCATGCAGGACAGGTACACCCCTGAGCAGCTTCAGGACTGCCTGGTGGCGCGGGGCGTGTATCCCGACGACATGGCCCGGCAGGTGACGAACTACGAATCCCTCTTGAATTTCACCGCCAATCGTGAGGCGACCGTCACCACCTTCCATCCGACGACCTTTGATATCGCGCTGTACAACAACTTCGACAAATCCATCAGCCAAGAACAGCTCACCGCGCTGATCAAGGCCATCATGGTTTCCTATAAGGCCTATTTTGCAAAGACCTATTCCAACGGACTGCAGGAAGAAGACACGACCTTCGTGCTTGAAAAATACGATTATCCCCAGCAGCTGGAAATCATACAGTCGCGCCTGACCGCATTGACGGATTACGCCCAGCGCATGTATGAGGGACAGCCCACCTTCCGCCACGACGGATACGGCTTCAGCGATATCAATGTGCGGCTCAACAACCTGATCGCCAGTGATATCGCCCGCCTGAACGCCGATCTGACGATGAATGCCCTGACCCGGGATACCGCCCGCCTGCTGACCCAGTATCAGTTTGAGATCAGGGACCTGAGCAATCAGCTGGACAAGCAGAACGCGCACCTCGAGAAGCTGGACAAGTTGATCGATTCCTACCAGAAAAACGAGATCATCTACCTGAGCACCGCCGATTCCCTGACCAAGATCGACGGCAACTCCTCCAGGACCTACGATTCCCTGGTCAGGGAGCGCAAGAGCGTCGCTGACGGCATCACGGGAATCAACTCCCAGATTGCCTCCTACCAGCTGAAGCTGGGCGACCTGATGAAGGACCATGAGAGTTCTGTCAAAGCCACACCAGTCAGTGAGCCCGCCGGTTCTGAGGATTCCGAAATCGCGGCAGATGACGCGGCGACCCCAAAAGAGAGTACCGGCATTGACAACAGCGAAGCCCAGGCTGTGGTGGAGATGACCGAAGAGGAGATCGCCGAAGCCGCAGCAGAGGCCGATCGCCTGGCCCGCGACCAGGTCAGCGCGCTGGAGAAGAACATCTCCGCGCTGGTCACCAAGAGCGAGGCGATCATCAAGGATTTCCACAACCTGCTGGACGCCTTCAACGCCCAGGAGATCAACGATCTGACTATCACCGTCACAGGGTACAGGTACAATACCCCCAAGGTCCTGTCCGGCGCGTTCATCAAGGCGGCGATCAAAACCGCCGGCCCCGTCTGCGCCATCGGCTTCATGCTCTGCATGGTGCTGATCATCATCAGCCGCAAGCGCGAAGAAAAGCAGGCGACCAGGGAATAACCCCTTCTTTCAAAACGTGACGCCCTCCCGCGATATTTGTCGCGGGAGGGCGTCACGTTATACCCCGATACGTCTCCGGTCGCCGATCCGGACCAGTCCCCAAAATCGTCTGACCCCCAACCGGCGCAGCGCTCTACCGCTACACCGACCGGGAGTCAGTGGTTTTCTGTTGTGTTCCGGCCTTGCCGGTAGTCCTATGCTATCAAACAATTATGAACCCGTCATGAACTCAGCGGGGTAAATATTCGCCATTTTATCCGGCTTGAGCGCGCATCCCCGGCAACGTCCTCCTGGCGCGGGGTTTGCGCTTCACTTCTCCATTAACGCCTGCCAAAATCCTTGATGATCACCATCTCGATCCGGTCACCCTTGACACCAACGACCACGTCGTCGGCCAGCTTGCCCACGATGGATTTTTCCAACTCGTTCCAGGCTTCCCCGGCATCCTCATCGATATTGCGCTGCTCCCCCAAGCCGTTGCGATAGGTCTGAAGCGTCCAAATGGGCACCATGTTATCCACGGCCAGGCTGCCGACCTCAGCGGGGTTGACGATACCGTACCTGGCCACTTCGCGGCCATAGTCGTTCATGGACCGGCCGAAGCTGTGCATCGCGCCGGAGAGCACGTCTTTAAGCATGCCCATAAAGCCCTTCGCGGCGGCATTCCTGCCCGTGCTTGACACCGAGAGCAGCTCCTCCCGCCGGTCGGCGTTCATGTCCGCGGTGGCCTGCAGGTGAATCTCGCAGCGCCTGCCCTCGGCTTCAAACCAGAGCTGTCCGTAAAATTCCTCCACCATGGCCTTGACCATGCCCAGCGTCTCCTCGGTCAGAAGCTCCAGGCGCAGGGTATCATGCCTGTCCAGGCCGAGTTCGCGGGCAAAATCCTCCGTCGAATACCGGGCTGCCGCCATGCGTCCGGCATCGCTGTTGAGCATAAACACATCCGATTTCATCCGTATAACCTCCTATTTCATGTCCGTCCTGTATCCGCGTCGTCGTCAGACACCGCCACCGCAGCGGTTTCAATCATGTCCAGCTCGTTTGTGATCCCATCGCCCTTGTTGGGATTGATGAACGAATAGACCAGATCGGCAGTAAAGCAGGCCATCAAAATCAGGCACACGCACACCAGCAGCCTGGGCTTCAGCCGCATCGTCAGCGCGTCAATGGCGGGCACCAGCAGGTAAACCGCCATCATACCCCCCAGCATGAACACCACCAGTCCCTCGCCGCAGATCCTGCCGTGCAGGTTCAGGAAATAGCCGGTGTAATCCCACCAGCGCATGCCGGTGATCTGCTCGGTGACGAAGGAGGTCATGTACTCCATGAAGCCGCACAGCACGATGATGGCCAGCGCTTCCAGCACAGGCTTGGAGCGGAACCGATTCAACAGCACGGCGATCATCACCACCCCGAACCCGTATATGGGCAGCCAGGGTCCGTGCAGCATGCCCCGGTTGGAAAATTGGCCGAAGCGAATCAGGTTCAGGGCCACCTCCCACACCCAGCCTACTATACAGAAGGCGAAGAACACCATCACCAGTGTCCAGACTGTGCAGGGGTTCAGGTAGCTGATGTGACCCGCGATGCTGGATTGCGACTTGTCCCAAAGGGGGTTCATGCGGCGGGGATAGGCCCTGCCGTTCATCTCCAGGCGCTCAACCGACGTCTGCCGGCGCAATCCCGCCTGGCGTCCGTAGACCTTCTTTTCCTCGATGGTCCCCATCCAGATGCCGAAGTTCCGGGCGAAGAGGCGCTTTACCGGAGGCAGCTCCACGATGTCCTCCATGATGATGTTCTCCGTGCGAGCGATGTCGGCATAGCGTTCGCGCAGCGTATCGGCATCTGCAGGTTGGTACAGGCAATCGTCGTTCAGCTGCTCCACGCCCTCGATCCCCCGCCGCTTAGCCTCCGCGCGCACCGCGGTGTAGTATTCGGTATAGCTCGCCACGCGATAGGGCACGCCCCACAGCACGTCCACCGCCCCGAAGGTCACGAAGCCCAGCGCGAACCAGCCCAGGAAGGACAGCTCCAGCTTGCAGCACTCCCACTTGTGGCCGTCCATCATCCGCCGGGACAGCAGGATGGCGTCCCTGGGCTTGATATCCGGATTTTCGGCCACGATGAAGGGCACCAGGAAGTAAGAGTAATGCTTGATGATGCCGCCCACGATCGTCAGGTACCAGAGCGACTCGTAGACGGTTTCCAGCAGCAGCGTCAGCGCCGCCCGCCTCCAGCGCTTGACCAGCCGGATGTGCAGCAGATGGACCGGGGGCACGATCTGATAGCGCCGCGCCTCCAGCGTGCTCCGGCGCAGCACGGCCCGATAGGCATTGCGCAGAAAGGCCCATACCGCCAGGTACAGCAACAGTCCGCCCAGCACCAACAGCATCGAGGAGACCTTCTTCGTATGGATCGCACTGTGCACAGCTGTGCTGATCATGGCGACCACGTTCCCCGAGCTGACGTTGTTCACCAGCGCGGCCAGCACCCCCCGCTGGCGGCCCAGGACCGACCTGGCGCTGTTGGCCTGCTTGATCAGCGCCATGCGCTCGGCGGCCTTTATATTGCCGGCCTCGATGTTGTCGTCGATGACGTCGCTCACAACCTTGCGCCAGACGCTTCGGCTGTTGCCGATACCTATGCCCTCCAGCGCGACCTGGATCTGCCGGCCCCTGAGGAACTCGTACCAGGTCTGGGCGTTGTTCAACACATTGTTGAACTCGGTGCCCACGAAGATGGAAATGGCGCACAGCAGGGTCAGCAGCACGTAATGGCGCTTGACACAACTCCGGGCATTCCGTCGGATTTGCTTCAGGTCAATCATCGGGTCATACCCCTATCGTTTGAATTTCAGGTTGACGACGGACACCTCGCTGTCGGTGCCCACCCGCATCGGCGGGCCATAGTAGCCCACGCCGGCGGTGACCACGGTCTCCAGGTCGTGTATCCTGGCATAGCCCCAGGCGTTTTCGTTGAAGAAGGGCACCACCAGGTTTCCGGGGAACATCTGCCCCGCGTGGGTGTGGCCGCAGAGGGCCACGTCCGCGCCGGCCTCTTTCAACGCCTTGAACTCCTTGGGCTCGTGCTCCAGCACCACCACGGGCAGGCTCTGGTCGACGCCGGACAGCAGCTGGGCCGGCGTCATGCGATTGGTGGTGCCGTCTCCGGCCTTTTCGCCGTCCACGCGGCCCGCCAGCTGCACGCCGCCGATGTCGACCACCTGATCGTACAGCACAGTAAAGCCGCAGTCCTTGAAGAATTCCTCCATCCGGGCCGTGCGGAAGGCCTGGCTGATGGGCGAGATCGGGAAGCCGCCGAACAGGGTCTCCTCGACGTCATGGTTCCCGTACACCGCGTAAACGCCATACTTCGACTTTATGCCCCGAAGGGCCTCAGCGTACTGCTCCGGATGAGCCAGGCCCTCGTAGCTGCTGGTGAAGATATCGCCGGCGATCACCACCGCGTCGGGCTGCTCGGCGTTGATCAGCTCCACCATGCGCTGGGTGGTGGCCAGCTTTGAATTGACGCTCAGGTGCAGATCCCCGATCAGCACCACCCTCATGTCCTCGCCGGGCTTGTCCACCTCGACGTCATAGCGATACACCACCGTGTTCTGGGCGTGAACCAGCCCGTAGCCGGTGACCGCCAGCGCCACCACAAGTGAAAAGCACAGCATGCCGCCATACCAATTCTTCGCAATCTGCCTTCCAATGAGCCGCTGGATCAGCAGCGCCAGCACCACCAACACCAGCAGCAGGAAGCCGAAGTACAGATAAAAGCCCAACCATACGTTGCCCGCGGCCTGGAGCGCAAACTTGACGGGGCTGTTCGGCAGGAACGCCCCCGCGATCGGCACCAGCGTCAGTATGATGTACGGCACCAGCCAGAACAGCTTGCGCAGGCCGATATTCCAGGCGGTACGGGGCCATCGCCGAAGGCACAGGTCGACCAAATAGGCGGCCAGGGAAGCCAGTCCAACGAAAACGGCAATCAGTATGATGGGTGACACGATCTCTTCTCCTTTGTGGCGATTTGTTTTATAAAACCCGAAAGGGGATTGCCGAAGCAAAGGCACTGCTCGGCAATCCCGGGGTATTTCGTTTGGTCATTTATTGGTCTTCCGCTTCCTGCATCATCCCGATGAGGTCGGGGGAATGCGCCTCGTCCAGCACCGTCACCTTCTCCAGGCCGTCGGCGCGGATGGTGTTGACCTTGCCGGGCTTGATCTCATAGAAGAACATGTGCTGCAGCCACGCAAAGCTGTTCAGCTTGTTCCTGATGTCGACCAGCATATTGCGCACCTCTTCGAGGGTGAGGGGCTCTATCTCCTCCGGCGCCTCGGTTTTCCCGGTATCGAGGCCCTCGGTGAAGCCGTTCAGCATATCCATCAGGCCGCTCAGCTCGTCCGGCATCTCGTCGCTGAGATCGTCCCCGGATTGATCCATAATATTCTCACCGGCATCCATTTTTTCAACGAGCGCGCTGACCACGCTGCCCAGGTCGATCCAGCGGCCGAAGAAGACGGCCAGGCCGGAGGTCTTCAGCTGCATGGAATTGGGCTTGAACTCCAGGCGCACCAGCACCGGAACGGTCAGGCCGGGGCGGCAAACCATGCGCACCGTACGACCGTCCTGTCCGGCAGTGCCCAGGCCCGAGAAGATCATGTCGCCGAAGTACTTCCTGATCCACTTCATCGGTTCGGAATCGGCGATGGAGCCCGTGGCGAGGGGCTCGGATTCGCCCTCAGCCTCATCATCCACAAGCGCCTCTGCACCTTCTGAAGCCTCAACGTCCTCTGAAGCCTCAGCGTTTTCTGCGGTCTTCTTCTCGAAGAATCGGTTGATCTCGTCATTGATGACCTTCATCAGGTCGTCTCCGTTCATCGCCGCTTCGGGAGCGATGGCCATGGTCAGCTCGTCCAGCGCCGTCTCGTAGCCGGGGGCGCCGTCGATGATGTCGATGGCCCGCTGGAACAGGCCGTCCAGGTTCACGCTGAAGATGCCCAGCGCCCAGTTGCCGTCGGTGAACTGCTCGGTATCGGGCAGGGTCATCGTCAGCAGCGCCCGGTCGTCGTCAAAGGTCTCGGGCATCTCGCCTGTGCGGATCCGGGTGACGTCGATGGCCGCCGTCAACGCGCTGTCGTAGCTGTCGAGGCCCAGGTTTTTCAGCACCCAGGGCAGCAGGTCCGCCAGCTGGGGATAGTCGGTGCCGGGCACCATCGTGCAATCCACCGCAAACCAGTAGGCCCTGGCCTCCTCCGGCGTCATGCCGCCCCTGGTGGACAGCTGCCACGCCAGGTAGTTCAGCAGCGAGGAATTGCCGTGCACGCCGCCGCGGTCGTTCAGCTCGGTGGGGTCGCGTACCTCGGGCACGTAGTGCAGGTCCCAGGTGTACTCGGGCTGCTGATAGCGATGGGGGTCGCTCATGCTGCGGATGGCATCGCCGATGTCCTCGCCGAGCAGCCATTCCGTGTCCTCCCCCTCTCCCTCGTCCACATACATGCCGTCGCAGAGGTTGCCCTGGATGTCGCTCATGGCCTCGTTGATGGCGCCGTAATCGTTCATGTAGGCGTTGTAGGTCATCACCGAGTGGGTCACGCAATGGGTAAACTCGTGGGCCAGCACGTCCAGGCACTGCGAATAGTCGTTGACGCCGCTGGTCAGGAACAGCTGCCAGCCGTAGTACTTGCCCGCGTAGGCGGCGTTGTCGATGGGCTTGTGGTCCTTGTCGCAGAAGTCCTTCAGGATCAGTATGGGCGTCCCCAGGCCGTCGCCGCCCTTCCAGCCGATGGCCTCGTAGTAGTCCCAGGCGCGGCAGTAGTTGTACAGCGCCAGCAGGCTGTTCTCGTCCCAGTCTTCGTTGTCCTTCGAAGCCTCCAGCACCACCCTGCCCTTGTCATACAGGAAGGACCAGCAATCGGCCACGGCGATGCGCCGCTTGAGGTTGCCCAGGTAGATCATGCCGGTGCGGCTGTCCCGCATCAGCTCAAGGCTGATCTCCCGTTTGGTGCCGTCCGCGAGGGTCACCGTGCCGGTGTAGTCTACCGGCTCCATGAACTCGAACACATAGGCGGCGTTGTAGCCGGAAGCGCCGGCCTCGTCGCCAGGGATGACCGTGGGCAGGCTGTACAGGTACTGGCCGCTCAGGTCCACGTAGTGGGCCAGGTAGGGCAGCTCGGAGCCGGAGGTCAGGCTGGCCGAGGGGGCATTGGTGTACACCACCCATACGAAGCGGCTCTCCTCCTTCTCCTCCTCGGATTCCATGTCGATCTCCAGGTTCACGGGCAGCACCACCTTGCCGGTGTGGCCCTCCAGCACGTTGGGGGCCTGGCCCTGCGCCTGCTCCACATGCGCAATCACCAGCGCCTCGGCTTCTGCGGCGGTGATGCCCTGGGCGTTTTCCGTCTCGGGCAGCTGGGTCTCCACGCTGCAAACCAGGCCCAGCATCGCACCGTTGTCATCGGTGATGACCTTTGCCGCGCCGCCGGAGACGGTTACGCCGGCATACATCTGCTGGAATACATAGTACCGGTTGCCGTTAGTGTCGGTGAGGGTGCGCCAGGGCTCGAAGCCGGTGCGCTCGTCGCCGCCCATCAGGGGTATCATGGCGTCCACCACCCTGGCGGCGGCGTCCATGTCGGTCACGGGACCGTCTGTGCAGGTGCCATCCACGAAGGTCACCCGCCCGTCCCGGGTAGTCACCCTGGCCGCCCCGTCATTCAGTCGGTCGAGGTCGTCGAGGGTCAGTGGGGCCTGGGCTGCCGAAACCGTCTCAGCCAGCGAAGCCATCGTGCCCAGCGCCAGTATCAATGCCAGCAGCACTGCCAGCGCGCGCCTGATCTTCTTCATAAGGCAATTCTCCTTTCACAGCATGTCACTTTCGATAATACACTTTGAAAACACGCTCTCGCTCAGGTTTGTCCTCGCCCGCTTTCCATTCGAAGCGGGCCGCAGGCCGGGTGGGAACATCCTCCCCTCAACCCGCGTGAAAAGTATAGCGCCCAGAGCGTCACAGATGCGTCACTCGACCCACACCAAGGCCATGATATATTTTCACTGGATATATCTTACCATACATTTTGCGCTTTCGTGCTATGATTGGGTTGTTTTTCTTTTGAAGCACTGAAATTCTGATTTGTCGTCCCGCGACAAATCAGAATTTCCCAGCATTCCACCAAAAAACCAGCCCTTCCCTGTTGAACATTCCATTTTTTTATGATAATATAATAGTCAGAGAATTAGGCTGATGTAATGAACGGAATGCACAGCGGCAAGGAGGCGTACCATGTCCGATATGCATATGCAGATCACACCGCCGAAGCGGCGCACCGTATTGGTGGTCGATGACGAGCAGCTCAACCGGGAGCTGCTCGGCACGCTGCTGGAGGACGACTACCGCGTGCTCTACGCTTCCAACGGCCAGGAGGCGCTGACGCTGGCGAAGAAACGGGCCGAGGACATCTCGCTGATCCTGCTGGATCTGATCATGCCGGTGATGTCCGGCATGGTGGTGCTGCGGCTGCTGAAGGAATCCCCCGAACTGGCGCGGATTCCCGTGATCGTGATGACCTCTGACCACGACGCGGAGGTGGCCAGCCTGGAGCTGGGGGCGTTCGACTTCATTCCCAAGCCCTATCCCATGCGCAGCGTGATACTGGCCAGGGTCCGCCGCATCATCGAGCTTTCCGAGGACCGGCAGATCATCCGCTCCACCGAGCGCGACCCGCTGACCGGGCTGTTCAACCGGGAATACTTCTACAATTACATCACCAGCTTCGACCAGCACCACAAGGGCACGGCCATGGATGCGGTCGTGGTGGACATCAACCGCTTCCACATCATCAACGAGCGCTATGGCAGGGCCTACGCCGACCAGCTGCTGCGCCGCATCGGCGAGCACCTTCGGGCGCTGGCCCAGGGCTCCGGGGGCATGGCCTGTCGCCGGGAGGCCGACACCTTCCTGGTCTACCGCCCCCACGGCGGGGACTGCGAGGCGATGTTTGAAAAGCTGTCCACCGCCATCAACGACGACGGGGACACCGCCAACCGCGTGCGCCTGCGCATGGGCGTCTACCCTAACGTGGACAAGTCCATCGAGATCGAGCAGCGCTTCGACCGGGCCTGCGTCGCCGCCGACAGCATCCGCGGCAACTACACCCAGAGCATCGCGATCTACGACGACAAGCTGCACGAGGCCGAGCTGTTCGCCGAGCAGCTGACCGAGGAATTCGACCAGGCCATCCGCGAGGGCCAGTTCAAGGTCTTCTACCAGCCGAAGTACGACATCCGCCCGGACGTGCCCATACTGGCCAGCGCCGAGGCCCTGATCCGCTGGCAGCATCCCCGGCTGGGGCTGGTCAGCCCCGGCGTGTTCATCCCACTGTTCGAGGAAAACGGCATGATCCAGCGGCTGGACCACTACGTCTGGGGCCAGGCCGCCGCCCAGGTGCGGGATTGGAAGAATCGCTTCGGGCTTTCCATCCCCGTGTCGGTGAACGTCTCCCGGGTGGACATGTTCGACCCCGAGATCGCCCAGACCTTCAAGACGCTGCTGAAGGCCAACGGGCTGGCCCCGGAGGAGCTGATCCCCGAGATCACCGAGTCGGCCTACACCGACAACGAATCGCTGATCATCTCCACGGTACAAAGCCTGCGGACGATGGGCCTGCGGGTGGAGATGGACGACTTCGGCACCGGCTATTCCTCGCTGGGCATGATCTCCCGCCTGCCGCTGGACGCCCTGAAGCTGGACATGACCTTCGTGCGCAACGCCTTCTCCGGCAGCGGCGACACCCGGATGATCGAGCTGATCATCGATATCGCCGAATACCTGGGGGTGCCGACGATCGCCGAGGGCGTGGAGACCCGGGAGCAGGTGGAGGCCCTGAAGGTGATGGGCTGCGACTACGTGCAGGGCTATTACTTCTCGAAGCCCGTGCCCCCGGAGGAATTCGAGCGCTTCATCGAGGAAAAGGCGCTGCTGTTGAAGGGCGACCCCGAGGCGGGCGTGCAGGCCCAGCCCTGGCTGGCGGACCCGGCCCCGATGATACGCGCCGGGAACCGGCTGACCTATGCCCGCCTGGCCCAGGCGCTGGCCGCCGACTATTTCAGCATCTACTATGTGGACACCCGCACGGACCGCTTCACCGAATTCACCTCCCACAACGCCTACGCGGGCCTGGGCATCGAGAAGGAGGGCGAGGACTTCTTCAACCTGAGCCGCAAGAACATACTGCGGGTGGTGTACCCCGACGACCAGCGCAAGATCCTCGACGGCTTCACGAAGGAGAACGTGCTGCGCACGATCAGGGAAAGCGGCGCGTTCACCCTCACCTATCGGCTGGTGCTGGACGGCGAGCCCATCTACGTGAGCCTGAAGGCCACGGCCCTGGGCAGCTCTGACAGCAGCATCGTGGTGGGCATCAACAACATCGACAGCCAGATGAAGCGCCAGGAGGCGCTGGAGCAGGCCCACGAGGCACACCTGACCTTCGCCCGCATCGCCCAGGCGCTGTCCCAGGACTACTACAGCTTCTACGTGGTGAACACCGAGACCGACGAGTTCGTGGAATACAGCTCCAGCGATGAATACCAGCAGCTGCACATCGAGCAGAACGGCGTGAACTTCTTCGAGGACTGCCGCCGCAACGTGATCCGCCTGGTACACCCGGACGACCTGAAGACGGCGCTGCAGGCCTGGGAGAAGGACCGCCTGCTGGCGGAGCTGAAGGACGGCCGAACCTTCAACATCACCTACCGTTTGATGTTCGACGGTGCCTCCTCCTGGATCCACTGCAAGGTCATCCGCATGCGCGGCGAAGACGCCCGCTTCATCGTCATCGGCATCAGGAACGTGGACGAGGAGAAAAAGGGGTAGCTCCAAAAAACAAGCCGTACCGGTTCATTATTCCGGTACGGTTTGTTTTTCCTCTGCTGGCACGACGAGCACTGGCTCGATGTGCAGACCGTTCGATCTCCACATCGTATTTCCTGCCATCCGCGTCCGTGACGTATGCGTCCAGGCAAACCGACCTCGCCCCGGCCAGCCTTCGCAAATCCTTCTGCGTCTCGAATTCCGTCACCACCAGGGTCGGATTTCCGATCAAGCTCACCAGTCGATATAACCGGCGTCCACGTAGCCGTAGACCCCGTTCTTGTAGGCCAGGGCATAGCCCCTTTCCCGGTAATCCACATTCACGAAGATGCGGTCGCCATCATAGAACTTGTACTTGTACAGGAATTCGCCCCGCGGCGTTCTCTGGAACACCAGCGTGCCGCCGTTGTCGATCTCCACCGTGCGGTATTCGAAGTTGTCCAGGTCGTGGACGCTGTCGTCCCAATCGTCGTCATCGTCGTCGCCGTCGTCCCAGTCGATATAGCAGACGTCCACATAGCCATAGCTTCCGCCCTCATAGGCCAGGGCGTAGCCGCTTTCACGGTAGTATTCATTGACGAAGATCTCGTCGCCGTCATAGAACTTATGGTCATACATGAACGCGCCCCGGGGCGTCCTCTGGAACACCAGCGCGCCGCCGTTGTCGATCTCCACGGTGCGGTAGACAAAGTTATCCAGATCGTGCACGTCGTCGCCGCCGCGGCTGTCGTCGCCCCACTCGATGTAGCTGGCATCCACATAGCCGTAATCGCCGTTCTCATAGGCGATGGCATACCCGTCCTCCCGCCAGTCCAGGTTCACGAAGATGCGGTCGCCGTTGCTGAAGGCATACTCCGACATGAACGACCCCCGGGGCGAATTCTGGAACACCAGCTTCCCCTTCCCCCGGGTCCTGACGGTCCGATAGCCGAAATCGTCCAGGTCGTAGCGGTCCGAAGCCAGGGCGGCGCTGGAAATGAGCAGCAGGGCTGTAAGCAGCAACGCAATGAGTTTCTTCATAATACAAACCCTCACTTTGCATTCGTCCTGAATGAAGCGGCGGCAGGCGCGACAGCCGTCCCCCGTTCACCGATGACCGGGAAGCCTCAGTCAAGCGATCAGCCAATGCTGAGTATGCCCTTGAGCAGATTGTCGACCTTCTCTGCGATCCTGCTGTCGCTGAGCATCTCGATGCCCTTGGGCGTGAT
>JAFRJF010000017.1 GCA_017432405.1 Clostridia bacterium | reverse complement strand
TCCAACCCCCAGAAGAAGGCCCAGTACGACCAGTTCGGCCACGACGGGCCCCAGGCGGGCTTCGGCGGCGGCGGGTTCGGCGACTTCTCCGGCTTCGGCGGCGGCGGCTTCGGCGGGTTCGACGACATCTTCAACATATTCACCGGCGGCGGCTTCGGCGGCGGCGGGCGGCCCAACGGCCCGATGCGGGGCGACGACCTGCGCTACGACCTGACCATCTCCTTCGAGGAGGCGGCCATGGGCTGCGAGAAGGACATCAACCTGGTCCGGGACGAGGAATGCCCCGAGTGCAAGGGCACCGGCGCGAAGCCGGGCAGCAAGGTGGACACCTGTCCCACCTGCCAGGGCTCCGGCCAGGAGCGCGTGACCACGAGCACCCCCTTCGGGCGCATCCAGAACGTGCGCACCTGCTCGCGCTGCCACGGCGCGGGGAAGATCATCACCGAGCCGTGTACGAAGTGCCACGGGCGCGGCAAGGTCCGCGTCAGCAAGCGGCGCACGGTGAAGGTGCCCGCCGGCATCGACAACGGCCAGGTGCTGACCATCCGCGGCCAGGGCGGCCTGGGCGAGCACGGAGGGCCCCCCGGCGATTTGCAGATCGTGATCAGCGTGCGGCCCCACAAGCTGTTCAAGCGGCGTGAGGACGACCTGTACATCGAGATGCCCCTGACCTTCACCCAGGCGGCGCTGGGCGCGGAATTGGACGTGCCCACGCTGGGCAAGCCGGTGAAGTACCGCTTCCCCGAGGGCACCCAGCCCGGCCAGGTTTTCCGGCTGCGGGGCGAGGGCGTCACCCACCTGCGCGGCGGCGGCAAGGGCGATTTGTACGTGACCGCCGTGGTGGAGATTCCCAAGAAGCTGACCAGCCAGCAGAAGGAGCTGCTGCGCCAGTTCGACGCCAGCGCCAACGGGAACCAGTACGAGAAGAAGAAGTCGTTCTTCGACAAGCTGAAGGACGCGTTCAGCTGAAAAAGGCACCCCGAGGAATCGGGGTGTCTTTTTAGCTGAATATATCACAGTATGTACTTCTTCACATCCATCCGGTGTATGTCGCCGGAGAGCTGGGCCTTGACGTATTCGGCGTTGACCTGGACGCTGATCTCGGGGGCGTCGCCGCCGCCGGCGTTGAAGGCGATGTCGCTGAGTATGCGCTCCATCAGCGTGTGCAGGCGGCGCGCACCGATGTTCTCGCTGGATTCGTTGGCCTGCCAGGCGTATTCGGCGATCAGCGAAAGGGCGTCCTCGCCGAATTCCAGGCTGACGCCGTCCACCCCCAGCAGCAGCTGGTACTGGCGGATCAGGGCGTTCTCGGGCTGGGTGAGTATGCGCTTGTAGTCCTCCACGGTCAGGGGCTTCAGGTCCACCCGCACGGGGAAGCGGCCCTGCAGCTCGGGGATCAGGTCGCTGACCTTGGACACGTGAAACGCGCCGGCGGCGATGAACAGCACGTGGTCGGTCTTCACCGGGCCGTACTTGGTGTTCACGGTGCTGCCCTCGACGATGGGCAGTATGTCCCGCTGCACGCCCTCGCGGCTGACGTCGGGGCCGCTGTGGCCGCCGCCCTTGCCCGCCACCTTGTCGATCTCGTCCAGAAACACGATGCCGTGCTGCTCGGCCCGCTCGATGGCCTCGGTGTAGACCTGGTCCATGTCGATCAGGTTCTGCTCCTCCTCGGCCTGGAGGATCTTCCGGGCCTCCCGGACCTCCACCTTGCGCAGCTTGGTCTTCTTGGGCAGTATGTTGCCCAGCACGTCGTTCATGTTCATGTCCATGCCGGGGATCTCGGGCTGGGGCGTGCGCTCCTCCACCTCGACCTCCACCAGCTCGTGCTCCAGCTCGCCCCGGCGCAGGCGCTCGCGGACGTCGCCCTGGCGCACGGCCAGCGCGCTCTTCTCCTCGGGGCTGGGCTCCGGCTGGCGGGGCTTGTTGCCCAGCAGTATGTCGATGGGGTTGGCGGGCTTGCGCCTGGCGGTCTGGGTCAGCAGCTCCACCAGCCGGTCCTCCACGTTGGCCTGGGCGCGGATGCGCACCCGCTCGGCGTGCTGGCCCTTGACGAGGCGGATCGAGGCCTCCACCAGGTCGCGGATGATGCTTTCGACGTCGCGGCCCACGTAGCCCACCTCGGTGAACTTGGTGGCCTCCACCTTCACGAAGGGGGCGTCCACCAGCTTGGCCAGCCGGCGGGCGATCTCGGTCTTGCCCACGCCGGTGGGGCCGATCATCAGTATGTTCTTCGGCGTGACCTCCTCCCGGATGTCCTCCGGCAGCTGGGCACGGCGATAGCGGTTGCGCAGGGCCACGGCCACGGCGCGCTTGGCGTCGTCCTGGCCAATGATAAAGCGATCCAGTTCGCGAACGATCTCGCGGGGGGTGAGTTCTGTCATGGCGATTTCCTTTCGTGATCGAGGGTATGGATTACAGCATGCACTCCGCTTCGAGGACCGTCCATTCGTCCCGGGGGACCTCGCGGATGACCTCAAAGCCGTTCTTTTTCCAGAAGTGGTTCGACTGCGGGTTGGCCTTGTCGATGGCCAGCCGCACGGCCCTGAAGCCGGCGCGCTTCAAACAGTCCTTGACTTCCTGGATGAGCGCGCTTCCCAGCTGCCTGCCCTGGAAGCGTATATCCATCATAAAGAAGCCGATGTAGGCGATTTTGGGATCGGGATAGCCGTCGATCAGGTCCATCACGGCCACGAGGACGTCGTCCCGGTAGAAGCCGACGTAGTATTTGTGGGCTTCGTCGATTCCCGGCGGCGTGATGTGCATGTCGCTGAGAACCTGCCCGCGCGTGGGCTCCGCCGCGCAGTAGCGGTAGAATTGATCGTTGCCCTCGCACAGCGCCAGCACCGCGTCCACGTCCACGTCAGCGACGGACAGCCTGCGGGCGCGATAAACCTCGCTCAGGGCGGTAATATCGATCATGTCGCGCCTCCTGATATGTGTGGCGTAACGGGAATACCTCATCCGACGATGTTGCCACCTTATACTCGGGGGGATGGCGTCAACTGAAGACGCGCTTTCCCAAAAGCCTTCCCCTTGGAGGGGAAGGTGGGCCGCGCAGCGGGTCGGAAGAGGTGTCCCCACTGGGATAAGATCGTCTATCGGAATAGACGAACGAGGTGTAACGGGGACACCTCTTCAGTCTGCTTCGCAGACAGCTTCCCCTCAAGGGGAAGCCTTTTGGGCGCGACAGTAGGTATTTTTCCTTAAGTTGATGACATTGCCCTGTGGGGGAATCGCGCGGCGATCAGTTTATTCCCCGGAAACGGCCTCGCTCAGCGCCTCCCATTCCTCATACAGCCCGTCGAGGCGGGCCTGGGCCTCCCGGTGCTCCCGGGCTACCCGGGCGGATTCAGCGGGGTTCGAGTAGATCTCGGGCTTGCCCATCTGTTCCTCAAGGTCGGAAATCAGCTGCTCGGTGGCGGCGATGTCCTCCTCGGCCTTCTTCAGCTTCGCCTGGAGGGCCTTGGCGGACTCCTTCGCCAGCCGCTGCCGCCGCTTTTCCTTGTCGATCTGGGTGCGGGTGGCTCCGCCGGCGGACCATTCCTCCTCGCCGGCGGCCTGGACCTGCTTCTTCTCGAGGTAGTCGTCGTAGTTGCCCAGGTATTCCACCGCGCCCTCGGGGCTCATTTCAATCACCTTGGTGGCGACGCGGTTGATGAAGTAGCGGTCGTGGCTGACGGTGAGCAGCGTGCCCTCAAAGTCCTCCAGCGCGGCCTCCAGCACCTCCCGGCTGTCCATGTCCAGGTGGTTGGTGGGCTCGTCGAGCAGGAGCAGGTTGTCCTGCCGGAGCATCAGCTTGGCCCGCGCCACGCGCCCGCGCTCGCCGCCGGAGAGGGTGCCGACCT
>JAFRJF010000165.1 GCA_017432405.1 Clostridia bacterium | reverse complement strand
CTTCACCGAATCGAAGGGGTGGCGGTGGTGGGCGATGGTGGGCCGTCCGGGCATGATCTCGGTGTAGCGGCCCACGTAGGCCTCGGCATGCGTCCGGTCGTCGAACTCCATCAGGTCGGCATAGCGGTATAGGTGGTCGAAGTCCTCCAGCAGCGCGAAGTCCAGCGCCTGCTTCACATAGGGGTTGTCCTCCCGCTGGGCCAGCATGGCGGTCAGGTCCACGGCCAGCTGCTCGTAGCCCAGGGTGTGCTCCAGTATCGTCTCGTCCGCGGGCTTCAGCGCCGCCACCAGCTTTTGCTGCTGCTGCTCAAGCCGGCGCAGCAGGGCGACCTGACGGCGCAGCTCGTTGTCGGCGGTGTGGCGGGAGAATTGGTGGCCGTACCAGACCGCCTCGAACTCCGTGCCGTTCATCAGGATCACCCGGGTTCGGGTGTAGGGATCCACCGCCCGGCGGTCGTAGGGCAGCGGCGTCAGCTGACGCCAGTTCATGATCAGGTCCTCCAGCTTGCGGGGCTTCAGGTCAAATGGATTCATTGCCAAACTCCTTTTTGCGTTTTGGGAACAGTATATGCCAAAACACTTAAAATCATGCATTGACTATCCTTGACATTTAGTTGACAGTGGGTTTATAATTGATATGTATACTGTGTGCAATTTCATGGGAGGAGTGTGAGGACGTGAACGAGGTCAAGAAGCCGAGAAAGCCTTTGATGTTCTACTACGCGCTGGCGCTGCTGGCGATCGTGTTGTTCAACAGCCTGGTCATGCCGCTGCTGGTCAATCCCCAGGTGACCGAGGTGGATTACAGCGAATTCATGCGCATGACCCAGGAGAAGAAGATCGACAAGGTGATGGTGGAGAACAACCAGATCATCTTCTCGGACAGCGACGGCAAGCTGTACAACACGGGCCTGATGGACGATCCCCAGCTGACCCAGCGGCTGTACGATTCCGGCGCGAAATTCTCCAGCCAGATCGTCAAGGAGATGTCGCCGATACTGTCGCTGCTGATCTCCTGGATACTGCCGCTGGTGCTGATGATCGGCCTGGGCCAGTACTTCAGCAAGAAGCTGGTGGAGAAGGCCGGCGGCGGCGCGGGCAGCATGATGTTCGGCATGGGCAAGAGCAACGCGAAGGTGTATGTGAAGTCCACCACCGGCATCAAGTTCGACGACGTGGCCGGCGAGGACGAGGCCAAGGAGATCCTCAGGGAGATCGTGGATTTCCTGCACAACCCGAAGAAGTACGAGGCAATCGGCGCGAAGATGCCCAAGGGCGCGCTGCTGGTGGGCCCTCCCGGCACGGGCAAGACGCTGCTGGCCAAGGCCGTGGCCGGCGAGACCGACGTGCCCTTCTTCTCCATCTCCGGCTCGGAGTTCGTGGAGATGTTCGTGGGCATGGGCGCGGCCAAGGTGCGCGACCTGTTCAAGCAGGCCAATGAAAAGGCCCCCTGCATCGTGTTCATCGACGAGGTGGACGCCATCGGCGGCAAGCGCGACGGGCGCATCGGCGGCAACGCCGAGCGGGAGCCGACCCTGCACCAGCTGCGGACCGAGATGGACGGCTTCGACGGCAGCAAGGGCGTGGTGATCCTGGCTGCCACCAACCGGCCCGAGTCCCTCGACCCGGCGCTGCTGCGCCCCGGCCGCTTCGACCGGCGCGTGCCGGTGGAGCTGCCCGACCTCCAGGGCCGCGAGGCCATACTCCGGGTCCACGCGAAGAACGTGCAGACCCAGGACAACATCGATTACGCCGCAGTGGCCCGGGCTGCCGCCGGCGCTTCCGGCGCGGAGCTGGCCAACATCGTCAACGAGGCCGCGCTGCGGGCTGTGCGGGACGGACGCAAGAAGGTCACCCAGGCCGACATGGAGGAGAGCGTGGAGGTCATCATCGCCGGCTACCAGAAGAAGAACCGGGTGATGAGCGACAAGGAGAAGATGGTGGTGGCCTATCACGAGATCGGCCACGCGCTGGTGGCGGCGAAGCAGTCGGAATCCGCGCCGGTGCACAAGATCACCATCATTCCCCGCACCTCCGGCGCGCTGGGCTACACCATGCAGGTGGACGAGAAGGAGCACTTCCTGCTGACCAAGGAGGAGCTGGAGAACAAGATCGCCACCCTCACCGGCGGGCGCGCCGCCGAGGCCCTGATCTTCAACCAGATCACCACCGGCGCCTCCAACGACATCGAGCAGGCCACCCGCCTGGCCCGGGCGATGATCACCCGCTACGGCATGTCCGAGGAGTTCGGCATGGTGGCCATGGAGCAGCTGACGAACCAGTACCTGGGCGGCGACACCACGCTGGCCTGCGCCGCCGACACGGCCAACCGCATCGACGAGGTGGTGCGCAAGCTGATCGCCACCCAGTACGACAAGGCGTTCAAGATCCTCCAGGACAACAGGCAGCAGCTTCACGCGCTGGCCAAGTACCTGTACGAGCACGAGACCATCACCGGCGAGGAATTCATGGACATCCTCCAACAGACCAAGCCGCAGATCGCCGCCGCGCAGGGACAGTGAGGAAACCATAACACACAGGGGCCGCCGGAAAATGACTGAAATGGTCATTTTCCGGCGGCCCCTGTATATTCTGGGTGTTACAGCCTTGCCACGCCGCTCTCCCGCGCCGCCTGCGCCACGGCGCTGGCCACGGCGTCCTTGACCCTGGGGTCGAAGGGGGCGGGGATGATGTATTCCTCGCTGAGCTCCTCGTCTGAGATCAGGCCCGCCAGCGCGTAGGCGGCGGCGATCTTCATGGGCTCGTTGATGTCCCTGGCCCGCACGTCGAAGGCTCCGCGGAACACGCCGGGGAAGGCCAGCACATTGTTGATCTGGTTGGGATAGTCGCTGCGGCCGGTGGAGACCACCCGGGCGCCGCCGGCCTTCGCCTCGTCCGGGAAGATCTCGGGCGTCGGGTTGGCGCAGGCGAAGATGATGGCGTCCCTGTTCATGGTCCTGACCATGTCGGCGGTCACGGTGCCGGGGGCGGATACGCCGATGAACACGTCCGCGCCCACCAGCATGTCGGCAAGGCTCCCGGAGCGCTTTTCGCGGTTGGTCAGCTTCGCCATCTCCTCCTTGGCGGCGTTCATGTGGTCCGGCCGGCCCTCGTAGATGGCCCCGGCGCGGTCGCACATGATGACGTCCTTTATGCCCCAGGAGAGCAGCAGCTTTGTGATGGCCGTGGCCGCGGCGCCCGCGCCGCTGGTGACCACGCGGATCTCGTCCCTGCCCTTGCCCACCACCTTCAGGGCGTTGATCAGCCCTGCCAGCGTGATGATGGCCGTGCCGTGCTGGTCGTCGTGGAAGATGGGGATGTCGCACTTCTCCTTCAGCTTGCGCTCGATCTCAAAGCAGCGGGGGGCGGAGATGTCCTCCAGGTTCACGCCGCCGAAGGAGCCCGAGAGCAGGTATACAGTGTTGACGATCTCGTCCACGTCCTTGGACTTGATGCACAGCGGGAAGGCGTCCACGTCGCCGAAGGCCTTGAACAGCACGCACTTGCCCTCCATCACGGGCATGCCGGCCTCGGGGCCGATGTCGCCCAGGCCCAGCACCGCGGTGCCGTCGGTGACCACCGCGCACATGTTCCAGCGGCGGGTCAGCGTGTAGCTCTTTTCAATGTCCTTCTGGATCTCCAGGCAGGGCTGGGCCACGCCGGGGGTGTAGGCCAGGGAGAGGTCATCCTTGGTCTTGACCGGCGGAACGGCGACCACCTCGATCTTGCCGCGCCATTGCTCGTGCTTTTTTAAAGATTCCTCTGCGTAATTCATGGGCTTTCAAACCTCCGTTGTGATGTTGATCGTTTTCTGACAATAGTATAAACCCGATTATCGCCGGCGTCAATTTAAATAATGATTGACTTGCGAAGCCGGGCAGGATATGCGATAATGAGTCCCGGATATCGACCGCATTGACGGGGGAAGGAAGGGTAGCATGAGGATCGCCGGCATCATCGCCGAATACAATCCCTTTCACAACGGCCACGCCTGGCACATCGCCCGCACGCGGGAGGCCGGGTACGACGGGGTGATCGTTTGCATGGGAGGCCACTTCACCCAGCGGGGCGAGGCCGCGATCATCTCCAAGTGGGACCGGGCCCGCATGGCGCTGGCCTGCGGCGCGGACGCCGTGTTCGAGCTGCCCGCGCTGTTCACCGTCCGCACGGCGGACGCCTTTGCCCGGGGCGGCGTCGGCATATTGGCCGGCCTGGGCGCGGACGCGCTGTCCTTCGGCAGCGAGATCACCGATCTCGGGCTGCTGAAGCGCGTTGCTTCGCTGCGGGAGCATGAACCGGAGGCCGTTTCAGAAGCCATATCGGGGTATCTGGACGCGGGCATGGCCCACGCCCGGGCCTGGGGGGAGGCTGTGGGCGCGCACCTGGGCGTCTCTCCGGCGACCCTCAATCGCCCAAACGCCGTGCTGGCCGCTGAATACGTGCGCTCATTGCTGGCCGGTGGTACGGGGATGGCGCCGTTGGCCATACCGAGGCAGGGCGATTATCATGACTCCGATCTGGGCGCGTTCGCGTCGGCCACCGCCATACGCGCCGCCTTCGCTCGGGGAGACGTCGCGGGGGCCCTGGCGGCCATTCCCGGGGCGGCGCGGCCCTGGGCGATGCCCGACGCCCTTCACCCGATGGACGACATGCTGCTGTACCGGCTCAGGGGAATGTCCACCGGGGAACTGTCGGCGCTGCCGGACGTGGGCGAGGGCCTGGAGCATCGCCTGTACCGCCTCTGCCGGGAGGCTTCCGGGCGGGAGGCGCTTCTGGACGCGCTGAAATGCAAGCGATACACCCGCGCGCGCCTGAGTCGGCTGCTGACCCATGCGCTGCTGGGCATCGACCGGGCAGCGCTGCAGGCCGTGCCGCGTCCGACCTACGCGCGGCTCATCGGCATGCGCCGGGATGCCGGGCCGCTGCTGGCCG
>JAFRJF010000164.1 GCA_017432405.1 Clostridia bacterium | reverse complement strand
GGCCATCATCGCCCGTGAGATCGACAAGGCCCCCGACCTGCTGCTGGCCGTTCAGCCCACCCGCGGTCTGGACGTGGGCGCCATCGAATCCGTCCACAAGCAGCTGGTGGCCCAGCGGGACGCCGGCAAGGCGGTGCTGCTGGTCTCCCTGGAGCTGGACGAGGTCATGGACGTGCCCGACCGCATCCTTGTCATGTACGAGGGCGAGATCGTGGGCTAGCTGGATCCCAAGAAGACCACCCAGGAGGAGCTGGGCCTGTACATGGCAGGCGCCAAGAGAGATGAGGTGAAGGCATGAAAAAACTCCTGAAAAACAGTGCCGTCCAGTCCCTGATCGCCTCCCTCCTGTGCATCATTCTGGGTCTGCTGATCGGCTACATCGTGCTGCTGTTCATTAACCCCGAAGGGGCCTGGGACGCCATCCTGGCAGTCCTGAAGAACTTCATGAAGACCTACAATCCCGGGCGCCGCGTCAAGCTCCTGGGCGCAACCCTGGTGCGCACGGCCCCGCTGCTGATGTGCGGTCTGTCTGTGCTCTTCGCCTACAAGGTGGGTCTGTTCAACATCGGCGCCGCCGGTCAGTATGTTGCCGGCGTCTGCGCCAGCCTCTACGCCGCCCTGGCATGGCACTGGGGCTGGCTGCCCTGCGTGCTGCTGGCCATCGCGGCCGCCGCCGCCCTGGGCGCCATCGTGGGCGTGCTGAAGTCCTTCTGCAACGTCAACGAGGTCATCTCCGGCATCATGCTCAACTGGATCGCGCTGTATACCACCAACATGATCCTGATGAGTCAAAAGCAGGAAGCAAGCCACTATACCCTGAAGCTGAAGGAAAGCGCCCCCAGGCCATCCTGCCCGGCGCCGGACTGGACAAGCTTCTGGGCTATGACAAGGTCACCATCGCGATCCCCCTGGCCATCATCATGGCCATCATCGTCTATGTGGTGATGAACCGCACCCGCTTCGGCTACGAGCTTCGCGCCACCGGCAACAACCGCAACGCAGCCAAGTACGCCGGCATGGCGGAGAAGCGCAACATCATCCTCACCCTGGTCATCGCGGGCGGTCTGGCCGGTCTCGGCGGCGCCATGCTGTATCTGACCGATATCGAGCAGTGGTCCGTCACCCAGACCTCCGTGCCCGGCATGGGCTTCAACGGCATCGCCGCCACCTTCCTGGGCGGTCTGAACCCCATCGGCACCATCTTCTCCTCCTTCTTCATCCAGCACATCACCGACGGCGGCCCCAACGTGGACCTGAACCACTACTGTGCTCAGATCTCGGATCTGATCTCCGCCATCATCATCTACCTCTGCGGCTTCGTGCTCTTCCTGAAGACCGCCATCAACAAGGGTCTCGCCAAGAGCGATGAAAAGCAGGCGCAGAAGGAAAAGAAACTTGCCGCTGATGCGAAAGGAGGCGAGAAGTAATGCTGCTGCTGATCCAATACACGCTGATCTTCTCTTCCGTGCTGCTGCTGGTCGCGCTTGGCGGCTGCTTCTCCGAGCACTCCGGCGTCATCAACCTGGGCCTGGAGGGCATCATGGTCATCGGCGCCCTGGGCGGCGCGCTGATGATGCGCGTGCTCCCCGCCGGGACCTCCGCCATCGTCATCGTCCTGCTGACGCTGCTGGCCGCCATCGTCTTCGGTGTAGTGTACTCCTCGCTGCTGGCTGTGGCGAGCATCAACTTCAAGGCTGACCAGACCATCGTCGGCACCGCCCTGAACATGCTGGGCACCGCCGCCGCCACGGTCTTCGTCAAGGCCATCAACACCGCCGCCAACCCCAACGACCACTCCGCCACCATCATCTACGTGGAGCCCAAGAAGGCTTTCGTGAAAACCATCGGCTCCTTTGAGTTCAACTGGTTCATGGTGGTCGCCGTGATCGTGCTGATCCTGGCCTACGTGATCCTGTACAAGACCAAATTCGGTCTGCGGCTCATGGCCTGCGGCGAGCATCCCCAGGCGGCCGCCTCTGTGGGCATCAACGTCTTCAAGATGCGCTGGGCCGGCGTGCTCATCTCCGGCGCGCTGGGCGGCCTGGGCGGCATCTGCTACATCCTGGCCGGCGTTTCCCAGTGGCAGTTTGAGTACGGCGTAGCCGGCTTCGGCTTCCTTGCCCTGGCGGTCATGATCTTCGGTCAGTGGAAGCCTCTGCGCATCGCCCTGGCGGCGCTGCTCTTCGGTCTGTTCCGCGCCCTTTCCAATGTGTACGCGGGCTTCGACTTCCTGTCCGCGCTGAACATCCCCGGCACAGTCTACAACATGATGCCCTACATCGTGTCCCTGATCGTTCTGGCCCTTTCCTCCGGCAAGTCCCGGGCGCCCAAGGCGGAAGGCATCCCCTACGACAAGGGCATGCGTTAAGCGTTCCCGGCGCAACAAACCACAAAAAACAGACGCGGTTTTTCCGCGTCTGTTTTTTTACGGGGGAGAGGAAATGAGGCGTTCGGAATGCGGACTTGCGGATCTTTGCCTTCCCCCATGGGAAAGCCGTCCTTTTTCCTTTCAAAGCTGAAAACTCAAAACTCACATAAAAAACCTGAGAACACCGACAGTGTTCTCAGGTTTTTATGTTTGGAATTGCTTATTTCTTCTTCATCTCGTCGAGGATGGCGGTGAGCAGCTCCTCGGTGGTGGGCTTGGGCTCTTCAGGCTCAGCAGCGGCCTCTTCCTCTTCCTTCTTCAGCTTGGCCTCGGCCAGCTCGCGGGCCTTGTTGAAGGCCTTGATGACGCTGAAGAGCACCAGCGCGATGACCAGGAAGTTGATGATGGCGCCCACGAAGGTGCCCAGACCCAGGACCACGGCCTCGGTGCCGGCGGCCTCATCGGCAGCACGCAGGGTGATGTTCAGCGCGTCGGTGTTGGGAGCCTTGAACAGCCAGGCCAGCAGCGGGGTGATGACGTTGCCCACCAGGGAGCTGGTGATGGCGCCGAAGGCACCGCCGACGATGACGCCGACCGCCATGTCAAGGACGTTGCCCTTGGTGATGAAGGTCTTGAACTCTTCAAAGAACTTTTTCATTGCTATGTCCTCCTTATTTATTTGGAACGAGAAGGGTCTTCCCGCCCATGTACGGTGTCAGGACGGCAGGGATGGTGACGCTGCCGTCGGCCTGCAGGTGGTTCTCCAGGAAGGCGATGAGCATCCGGGGAGGCGCCACCACGGTGTTGTTGAGGGTGTGCGGCAGGTAGGTCTTGCCGTCGGCGCCCTTGACGCGGATCTTCAGGCGTCTGGCCTGGGCGTCGCCCAGGTTGGAGCAGGAGCAGACCTCAAAGTACTTCTGCTGCCGGGGGGACCAGGCTTCAATATCGCAGGACTTGACCTTCAGGTCCGCCAGATCGCCGGAGCAACACTCCAGCTGGCGCACGGGGATTTCCATATTCTGGAAAAGCTCAACGGAGTAGCGCCACATCTTCTCATACCAGTCCATGGAATCCTCGGGCTTGCAGACCACGATCATCTCCTGCTTTTCAAACTGGTGAATGCGGTAGACGCCGCGCTCCTCGATGCCGTGGGCGCCCTTCTCCTTGCGGAAGCAGGGAGAATAGCTGGTGAGGGTCTGGGGCAGGCTTTCTTCAGGCAGGACCTGGTCGATGAACTTGCCGATCATGGAGTGCTCGCTGGTACCGATCAGGTACAGGTC
>JAFRJF010000163.1 GCA_017432405.1 Clostridia bacterium | reverse complement strand
TCTCGTTCAGTAGCGGCATCATTGTGCTGATTTTGCTCTCATAATTCTTCCCCAACACACTATCATCTCCTGTAGGTAATGATAGCAAAAACTGGGGAAAATTACAAGATATAATGTATTAATAATTTATGCACAGCTCCTAACTACGCGTCTCAGCAGCGACATGTAGTTATTCCTTCAGAGCGGCGTCTGCGTTGCCGTTTCAGGCTTTTGGGGGATTCCGGGCTTCTCTTTCTTCGCGGGAACGTTACCTTTGTCTTCGATGCAACGTTCCCTGCGCGGCTTTTCCTATTGCCTATTCCCTATTCCCTATTGCCTATCCCCTTGACGTCTCCCTGACAAATCAGAATTTGCAACATTCCCAACAGCGAATTGACAACCTTTTCAGGCAAATGCTATAATATGGAAAAATGAAGCCATAATAGCGTGAAAGCACGCATCGACGCGCGAACGGGGGAGGCGGAGCATGTTTGGCAGGAAGTTTGAGCTGAATGAACAGAATCTCGCCATCATCGAGGAGATCGGCAAGCACATGCCGGGCGGATTCTTCATCTACAGGGCCGCGCCGCCGGAGGAACTGCTGTACGCCAACCGCGCCGTGTTTGAAATCTTTGGCTGCGCGGACAGGACCCAGTTCGAGGCCCTGACCGGGTGGACCTTCAAGGGCATGCTCCACCCGGACGACTACGACGCGGTCTCCCAGTCCATCGCCCAACAGATCGAGCGCAGCGAGGACCAGATGGACTACGCGGAGTACCGCATCATCCGTCGGGACGGGGCGGTGCGCTGGGTGGACGACTTCGGCCACTACACCCAGACCGACGCCTACGGCGGCATCTACTATGTCTTCATCTCCGACATCACCGAGAAGCGGGAGAGGATCGCTTCGGACGTGGCCATCCGCAACGCGGTGATCGAGGCGCTCAGCGAAGCCTATCACACCGTGTGGCTGATCAAGGACGTGGAGACGGAGGCCTTCTCGCTGTACCGGGGCGACACCCAGGGGCTGACCGAACACGCCGGGCCGATCCGGGACGCGCTGGGCAGGATGAAGTATTCCCAGGCCAGGGACGAATACATCCGCACCGCGGTGGCCCCCGCCGACCAGGCGCGGCTTAAGGAGGAGCTGACCCTTCAGAACATCACCCGTCGCCTGTCGGAAAAGCCCCAGTTCGCCGTCAACTACCTGCGCGCCATGAAGGACGGCAGCGAGCGCTACTACCGCATCGAATTTGCCAAGGTCGACATGCCCGGCGGCAAGCTGGGGGTCGTGTGCGGCTTCAAGGACGTGGACGACGACGTTCGCCAGGAGCAGGCGGTTCAGCAGGAGCTGCTCAGGCAGGAGCAGCACCGGGTGCAGCTGGACAACATGATCACCGCCATGGCCTCGGATTACCGCAGCGTGTACCACGTGGACCTGGACGCGGACGTCGCCATCTGCTACCGGGCCGACGCCGACGACCCGGACCACTACACCGAGGGCATGCGCTTCCCCTTCTATCGGCGTTTTGCCGAATACTGCGAAAAATACGTGGACGAGGCGTACAGGGCGGGCTTCATGGCGTTCATCGAGCCCGACAACATCCGCAGGGCGCTGGCCACCGAAAAGATCATCGCCTGCCGATACCTGGCGCGGCGCAGGGGCAGGGAATATTACGAGATGCTGCGTATGGCGGGCGTCAGGCACCCGGCGGACCGGGACGACCACGTGGTCCACGCCGTGGGCGTGGGCTTCACGGTCATCGACGCCGAGATGCGCGAGAGCCTGGAGCAGCGCAGGGTGCTGGCTGACGCGCTGGCGGCGGCGGAGCAGGCCAACAACGCCAAGACGGCGTTCCTGTCCAACATGAGCCACGAGATCCGCACGCCGATGAACGCCATCATCGGCCTGGACAGCCTGGCCCTGCGCAATCCCAGGCTGGAGACTGAGACCCGGGAGTACCTGGAGAAGATCGGGGGCAGCGCCCGCCACCTGCTGGGGCTGATCAACGACATACTGGACATGAGCCGCATCGAATCCGGCCGCATGGTCATCCGCCGGGAGGAATTCTCGTTCAGGACCATGCTGGAGCAGATCAACACCATGGTCATGTCCCAGTGCAGCGAGCGCGGCCTGAAATACGAATGCACGATGGTGGGCGGGGTCAGCGACTATTACATCGGCGACGACATGAAGCTGAAGCAGGTGCTGATCAACATACTGTCCAACGCCATCAAGTTTACCGACGCCCCCGGCAGCGTGACCCTTTCCGTGGAGCGCACCGGTAGCTTCAACGGCCAGTCGACCATCAAGTTCGTGATCCGGGATACCGGCATCGGCATGGACAAGGCGTTCATACCGAAGATATTCGATTCCTTCACCCAGGAGGACAGCAGCCGTAGCAGCAAGTACGGCTCCACGGGCCTGGGCATGGCCATCACCCGGAACATCGTGGAGCTGATGAACGGCACCATATCGGTGGAATCGGAAAAGGGCGTGGGCACGGCGTTCACGGTGATCGTATCGCTGCAGAACTGCGCCCACCGGGACACCGCTGTGCGCAGCATCAGGCCAAAGGACATGCGCGTGCTGGTGGTGGACGACGAGGAGATCGCCGCGGAGCACGCCCGGCTGGTGCTGGAGGAGGTTGGCATACAGGCGGACACCTGCCTGGGCGGCGCTCAGGCCCTGCAGATGCTGGAGGCGCAGCACGCCAGGCATGAGGGCTACAACCTGGTGCTGCTGGACTGGAAGATGCCCGGCATGGACGGCCTGGAGGTGGCCCGGCGCATCCGCGAGCGCTTCGACAACGAGACCACCGTCATCATACTGACCTCCTTCAACTGGGACGATATCATCGACGAGGCGCTGCACGCCGGCGTGGACAGCTTCCTGGCCAAGCCGCTGTTCGCCACCAACGTGATCGACGAGTTCGAGCGCATCGCCCGCAAGAACAACCTGAGCCTGTTCGAGGAAAAGAAGCGGGCTGGGCTGAAGGGCCGGCGGGTGCTGCTGGCCGAGGACGTGCTGATCAACGCCGAGATCATGAAGCAGCTGATCACCATGAGGCAGGCCGATATCGAGCATGCCGCCAACGGCAAAATCGCCGTGGAGATGTTCGCCGCCAGCCCGCTGGACTACTACGACGCCATACTGATGGACGTGCGCATGCCGGAGATGGACGGCCTGGAGGCCACGAAGGCGATCCGCGCCCTGGACCGGGCGGACGCCAGGCGCGTGCCCATCATCGCCATGACCGCCAACGCCTTCGACGAGGACGTGCAGCGCAGCCTGCAGGTGGGCATGAACGCCCACCTGTCCAAGCCCGTGGAGCCGGAGCACCTGTTCCGGACGCTGGAGGAGCTGGTCTGGGAGGCGGATCAGGCGCGGGAGCGTGATCAATGATGGAAGCGCGATCTGAAAAGCCCATGGACATGTACCTGTCCCAAACAGACGTGTTTGCCATGGCCATCGGCGTGATGGTCGGCTGGGGCGCGTTCGTGATGCCGGGCACCACCTTCCTGCCCGTCGCGGGGCCGGCGGGCTCGGTGCTGGCGCTGGCCATCGGCGCCCTGCTCATGCTGGTCATCGGGGCGAACTTCGCCTGGCTGATGCGGCGCAGCTCCCGGACGGGCGGCGTGTACGCCTACACGAAGGAGGCCTTCGGGCGGGACCACGCCTTCCTGTCCTCCTGGTTTCTGTGCCTGTCCTACCTGACCATCGTGTTTCTGAACGGCACGGCGCTGTTCGTCGTCGTGCGCACGATGATGAACGGCGCGACGGGGTCGGGCCTGCGCTACACCGTCGCCGGCAACGACATCTACCTCAGCGAGGTGCTGGTGTCGGTGGCGGCCTTCGCGCTGGTGGGCCTGCTGTTCGTGAAGGCCAAGCCCTTTTTGCAAAAGCTGTTCCGCGCGCTGGCCGTGGCGCTGGTCGCCGGGGTACTCCTGGCGGCGGCGGTGTGCGTGCCCCACGCGATCACAAGCGGCGTTTTCCGGGATTTCGGCACCCTGGGCCTGAACAGGGGCTACGGGGTGTTCACGCTGGTCATACTGGCCCCCTGGGCGTTCGTGGGCTTTGAGAGCATCTGCTTCGATACGGCCCACTTCAAATTCTCCGCCAGGCGCGCCAGATGGGTGATATTCGCCGCGATACTCGTCGCCGGGTTCATCTATGGCATCATGCCGTTGGTGGCGGTGTCCTTCGTGCCGGACGGCTACGCCTCCTGGGGAGCCTACGTGGCCGACCTGGACAACCTCGGCGGCGTGGCCTCCGTGCCCACCTTCAACGCCGCCCGGGCGTACATGGGCGATTTCGGCCTGGTCGTCATGGCCGTCAGCGCCCTGGCCGCCATATTCACCGGCATCATCGGCGCGTACCGCGTGGCGCTGCGGGTGTTGTCCACGATGGCGGAGGACCACATCCTCTCGGAAAAATTCGCCAGGACCGAATACAGCATCTTGTTCATCATGGTGATCTCGGTGCTGCTGTCGATGCTGGGTCGCAACACGCTGAACTGGTTCGTGGACCTGACCGCCTTCGGGGCCATCGTCGGCTTCGGCTACACCTCGGCGGCGGCCTGGAAGCTGGGGCGCATCGAGGGCGAGCGGCGGGCCGTGGCCAGCGGCATCGCGGGCACGGCGATCTCCGTGGCATTCGCCATGGTCCAGCTGGTGCCCCGCATGACGGCGCTGGAGGCCATGGGCAGCGAGGCGTTCCTGCTGCTGGCCGTCTGGTGCCTGCTGGGCTTCATATTCTACCTGCGCACGGTGAACGAGACGACCCTGGCGGAGTTCACCGGCATGTCCACCTCCGGCGTGACGCTGTTCGCGCTGCTGCTGTATTCGGCGCTGATGTGGATCGCCAAGCGCCTGGTGGCCGAAGGCGACGCGGCGGTGCGGGGCATCGTCGTCCGGGGCGGCGTCGTGCTGATGCTGATCGTGTTCGTCGGCCTGGCGGCGATGATGTACATCCAGAACCTGATCCGCAGGAAGCACGAGGTCATCGAGCGGGAGAAGATCCGCGCCGTGGAGGGGAGCCTGGCCAAGAGCCAGTTCCTGTTCAACATGTCCCACGACATCCGCACGCCCATGAACGCCATCATCGGCTACACGACCCTCGCCCGCAAGGAGGACGATCCCGCAGTTCTGCACGATTACCTGGGCAAGATCGACACCTCCAGCCAACACCTGCTGACGCTGATCAACGACATACTGGAGATGAGCCGCATCGAGAGCGGCAAGATCGAGTTGTCGTTCGTGCCCACGGACCTGAAGGCGCTGTTCGACGAGATCCACGACCTGTTTGCCGAGCAGATGCGCCAGAAGTTGCTGGATTTCACCGTCCACACCGGCCAGGTGCAGCACCGCTACGCCTGGTGCGACAAGAAGAACCTGACCCGGGTGCTGCTGAACGTCGTCAGCAACGCCTATAAGTTCACCCCCGAGGGCGGCACCATCGACGCCTCGCTGTGGGAGAGCGTCGCCCCGGACGAGAGCTACGGCAACTATGAGATCCGGGTCCGCGACAGCGGCATCGGCATGTCCAGCGCCTTCGTGGAGAAGATGTTCAACGCCTTCGAGCGGGAGCGCACCTCCACCGACAGCGGCGTGGAGGGCACGGGCCTGGGCCTGGCCATCACCAAGCGCATCGTCGATTTGATGGGCGGCACCATCGAGGTGCTCACCTCGCCGGGCAGCGGCACCGAGCTGGTGATCCGCGTGCGGCTGAAGCTGGCGGAGGAGGCGGACCTGCCCCGGGAGGAGCTGCCCGAGCCCGCGAAGCCGGCGGAGGCGGAGGCGCCGGTGGATTTCCACGGGATGCGCCTGCTGCTTGTGGAGGACAACCAGATCAACATGGAGATCGGCGGCATGTTCCTGACCCAGATGGGCTTTGCGGTGGAGACCGCCGAGAACGGCCAGATCGCGGTGGATAGGGTGGCGGCCTCCCAGCCCGGCTATTATAACCTGGTGCTGATGGACATACAGATGCCCGTCATGGACGGCTATACCGCCACCCGGACCATCCGGGCGCTGGAAGACCCTGCGCTGGCCGGCGTGCCCATCGTGGCCATGACCGCCAACGCCTTTGCCGAGGACGTGCAGGCCGCCAAGGACGCCGGCATGCAGGCCCACATCGCCAAGCCCGTGGACATCGCCGTGCTGCACAGGACGCTGCAGGACGTGCTGAGGGAGAGAAGATCATGAAAAAGACCTGGGTCATCGTCGTCAACGTCGTGCTGATCGCCGCCATACTGGGCTTTGTGGCCTTCTATGCGAATTACGAGAGCAAAACCTACTACCGCCGGCAGATGGAGGCCTTCGAGGGCACCTCGGAGGCCATGGAGCAGGTGACCGAGAACTACCTGGTCGGCGAGCAGCAGATCTGCGACGTCTGGGCGCGCTACATCAACAACCAGCTGCTGACCATCGAGCAGGCGACGGATTTCATACGCAGCTCCCACGTCATGCGGGAGGCCTCGGCCCACCTGATTTATGCGGACACGCTGACGGGCCTCTCCACCCGCCCGCGCCAGGACGACGACGCCAGCTACGACGTCTCCTACGAGCGCCTGGAGCTGCTGGACGACACCGCTTGGATCAAGGGGGTGGGGGAGTCCGTCAACGTCACCCGGGCCTATACCAACCCGATGAACGGGGAGCCGTCGCTGGCCTTCTGCAACCGGATCGCGCTGCGGGGGGCGGACGGAGGGCAGCGGGAAGCGCTGCTTTTGCGGGTGCTGCCCGTCAGCGGGCTGGAGCAGAAGTGGGATTTTCCCAGCGATAGCTACCGGAACGCGGCGTTCTCCATCATCGACGCGCGGGGCAATTACATCGTCAAGGGTAGCGCCTTCAAGGATGCCAGCTTCTTTGATTTCTACAGCGCCTGCAATCCCGGGGAACGGAACAGCCAGGCGCTGTTTGACAGGATCGTCTCCGGCAAGGGCGTGTTCACGATGCTGGACGCCCAGGGCCAGGAGTGCGCCATCGTCTATACGCCCATCACGCCCACCGGCGGCTGGGTGCTGTTGGGCTACAACCCGACGGCGGAATTCCGCGTGGTGAACGAGAACTGGCTGCTGGTGGGCGTCGTCTCGGCGGGGCTGCTGCTGCTGTTCATCATCGACCTCTGCTACATGCAATACCTCAATCACCGGTTCCAGACCGCCGCCCGGGAGGCCGCCCAGGCCAACAAGGCCAAGACCGACTTCCTGTCCACCATGTCCCACGACATCCGCACCCCGATGAACGCCATCATCGGCCTGACGACGCTGACCGAGCACAACCTGGGGGACGGGGAGTCGGTGCGGGAGAACCTGCGCAAGATCACCCTGGCCAGCAATCACCTGCTGACGCTGATCAACGACATACTGGATATCTCCAAGGTGGAGAGCGGCAAGCTGAACCTCAGCCCGGTCACCTTCTCCGTCGTGGAGACGGTGGAAAACCTGGTGAACCTCTCCCAGCCGATGATCAAGGAAAAGAACATCGATTTCAGCTTCCACGTCAGCCGAATGGACGTGGAATACCTGCACGCCGACCAGCTCCGGCTGAACCAGATCTACATCAACCTCCTGTCCAACGCCATCAAGTACACCGAGCCGGGGGGCAGGGTCTGCGTGGACCTGAAGCAGGAAGCCGCCGCGCCGGGCTTTGTGCGAATGACCTACGTGGTCAGCGACACCGGCATCGGCATGACCCCGGAATTCATGGCGAGGATGTACCAGCCCTTCTCCCGCCAGGTCGACAGCCGCGTCAACAGCATCCAGGGCACGGGCTTGGGCCTGGCCATCACCAAGCAGATGGTGGAGCTGATGAACGGGACCATCGAATGTCAGAGCGCCGTGGGCAAGGGCACCACCTTCACCGTCACCATCGACATCGCCGTGGCCGAACGGCAGCGGGAGGACATGCGGCTGGAGCCCATGGACGTGCTGATCGTGGACGACGACGAGATCCTGCTGGACACGGCGATGGACACCCTGGAATCGCTGGGCGCGACGCCGGAGCGGGCGGGCGGCGGCCTGGAGGCGCTGGGCATGATCGCCCACCGGCACGAACAGGGCCGGGACTACGCCGTGGTCATCGTCGACTGGAAGATGCCCGGCATGGACGGCGTGGAGACGGTGCGGCGCATCCGCGCGGAGGTGGACGCCCGCATACCGATCCTGCTGGTTTCCGCCTACGACTGGTCGGAGGTCGAGGACGCCGCCCGGGGCGCGGGGGCGGACGGCTTCATCAGCAAGCCGCTGTTCCGTTCCACCCTCTACGACAAGATCAACGAGCTGCTGGGCAAGGAGTCCCGGTCCGCCGAGCCGGAGGACGACTATTCCGACCTGGCGGGCCTGCGCATACTGGTGGCCGAGGACAACCCGGTCAACTGGGAGATCATCTCCGCCATGCTGGGCATGTTCGGCATCGAGACCGAGCGGGCGGAGAACGGCCGGATCTGCGTGGACATGATGAAGAAGGCCCCCGAGGGCCGCTACGCGCTGATCTTCATGGACGTGCAGATGCCGGAGATGAACGGCCTGGACGCCACCCGGGCCATACGCGCCCTGGACAACGAATGGGCCCGGTCCATCCCCATCGTCGCCATGACGGCGGACGCCTTCTCGGAGAACGTCACCGCCTGCCTTGAGGCGGGCATGGACGGCCACATCGCCAAGCCCGTGGACCTGAAGCTGGTGATCCGGGAGATCCGGCGAGTGAAGGGGGGAAGGGCGTAGGTTTCAGGTTTTAGGTTTTAGGGGTGGTGCAAATCCCTTAACGCTACGCTAGGCCTTCGGCCACGGGATTTGTTTGATTCAAAGGAAACGGCAGTAGTTACTCGTTTCTCGGTCCTTTGAATAAAAGAAATCCGTCAGGATTTCTACCTTCCCTAACACCTAAGGAACTAGTTTTTCATGGCTTCGCTGATTTGTTCAGCGTTTCCTTAGGGCTTGTACAGCACCGTTTTTCCGGCAACCAGCGTCATGTTCGCGGGAATCCTCAGATCATAGGCCGCCTCTTCCTTCTCCCCGCATGCCGAACCGTCTTCGATTTTGGGAGCAGCCGCTTTCACCAGCTTCTTCAGCCCGCAACCGCGGCACCACACGGACTTCAAGCGAGTGTTCCTGCTCAAATCCAGCTTCGACAGGGCGACGTTATCAAACCACAGTTTCTCCAGCTTCGTCAGCTTGCCCAATTTCAGCGTATTCAGCTTGTTCGTGCCGACGCAGAGGTTATTATAACTGTCTTCCGGGCCTATTGTTAATATTTGTCAGAAAGGAAACAGCCGGCGCAAAATCCGCGCCGGCTGTCACATTTATGCAAGGGGCTTTCGTCAGGCAGGCTCATGGATGACCTTGTTGCCGTCATAGACCTTCACGCTTGCGTCAAGGCAGATGCCCTTGCCCTCTTCCGGAATGATGTACATCAGGCCGTCGCCGACCTCAAACTCATTCTTGCGGGCCAGATTGCGCAGGTACGTGGGCAGCTTCGCGATGTCGATTTTCGTGATGGCATTGGCTTCGCAATACATCGTTTCCAGCTTTTTGCACTTGCTCACATCCAGCGCCTTCAACTTGTTCTTGCCACAGTGCAGATCGGCCAGCTTGGTGTTTTTGCTCAAATCCAGCGCCTTCAGGGCATTGTCATAGCACCACAACAATACCAGACTGGTGTTTTTCGTCACATCCAGCTTCGTCAGCTTGTTGTATTCGCACACGAGTGCCTTCAGCTTGGTGTTCTTGCTCACGTCCAGATTGGAAAGCTTGTTGTCATTCAAATACAGAGAGGTCAGCTTCTTGCACTTGGATACGTCGATCTTGGACAGCTTGTTACCCTCGGCATGCAGCGATTTCAGGTTGGCGCACTTGGTCACGTCCAGCGCCGTCAGCTGGTTGTCTTGGGAATATAACTCCTTCAGCTTGGTGTTCTTCGTCATGTCCAACTTCGTCAGCTTGTTGTCGTGGCACTGTAGGTAGTCCAGCTCGGGACACTTGCTCACGTCCAGCTTCGTCAGCAGGTTGTTGTCACAGACCAGGTGCTCGAGCCGGGGCTTGTTGCCCAGAGTCAGGGTCTTGACCTTGTTGGTGCCGATGTTCAGCTCCTCCAGCTTGGTGTTCTTGCTGACATCCAGCTTGTTGAGCTTGGTGAAGCACACGATCAGCAGCGTCAGGTTAGTGTTCTTGCTCACGTCCAGACTGGTAAACGACAGGCGCTTTTCCCGACCGCCAAGGATGATCAGCGCCTCCAGGTTGGGAAAGAATTCGATGCCCTTCACGCTCTTGCAGTTCACAGGCACGGTACCCTCCTCGCCGATGGTACCGATGTTGATCTCATGGACGGCCTTGGCCTCCGCCGATGACAGCGCGCCGTTGCCGTCCTTGTCGAAGCTGTCCTTCACATATTGCCTGAATGCCGCGTCCGGGAAGTTGGTCTTGTTGATCTTGACATCCTTGGCAGCGTTGTCCTGCGCCGCCTCCAGGGCCGGGAGGGCGGCCACATCGAGGCCGCCCTCCGGCAGCCCGATATCCTCCAAAACCGTGTTCCCAAGATCGACGCCCTCGACGTCGAGGCCTTCGATCTCAATCCCTTTTTCTTCTGCAAGGGCGCCGCATACGCCCAGCGCCAGCAACACCGCCAATAGTACCGCTATGATGCGCTTCATGTCGCATGTCTCCTTTCCTGTTGCCGTTGTATTATGAATTGGCATTGTTAACATTATACCTGTCCGCTTCGCGTTTTGTCAATGTTAATCAGAAAATAGTGCCAAAGGGCAAGAGCTCGGCTACTAAAACCTATAACCTAAAACCTAAATACTGATTTGTCGCAGCGCGACAAATCAGTATTTCCCTACATCACCACCAAAATCTCCGTCTCCGCGCTCAGCATCTCCTCGGGGATGGTATTGCCCTCGACGGCCTTGCCGTTGACGGTCATCGACGCGCAGCCGGATTCCCTGCCGTTCGGGTTTTCCACCCGGATGTGCAGACTGCGCCCGCGGAAGGTCTTCTCGATTTCAAGCGCTTTCCAGTCCTTCGGGATGGACGGGGCGATTTTGATGCCGTGCAGGTCGGGGCGCAGCCCCAGTATGCCCTCCACGCAGCCCACCATGACCGTGGAGGCCGTGCCGGTGAGCCAGTGGACGTGGGAGCGGCCGTGGCGGGGGCTGGCGGGGCCCTCGGTGAACTGGCCGTAGCAGTAGGGCTCGATGCCGCGGATCTCCGCACGATCGTTCTGCATGGCGGGGGCGTTCTCCGCGAAGTAGGCGAAGGCCCGCTCGCCGTGGCCCAGCAGCGCCTCGGCCAGGATCACCCAGCCCTGGGACTGGGAGAAGATGCCGGCGTTCTCCTTGACGCCCTGGTTGAAGATCACGGCCAGCGCGCCGTCGAAGGCGTGGGCGTGGTAGGGCGGGTCCATCAGCACCGCGCCGTAGGCGGTGTTCAGCCGGTTCCAAACCTGGTCCATCGCGGCGCTTGCCTGCTCTGCGTCGGCCAGGCCGCTGATGACCGACCAGCTCTGGGGATTGAGCCAGAGGTTCGCCTCCGGCGCGCTGCCCGCGCCGATGGTCTCGCCCGCCTCGGTGAAGCCGCGGATGAAGCGGTCCCCGTCCCAGCACAGCGCCTGCAGCTTTTCACCAAAGGCCCGCTGCTCGCGCTCCAGCCAGGCCAGGTATTCGCCGTCCTGCTTCTCCTTTGCGAAGCGGCGCAGCACGGTGAAGGCGTAGTAGTACTGCAGGGCCACGAAGGTGGATTCCCCGTTCGCGCCCAGCCGCAGGCAGTCGTTCCAGTCGGCGTACAGCCCGGCGGGCAGGCCGTGGGGGCCCAGATGCTTCATCGAGAAGTCCAGCGCCCGCTTCAGGTGCTCGTAGACGCTGCCCTCGTCCTTATTGGCGAAGGGGATCACCTCGTCCAGGAACGCGGTGTCGCCGGATTCCGCGACGTACTTGTAGACCGTCGGGAACAGCCACAGCGCGTCGTCGGCGCGGTAGGAGGGGTGGCCCGTCTCCTTCACGTAGCTGGCGTCCTCCGGGGTGTCCTCGTGGCCGGCGTTGTGGGTGAACTTCACCAGCGGCAGCCCGCCGCCGTGGTGCACCTGGGCCGAGAGCATGAAGCGGATCTTCTCCTTCGCCATCTCCGGGGCCAGGTGGATGACGCCCTGGATGTCCTGCACCGTATCCCGGTAGCCGTAGCCGTTGCGCAGCCCGCAGTATATAAACGAGGCCGCCCGGGACCAGATGAAGGTCATGAAGCAGTTGTAGGCGTTCCAGGTGTTGACCATCGTGTCGAATTCGGGGCAGGGAGTCTTGACCCTGAGGGCGGAGAGCCGCCGGCCCCAGTCGTCCTTCAGGGCCTTAAGCTCGCGGTCGACCACGGGCTTCGGCCCGGCATAGCGCGCCATGATCGCCGCGCTCTCGGCGCTTGCGACCTGGCCCAGCAGGAAGGCGACGGTCACGGCCTCGCCCGGCGCCAGCTCGACGACGGCGGACAGCGCGCCGCAGCTGTTGCCGTTGTAGTTGGACAGGTTGCCCAGGTCGCCCCGCTCCACGCCGACGGGGTTGCCGTACTGGCGATAGGGGCCGAGGAAGCCGGCTTTGTCGCCGCACCAGGAGGCGGTCCTTGCCCCGACCAGGCCGAAGAAGCGCTCGGTGACGGCGTCGCCGTTGATGCCGGGCTGCTTGTCCAGGTTGCCGTTGATCTGCTGGCGGATGCGGCCCTCGTCGTACAGCGTGCGGGTGATGAACTGGGAGTACTGGAGGTTGACCTGGTCCTGCTCGTAGTTGGGGTGGCTGGTGAATTCCGCGTACCCGGTCAGCGTCAGCGCGCGCTGCACGTCGCTGCGGTTTTCCACCGTCAGCGCCCAGACCTCGTGGGTGGCGCCCAGGGGCACGTAGTACAGCGCCTCGCTGTGGATGCCCCGGTAGTCCGCGGTGAGCCGGGTGTAGCCCAGGCCGTGGCGGCACTGGCAGGCGTAGGCGTCCAGGTCCTTGCCCACGGGCTGCCAGCTGGCGGACCAGAAGTCGCCGTCGGCGTTGTCCCGGAGGTAGATGTAGCGCCCGGGCTGGTCGAACTGGTTGAACACGTAGCGCAGTATGCGCCCGTTGGCCCCGGAACGGGCAAAGCTGTAGCCGCCGGCGTTATTCGAGATGAGCGCGCCGTATTCCGGGGAGCCCAGGTAGTTCGCCCACGGCTGGGGCGTATCCGGTCGGGTGATCACGTATTCCCGATGGATCTCGTCAAAGTATCCGTACTGCATGTTGCCTCCTGATCGGTTGAATAGAGGGGGCGTCTTCGTGCGACGCTGTGTGGGATAGCGGTCCTGCGGCGGCCTGATACCGCCGCTGCATCTCTATTGTGCCAGATTCAGGACGCGCTGTCAAGGAATGGGGGGCATATTACAGCCGAAAAATGAATTTATAAAATCAAGAGGAATTTACAAATAAAAATCGAATAAGTAATATAATAGGCGATCTATGTGAAGCAGCGGGGAGGTGACCGCATTGGCTGGCGAGGAGGCTTCCAGGCGCGAGCCGCGCCTTGTGAACCGGTATGCTTTCAAGATGATGCTGTCCTATTGCCTGGTCATATTCGTCGGGCTGGGCCTGGTCGCCGTGCTCACCACCTCCAGGGTCGTGGGCACGCTGACGGAAAAGGAATTGCGGATGGACAGCGAGATGGTCCAGCAGGTGCAGACGTACAGCGACGAAAAGTACAGGACCGTGCAGAGCATATTTGCCCAGCTGTACATGCCCAAGAGCTATTACAACAATTACAGCATCACCGATTACCTGAACCCGAGGAAGCTGGCGACCATGGACCGCAGGACCAAGAGGGAGATCATCTCCGGCTACCTCCAGGATACCTGCGCGGCCAATGACTTCATATCGGATATATTCATCGTGGATTACGGCGACAGGGACATCTATTTCTTCTCCAGCGTCGCCGGAAGGGATACGTCGCTGGATTACGACTTCTACGACCGGGGCATTCCCGGCGAGGATGTCGACAACCACATACGCATCATTCCGAACCACATTCCGGCCTACATCAACGCCAGCAGCGTCAACGACTACGCCGTCATCTCCTACTGCATCTACCTGTTCGACGTGAATGCCGTCCGTTTCAACCAGCCTCTGGGCTACATCGTGGTGAACGTCTGGGCGGACCACTTCAAGCAGGCCTATCGAAACGCCGAGAGCCTGAACGGCACGCTTTTCGTGGTGGACCGCAACGGCATGACGCTGTTTGATTCCTCCGGCGACGGCGCGGGGAAGCCCTTTGACGGCACGCCCTACGGCATAGCGGATTTCAGGAACGCAGCCTCCAACGACGCCTACGTAATCTCTGCCCAGCAATCCGAGCGGACGGGCTATTGGTTCATGAACATCGTCAGCCGAGAGGTGATTCACCGGGAGGCCGGGGCCATGCGCCGGAGCCTGTACGGCGCGCTGGTGGCCTGCGTGCTGCTGGCGCTGGTCATAAGCCTGGTGTCCGCGACGCTGTTTTCCAGGCGGATCAAGCGACTGGTGCTTAGAATGCAGGCTGTGGAGCGGGGCGAGTTCAGGACCTGGCCCCAACCGCGCTCCCGGGACGAGATCGGCTATCTGGAGGAGAGCTTCAACCGCATGACCAGCCGCCTGGAGAAGCACATCCAGACCGCCTATGTGTACCAGCTCAAGTCCAAGACGGCGGAGCTGAAGGCGCTGCAGGCGCAGATCAACCCCCACTTCCTGTTCAACACCCTTGAATCCATACGCATCAACGCCCTGATGAACAAGGACGAGCAGACGGCGAGGATGATCCACCTGCTGGGCAACCTGTTCCGCTGGAACATCAAGACCCGGGGGATGTTCGTGGAGCTGAGGCAGGAGATCGAGTATGCCGACGCCTTCATCGAGCTGGAGCTGATGCGCTACGCCGACGCCTTCGAGGTCAAAACCGAGGTGCCCCAGAAGCTGATGCAGCTGGGGGTGCCGAAATTCATATTGCAGCCCCTGGTGGAAAACGCGATCAAGCACGGCCAGATGGGCGTCATCGAGGGCGGGCTGATCACCATAGAAGCCCGCGTGGAGGCGGAGGCCCGGCTGGTGATCGCCGTGTCCGACAACGGGCGGGGCATGGATGGGGAAACCCTTCGGCGCATCGAGGCCCGGCTGGACGACCCGGGGGCGGAGACGACGGAGGATTCCTACAGCATCGGCCTGAGCAACGTGCACCAGCGCCTGAGGATACTGTTCGGCGAGCCCTACGGCATGTCCATAGAGAGCGAGCCGGGGGTGCGCACCGTCGTCACGATCGCCATGCCCGCCATGAGAAAGGAAGAGATGGAGGCCTATGTACAGAGTAATCATCGTGGATGACGAGCCCATCATTCGAAAGGGACTGCGGGAGACCATCGAATGGGACAGCCTGGGCCTGGAGGTGGCGGGCGAGGCGGCGAACGGTGTCGAGGCGCTCCGGCTGGTGCGCAGCATACGGCCGGAGATACTGATCACGGACATCCGCATGCCCCAGATGGACGGCCTTGAGCTGATCCGGGAGGTCAGGCAGCTGGACTTCGACGTCAAGATCACCATACTGAGCGGCTACAGCGACTATGATTACCTGAAGGCCGCCATCAGGCTGGGGGTGGACAACTACCTGCTCAAGCCCATCGACAACGACGAATTGATTTCAAACCTGAAAAACGCGGTGAGCGAGATCGAGAAGGAGGCCATCGTCGACCAGCGCAACCGGCAGGGCAGCGAGCTGCTGCGCACCAACACCCTCAGGCGGTTGATGACCGGCAACATCAGCCCGGAGGAGCTGCGGGAGAAGGCGGACTTCCTGGATATCCCCTTCACGGCGGAGGCATATCTGTGCGCCGTCGTCGCCGTGAGCCCCCAGGCGTCGACGGCCCCGCGCGAGCCGCTTGACCGGAACGAGATCGAGGCCATGGCGAAGGCGATTCCCGGGGTCAGTACGATCGCGTTCAATGACAGCGAGAACAACCTGGTGCTGCTGATGGCGCTGGACAGCGCCCTTAACGACCGCAAGGGGATCCAGGTGGCGCTGGAGGGCTTCGTGGCCAAGGCCCGGCAATCCCAAAGCCCGCTGACGGTTGGCGTCGGGCAGCCGGTGAACCGGCTGGAGGAAGCGCACCTTTCCTATGAAGGGGCGTGCAAGTGCCTGGAGTACGGCATGTTCATGCAGGGCAGCGGCGTTATCTGGTTTGACAGCGTGCCGGAGGTGCCGTCGCCGGGGCGGACGCTGGAAAGGTTCGACTTTGACAAGCTCGAGGGATTGATTCGCCGGGGCGACCCGGCGGCCACCCAGGCCTATCTGGACGAGGCGCTTTCCATGGTCGTCAAGGAGAATCCGCTTACCCCCAACCAGGCCCACAACCTGCTGATGCACATAGCCGTGCGCATGACCGACTGCTTTCATGAGATCTACGGCAGCATGAACACCTACCGGGAACCGACGGAGTTCGACTTTGCCGGGCTGTTCAGGCTACGCCATTTTTCAGACATGCGCCAATGGCTGCGCGCGCTCTGTGAGCGGCTGTTTTCGGAAAACGCCGCGGTGCTGGGCAGGAGCTCGTCCCTCGTCGGGCTGGCGGTGGCCTACATCGCCAAGCACTACCGGGAGGGCGTGACGCTCAAGCAGGTGGCGGCGGACTGCCGCATCAACACCTCCTACCTCGGTCAGATCTTCCGGAAAGAGATGGGCTGCGCCTTTACCGACTACGTCAACGGCCTGCGCATCCGGGAGGCCCAGCGGCTGCTGACAAACCCGACTTTAAAAGTGTACGAGGTCGCCGAGCAGGTGGGCTTCACCGACTATCACTATTTTCTCAAGATATTTAAAAAGGTGACGGGCGCCACGCCGAGGGATATGCGAAATTAAAAAGGGGGAGCATTCGCGTGAAAAGGATCCTGTCGATCGTCATATGCCTGATCCTGGCCTGGGGGACGGCATGCGCCGCCCTGGCCGCGGACGAGGTCAGCATCGTATTCTGCGTCAACATACAGCCCCAGCTGCCCAGGCCGTTCTGGCAGTCCATCGCGGACCGGTATATGGCAGCCCACCCCGACGTCAGGGTGGAGATCATCGGCAACCCGTCCCTGAACGTCACGCTGCCCCAGTACGAGAAGACCCTGCTGGTCACGGACCAGTTCCCGGACGTGATGGTGATGCAAAACCCGGCGGACTTCGTGCCCTCCGGCGCGCTGCTGGCCTTCGACGAGGGCGACCTGGACTACCTGGTCGATCCAGAGGTGGGCATGATCGACGGCAAGCAGTACGTTGCGAACTACAAGAAGCAGATCATCGGCGTGTTCTACAACGTGGATATGTTCGCCGCCAACGGCATCGGGGTCCCCAAGACCTGGCAGGCGCTTATGGAGGCCTGTGATAAGCTGCTGGCCGCGGGGATACAGCCCTTTTCCATCGGCCTGAAGGACGGCTGGCCCCAGAGCCAGCTGGCCAACATGCTGGCCGGCACCGAGCTGCTGGCGAAGGATGTCCATTGGGGCGCGAGGCGCAACGCCGACGCGGTAAAGTTCAACAATCCCGACCTGGTGCGGGCCATGGAGAAGTACCAGACCATCTGCACCCGGTATTCCGGGCCCAACATCGCCGGCATCACCTACACCCAGATGCTGGAGCAGTTCTTCACCGGCAAGGCCGCCATGCTGCCCATCGGATCCTGGGTGAACGCGGAGGTCGCCAAGGACGGGCAGGACTTCGAGGTGGGCTGGTTCCCGATCCCGGGCGAGTCGAACGCCGACGTGGTCTCGGTGTACGTCAACGAGGGCCTTGCCATCGGCGCGAACACCCGGTATCCCGAGATCTGCAAGGACTTCATCCGCTACTTCTTCACCGACAAGGCGCTCTACGGCGAATTCCTTAAGAGCGAGCAGCTGTTCAGCACCACCAAGGAAGCCGTGGAATACGAAATGATCCCGCTGCGCAAGGACATGGAGGCGCAGATCGCCGACATGGTGGAGGTGGAGGGCTTTGAGAGCATGACCGGCGACGACGCCTTCCTGCCGGGACTCAAGGACTACTTCACCAACCAGCTGACCCAGAGCATCGCCATGGGCGCGGACGTGCCTACCGAGCTGGACGCCTTCGACGAGGAGTGGGCGATCGCCCGTGCGGCCGTCGAGGACGCGGGGTAGGCGAGGACGAGCGTTATTTTTTCTAACGGTTTGGGCGTATGCAAATACTGATTTGTCGCGGAGCGACAAATCAGTATTTACTACTTTCCAATGTACTTCAGGCACATCATCGTGATGTCGTCGAACTGCTCTGCGCCGGCGACGAAGGCGTTGATGCCGTCCATGACGTGGTGCAGCGTGTCCTCGGGGCTCGCGTCCGGGTTCCGGTTCAGGGCCGTAAGCATGCGCTCGGTCCCGAAGAGATCCTTTTCGGCGCTGGTGGCCTCGGCTACGCCGTCGGTGTAGACGAACAGGCTGTCGCCCGGGTACATCTGGAAGGTGTGCTCCTTGTAGGGTATGCCCTCCATGGTGGCGACGGCGGGGGAGTGGCGGTAGACCACCAGCTCGTATTCGCCGTTTGCGCGGCGCAGGGCCGGATGCTCGTGGCCGGCGTTGGCAGCGATGCCCTTGCCGGTGGAGATCTCCAATACGGCCAGCCATACCGTGACGAACAGCTCGGTCTCGTTGCCCTCGCAGAGCTGGTCGTTCACGTTCTCCAGCGCCTCGCCGGGGGTCTCGCCGTTCTGCAGATGGGATTTGATCAGCACCCGGGCGATCATCATGAACAGCGCCGCGGGCACGCCCTTGCCGGAGACGTCCGCCATCACCAGGCCGATGTGGTCGTCGTCCACCAGGAAGAAGTCGTAGAAGTCGCCGCCCACCTCCTTGGCCGGCGTCATGGTGGCGTAGACGTCGAATTCGGGCCGGTTCGGGAAGGCGGGGAACAGCCGGGGCAGCTGGCTGGCCTGGATGTCCCTGGCCATGCTCAGCTCCGCGCCGAGGCGCTCCTTCTCGGCGGTGACCCGCTTCACCTGGTCCACGTATTGCAGGGTGCGGGCGGACAGCGTGGCGAAGGCCTCGGCCAGCGCTTCGATCTCGTCGCCGGTGCGGTAGGTGCCCTCCATGAAGAACTGGAGGTCCCTGCCGCCCAGGGACTGCACCCGCTCGGTCATCACGCCCAGGGGACGGACGATGCGCTTGGAGAGCACCAGCGCCCCGGCGATGCCCAGCACCACTATCACGGCCAGCAGCACGATGATGGTGCGCCTGGCGTTTGTGAAGCCGTTCCTATAGGTGGCCATGGCTTCCTCGACGATGCCGTCATATTGGGCCTCCAGCAGCGTGGTGGGCTGCCGGGCGGAATCCTGGCTTACGGCAGAGACCACCGTCCAGCCCACGGATTCGATGGGCGCGCCGACCATGTAGTAGTCCTGCCCGTCCACCGTCACCCCGGTCACGTCGGTGACGCCGGAAAGGGCGCTGCCGATGAAGGCCGACAGGGTTTCTTCAGAGGAATCGCGCAGATCCTCCGCCTCCATGGGCGGGCGCACCCGCAGCGCGCCCTCCGTGCGCGGGGAGAACACCACGTGGCCGTACTGGTTCACGATGAAGTTGAAGGCGCCGCTCTTGTCGGAGGAGGCGACCGAGGCGGCCATCCTGTCCAGGAAGAGGTCCGCGCCCACCACGGCGGCCAGCCGGTTGCCCTGGTAGACGGGCAGCGCGCACATGATGCCGATCTGGCCGGTGAACACGTCCTGCACCACGTCCGTATAGTAGAGCCGTCCCGTCTCCACCGCGCCCTTGTACCAGTCGCGCTCGCGAATGGGAATGGGCGTCAGCGTGCCGTCCTCTGAGAACTTGGCCGCGGAGTGGTCGTCCGCCAGCAGCATGGCGCCTTCGGGCAGGGCGATGTAGCACGAGTTGACGACGCCGTTGGCGTACAGCGCCTTCATCATGTCGGACATGTTGGCCACGAGGCCCAGCCGCTGCGCCAGCGCCGCGTCGTCGGTATCCAGCCCCGCCTCCGTCAGCAGCTGCACCGTGATCGTTCCGTCCTGCGCCGGGTCGGGCAGGGCGTAGGGCTGGGCGGCGTAGGCTTCGGGCGCGCGGAAGATATTGGCCGCGTAATCTCCGAGCATGTTCACCGTGCCCGCCAGGTCGTTGAACAGGTCGTTGGCGATGTAGGCCTGCATCTGGGTGCTCTGGCCCATGCTTTGGGAGATGACGGCGTCCATGGTTTCCTTTGAGATGGTCGATATGGACTGCTTCTGCCGTTCGTTGGTTTCCGCGACCAGGCTGCCGATCCTGCCGGTCTGGTGGATGATGACCACCGTATAGGCCGCCATCATCAGCAGTATGACGATCAGCACCAGGTTGAAGACCTTCTGCTGTATGCCGCCGATGACGATGTTCCTGATTTTCTTCATTGCCCGCCTCCGATATCACGATGCCTCTGGATGGGTACTTGGGTTCCCTACCCATCCATTATATCATATTCCGATTGAAATGAAGTGGCATTTCGGAGATGATCGTGTTGAAAACGGGAAATATGAGAAAAGGATCTGTGGAAAACCGTCCGAACGGCTGCGCCGTCTATACGGAACCACTCCTTCCGTGTCAGCGCGGTAAACCAGGCTTTGCCCGTCTTACCCCCTCATCACTGCCTCCAAAAAGTCCGCCGCGGCCTTCGCGCCGCCGCAGCTGCGCAGATCCGCCCGCATGGCCATCGCGGCCTTCAAAAGCCCTTCGTCCCCAATGGCTTCCATGACCAGCCTGCGCAGCCTCTCCGGGTCGTGGGCCTCTGTGTCCGGCAGCATCCGGCCCGCGCCAAGCTCGCTGACCCGCCGGGCCACCGCCCGCTGCTCGCCGGTCTGGGGATACAGTAGCTCGGGCACGCCCATGTACAGGCCCTCTGAGGCGCTGTTCATGCCGCAGTGGGTGATGAACAGGCGCGTCCGGGCGAGCACCGCCATCTGGTCCACCGACGGCTCGATGCGGATGTTTCCCGGCAGGGGGCCGAGGTGTTTCGGGTCGAAATCGTTGCCGCAGGCGATCAGGGCCTCCACCGGCGCGTCCTTCAGCGCCGAGACGCAGGCTTTGTAGAAGTCCGGCCGGTCGTTGATGACCGTGCCCAGGGAGATGTACACCAGGGGACGACCGCCGTCCTTCGGCTCCGGCGGGACATCCCGCACGCAGGGCCCGACGAAGCGGTAATGGGCGGCGTCAAAGGTCTCGCTGCAGGGCTGGAAGCGGGGCGAAGTGTAGACCACGGTGTCGGTGTCGTTGTCGTTCTGCACGATCTCCAGGGCGCTCTTTACCGGATAGCCCAGCGCCGCCAGCTTCTTCGCCTCCCGGTTCAGGCGGGGCAGCCCCAGCAGGATGTCCGCAAGCTCCGAAGGGCTCTGCCGCATGTACCTTGAGGAATGGCGGTTGAAGGCAAAGGTGGTGGTGGAGCACACCAGCGGCAGGCGGTGCTTCATGGCCGTCAGCTTGCCCCAGAAGCAGGCGGAATCGGAGATGACCAGCTCCGGGTGAAACCCTTCGATCTCCCCCGCCAGCATGGCGTCCATGTTCGCGGTTGTGCGGAAGGACTGCACCGACATCTCGGTGGTGGAGACCCTTTTGAGCCGCCTTTCGCTATGATCGGTCAGCGGCGGCAGGAAGCGGTCGCAGGGCACGAACGCCGCGCCGGTGGCTTCGATGCGCTGGCGGAAGGCCTCGAAGGAATAGTAGCGGATGTCGTGCCCCCGCCGCACCAGCTCCCGGGCGAATTCCACCGTCGGGTTGGTGTGCCCGAAGGCGGGTATGCAAAACCACATGATCCTCACGGCTTTGCCTCCTCTCCGAATACGGCCTCGGACCACTGCCTGAACGTCGACTTCGGCGGAATGGCGATGCCCCTCTCAGGGTCGCCCAGCAGGATCAGCGTGTCCCCCGGCTGTATGCCGAACATCTCCCGCGCCTCCCGGGGAATGACGATCTGCCCTTTCGCGCCCACGGTGGCCGTCCACGCGGCCCTTCCGTCCGGTCCTTTCACGATGCAAACCTCCTTTGGAATACAAATCATACTTTTCATACTATTATAGCCAAAAACGCGGGCGTGTCAAGCCTTACCTGACACGCCCGCGTCAAAGGGATCGTTATTTCAGCATCACCTGGCCGCCGGTGACGGGGATGGCCTGGCCGGTCTCGTATTTCTGCTCCACGCAATAGAATATGGCCTTGGCCACGTCCGCCGGGAAGCAGCCCCGGTTCATGGGCACCTTGGACATGTAATACCTGCGCACGTCCTCGACGGTCTTCGCGCCGGGCACCTTGCCGGCGTTCAGGTACTGCACGAACAGGCCGCGCTCCGGGTCGGACCACAGCGGGCCGTCCAGGTAGTTGCCGGGGCAGATGGCGTTGACCTTGATGTTGTAGGGGCACAGCTCCAGCGCAAAGCTCTGGGTCAGGCCGATGCCGCCGAACTTGGAGCCGGCGTAGGCGTAGTTGTTCTTGCTGCCCTCCAGGCCGGACTTGGAGTTTATGGTGATGATGTCGCCGAACCACTCCGGGTCCGCCTCGTGCTCGGCCTCCATGATGGCGGCGGCGTACTTGGCGCACAGGAAATAGCCGGTGTAGTTGATGCCCGTGACGAAGTCGAAGGTCTTTTTCTCCAGCTCCAGCAGGTTGCCGGCCTTGGCCACGCCCGCGTTGCTGACCAGTATGTCCAGGCCCCCGAACTGCTCGACGGTCTTCTGCACCATGGCGGCGACGCTCTCCTCGTCGGTCACGTTCACCTCGACAGCGGCGGCGTGGGCGCCCAGCTCGTCGGCCACGGCCTTGGCGCCGGGCAGGTTCATATCGGCGATCACCACGGTCGCGCCTTCCTTGTGCATCTCCTCGGCGATGCCCTTGCCAAAGCCCTGGGCCGCGCCGGTCACGATGGCGATTTTCCCCGCCAGACGCCCCTGGGTCTCGGGCCGCTTTCCGATGTTTGCCTTTGCGATGGCAATCCATTTGCTCATGTCCACCATTTTAAGTCACCCTTTCATATTTGATTTGGCTGTGCCTTTGGTTCCTGGATTTCATTATAATGGTTTTTGGCGGGAAATGCAATAGCGCCGAGAGAAAAGGTAATTGAACGGTAGCGCTTGCAAAGCGCCGGAGCTTGCTCTATAATAGTAACCAGGCATGTGGGAAAGGGGGAACGGGCCTTGGGCGAAGCGGACGAACGCTACGACCTGCGCATGATGGCGGCCTATGTCCGTGGAGCGCTGAAGGGGCGGGACGAGCCGCTGCTTGCCGCGCCGCTGGACGGGCTGAACGAACAGGATTGCCTGGCGCTGATGGCGTTGGGCAGAGCGGCGGGACTCAAGACCCACCACTTCAAGCGATTCGAGGCGCTGCCCCGGGTGAAGGCCGTCATGGGCTTCCTGCGGAGCGTACAGCCCCGGAGCCTGCTGGACGTGGGCAGCGGTCGGGGCGTGTTCCTGTTTCCCTTTCTTCGGGCATTTCCCCTGGTGCCCGTCACCAGCCTGGATATACTGGAAAAACGGGTGGCGATGCTCGGAGCGATCCACGACGGCGGCGTGGATAACCTCACGGCGCTGAATGCCAGCATCTGCGACTGGGACGCCCCGGAGGCATCCTTCGACGTGGTGACGCTGCTGGAGGTGCTGGAGCACATCCCGGACGTGGCGGCGGCGGTGGGCAACGCGGTGCGGCTGGCCCGGCGCTACGTGGTGGTGACGGTGCCCAGCAAGCCCGACGACAACCCCGAGCACATCCATCTGCTGACCAAGCCTGCGCTGACGGCGCTGTTCAACCGGGCAGGCTGCGCGGACCTGCGCTTTGACGGTGTGCCGGGACACCTGCTCATGATCGCAAAGGTGGGATGACGATGGACTACACGATCATCAAATACCCCCGCACGCCCCACATCGAGGGCTCGCGGCTCCAGCCCGGGGACAAGGACCTGTCCCAGCGGGCCTTTTTCGAGATCGCCGGGCGGCACATCGTGATCGAGGAGAAGATCGACGGCGCGAACACGGCGGTGTCCTTCGATCCCGCGGGCGCGCTGTTGTTGCAGAGCCGGGGCCACTACCTGACCGGCGGCTACCGGGAGCGCCACTACAACCTGTTCAAGCAGTGGGCGAGCGTCCATCGGGAGGCGCTGTGGAACGCCCTGGGTTGCCGCTATGTGATGTATGGGGAATGGCTGTACGCCAAGCACTCGATCTACTACGACGCGCTGCCCCACTACTTCATGGAGTTCGACATCCTCGACCGGCGGACGGACCGCTTTCTCGATACTCCCGCCCGCAGGGCCATCACCGGAAGGCTGCCGGTCTGCTCCGCGGCGGTGCTGGCCGAAGGAGAATTCGCCCGCATGGAGGATGTGCTCAAATACCTGGGGGATTCCAGCTACATCACCGCCGACCACATCCTGCATCTTCGCACCGCCGCCGAGCGGGAGGGCCAGGACCCGGAGCGCGTGTGCCGGGAGACCGACCACCGCCGGACGATGGAGGGGCTCTATATCAAGGTGGAGGAGGGCGGCGCGGTGGTGGACCGCATGAAGTTCGTCCGTGCCACCTTTTTGCAGGTGGTGGAGGAATCAAAGACCCACTGGCTGGAGCGCCCGATCATCCCCAACGGATTGACCCGGCCCATCGACGCGCTGTTCATGCCGGCGCTGGAGGGATGCGTATGACGCCGGCGATGAGGGCGCTGCTGGACTGCCTGCCCCACGCGCCGGGCTATACCTGGAACTGGGCGGGGCTCGAAGGCATGGCGCTGCTTTCGGACTGGCTTCGCCGCATGGCGCAAACGCCCCAGAACCCGCTGTGGCACGGCGAGGGGGACGTGTGGGCCCACACCCGGCTGGTCTGCGAGGCGCTGGCGTCCCTTCCGGATTTCAGGGCCATGCCGCCCCGGACCCAGGACGCGCTGGCGCTGGCGGCGCTGCTGCACGACATCGGCAAGGTGAAGACCACGAAGCTGGAGGACGGCGCCTGGGTGTCGCCGAAGCACGGCCCGGTGGGGGCGAAGCTGGCGCGAAGGCTGCTGTGGCGGGATTTTGGCCTGTGCGGTACGCCTGAAGCCCAGCGCCTGCGCGAGGCCGCCTGCCTGTTGATCCGCTACCACACCCGGCCGCCCCACCTGATTGAGGGCGACGAGATCGCCGCCATGGTGCTCCGGCTGGCGGCAAACGGCGAGCTGGCGCCGGACTTCACGCTGCGCGGGCTGTGCCTGCTGGCCCAGGCGGACCGCCTGGGCAGCGTGGCAGACGACAATCAGGAATTCCTCGACAGGATCGACCTGGCCCGGGAGCTCATCGCCGGGGAGGGCTGCATGGACGAGCCCTATCCCTTTGGATCGCCCCGCACCCAGCGCGCGCTGTTCAAGGGAAGCAGCGTGTGGCGCGATCAGGCGCTTTTCGACGATTCCTGGGGCGAGGTCATATTGATGTGCGGCCTGCCGGGGACCGGCAAGGACACATGGATCCGCGCCAAATGCCCCGGCCTGCCGGTGGTCAGCCTGGACGACGTGCGCCTGGAGCTGGACGTGACGCCCACCCAGAGCTAGGGCCAGGTGGTCCAGGCGGCCCGAGAGCGGGCAAGGGCGCTGCTTCGGCAGCGTCAGCCCTTCGTCTGGAACGCCACGTCCCTGACCGCCCTGCGGGCGCAGCAGGTGGGGCTTTTCGAGGACTACGGGGCCAGGGTGCGCGTCGTGTTCCTGGAGACGGCGTGGGACGAGAACCTGCGCCGAAACGCGGGCCGCCGGGACGCCGTGCCGGAGGACGTGATCGACGGCATGCTGGCACGGCTGGAGCCGCCGGAGCGCTGGGAGGCGCAGGCGGTGGAATGGCTCTGTGTATAGTTATGGAGGCGGGAGACGGCGATGGCGGACAGGAACGCGACCATGGCCCGGCGGATTGCCGCCGCGGTGGCGCAGGCCGGGGGCAGAACCTACTATGTCGGGGGCTGTGTCCGGGACCTGCTGCTGGGCCTGGAGAACAAGGACATCGACATCGAGGTGCACGGCGTGACCGTACCGGCGCTTTCGGCGATACTGGACGGCCTGGGCGAGCGCACGGTCATGGGGGCGAGCTTTGGCATCATGGGCCTGCGCCACTACGACATCGACATCGCCATGCCCCGGTCCGAGAAGGCCACGGGGCGGGGACACAGGGACTTTGAGGTCTTCGTGGACCCCTTCATCGGCGAGGAGAAGGCGGCTATGCGCCGGGATTTTACGATGAACGCGCTGATGCAGGACGTGCTGACCGGCGAGGTCCTCGATTTCTTCGGCGGCCGGGCGGACCTGGCGGCGGGTCGCATTCGCCACGTCAGCGACGCCTCCTTTGCCGAGGACCCGCTGCGGGTGTTCCGCGCGGCCCAGTTCGCCGCCCGATTCGGCTTCAGTGTGGCCGACGAAACCACGGCGCTCTGCGCCATGATGGCCGTGGACGCCCTGCCCCCGGAGCGGGTGATGGGCGAGCTGGAGAAGGCGCTCATAAAGGCGGCGCGGCCCTCGATCTTCTTTGACGCGCTGAAGCGGATGGGTCAGCTTCGCCCGTGGTTCGCCGAGCTGGACGCCCTGACCGGGGCGGCATGGGAACGGGTCATGGCGGTCCTGGACGCGGCGGCGGCCCTGCGCTCGGAGGCGACTCAGCCGCTGGGCTTCATGATGGCCGCGAGCTGCGCCGGCTTTGAACCCGCGACGGCCGGGGGCTTCCTGGCGCGGCTGACCCACGCGGTGGAGCTGACGCGCTATGTGCTGAACATGGTTCAGCGCCGGGGGGACCTGGAGGGATACCTGGCCGCAGATCCCGGCGAGGCGGGCTGTATGGCGCTGTTCGACGGCGCGCTCTGCCCGGAGGACCTGATCCTGCTGAGCCGGGCGGCGCACGCCGGCGCGGCGGGCTGGTCCGGGACGGAACGGCGGCTGCGGGGCCTGTACGCGCTGTACCGCGCCCGGATGGACCGGCCCTTCGTGATGGGGCGCGACCTGATTTCAGCGGGCGTGAAGCCGGGGCCGGATATGGGCAGGGCGCTGGCCTACGCCCACGGCCTCAGGCTTGGGGGCGCGGACAAGGCTGAGCAGCTGCAAGGGACGCTTGAATGGCTGGAAAGCGGGGAGGATGGGCATGCTTGATGTCACACTGCTGGGCACGGCGGCGCTGATGCCGATCCCCGACCGGGCGCTGACCGCGGCGACCCTGACCTGCGCCGGGCACACGATACTGTTCGACTGCGGAGAGGGCACCCAGACGGCGGCGCGGCGGGCGGGGGTGAGCCTGATGAAAGCGGACGTGATCGCCCTTACCCACTACCACGGCGACCATGTCTTCGGCCTTCCGGGGCTGATGCAGACGATGGAGGTGCTCGGGCGCGCGACGCCGCTGACCGTCATCGGGCCTGCGGGCCTGCGAACGGCGTTGCGGCCCCTGCTCGAGCTGGTGGGGCATACGGGCTACCCGGTGCGGCTGGTGGAGCTGCCCGACGGGGGAGTTCCCATGCGGGAGCTTGCCGGGGGCTGGCCGGAGGCGGCGCGGCTCACGGCCTTCGAAACGGCCCACCGCGTGGTCAGCCAGGGCTACAGCTTCACGCTGGGCCGCGCCGGAAAGTTCCAGCCCGAAAGGGCGAAGGCGCTGGGCGTGCCCGTGAAGCAATGGAGCCTGCTGCAAAGGGGACAGAGCGTCCGGGCGGGCGAGCGGACCGTGACGCCCGGGGAGGTGCTGGGACCGGCGCGAAGGGGCCTGAAATTCGTGTTCACCGGGGATAGCGCCCTTTGTGACAGCCTGGTGGAGGGCGCGCGTGGGGCGGACCTGATGATCAGCGAGGCCACCTACGGCGAGAACGCCCAGGCGCAGATGGCCGCGGAATACGGCCACATGACCTTTGCCCAGGCGGCGGAGGTCGCCCGCAGGGCGGACGCCAGGCGGCTGTGGCTGGCCCACTATTCCCAGATGGTGGAGGACCCGGGGGAATACCTGCCCAACGCGACGGCGGTGTTTGGGAATACCCTCTGCGGCGAGGACGGCATGTCGCTGACGCTGCGGTTTGATGAGGAATGAATGCCGTTTGCGCCCCTCTGTTGCGGCGGCCTTCAGGCCGCCGCAACAGAGGGCTGTGGAATATGATCATAATGCTTGTGATAGGAGCTGAAGCAACATGAAGCGCCTGAAGACTCTGCCGGCGATGCTGCTGGCGCTTGCGCTGTGCCTGGCGGGCATGGCGGCGATGGCAGAGGAGACCTGCCTTGACCGGCACGGCGCGCTGCACGTCTCGGGCACGGGCCTGGCGGACGAGGCGGGCGCGCCGGTGCAGCTGCGGGGCGTGAGCACCCACGGTCTGGCCTGGTTTCCTGAATTCGTGAACGAGGCGGCCTTTCGGACCATCCGGGACGACTGGGGCGCCAACGCCGTGCGGCTGGCGATGTATACCTGCGAGAGCGGCGGCTACGTGACCGGCGGCGACCGGGACGCCCTAGAGGCGCTGATCGACAGGGGGGTCGACCTCTGCGGCCAGCTGGGCATGTACGCGATCATCGACTGGCACATCCTCAGCGACGGCGACCCGCACACCCATGCCGACGCCGCCGAGGACTTCTTTGACAGGATGAGCGCCCGCTATGCCGGCCGGCCCCACGTGCTCTACGAGCTGTGCAACGAGCCCAACGGCAAGGGCGTGAACTGGCCGGTGGTCAGGGATTACGCCGAGCGGATCATACCGGTGATCCGCGCCAACGCGCCGGAGGCGGTGATCATCTGCGGCACGCCCGACTGGTCCCAGGACGTGGACGCGGTGGCCGCCAACCCCATCGACGATGCGAACACGATCTACGCGCTGCACTTCTACGCCGCGTCGCACCGCATCGCCCTGCGGGGCAGGGCCAAGAAGGCGCTGGAGGCAGGGGTGCCGGTGTTCGTCTCCGAGTTCAACATCTGCGACGCCTCCGGCGATGGCGCGATCGACGAAAAATCTGCGGCGGCCTGGCGGGAGCTGATCGAGGAATACAACCTGTCCTACATGGCCTGGAGCCTATCGAACGCCGACGAGACCGCCGCGCTGATCCGCGCCGACTGCCCCAAGACCTCGGATTGGACCGAGGACGATCTGAGCGACACGGGCAGGTGGCTGCGCAAGATGATGCGGGAGGAGAGGGAGAAATACTGATTTGTCGGGCTGTTGAGCGGTTCCCCAAAAGGCTTCCCCTTGAGGGCAATGTCATCAACTTAAGAGGAAAGGGAAGGAGACAACAAAGAAATAACAAATAAACAAACTGACAACACTTGACAAAACCGCGCAAATCGAGAAACGAGACCGCATCATCTGAGAGGCGGTGCACGGGATGTCAAAGCGTAGAAAGATGCTGGTCGTTGTGGTAGAATACCTTA
>JAFRJF010000162.1 GCA_017432405.1 Clostridia bacterium | reverse complement strand
GAGGGGACGGAGCCTGCCGCCGAGCCTGAAACGGCTGCTGCAGCGGTGGATGCGCCGGGCGGTGCCCAGACCCTGATCGGGACGGCAGACGGCCGAAACGGCCCCGTTGAGGTAGAAGTCGTGATGGACGGGGACGAGATCGTTTCCGTTGCGGTTACGTCTCACTCCGAGACCGACGGCATCGGCACTGCTGCCGTGGACCAGATTCCTGCCGCCATCGTGGAACAGCAGAGCATCCTGCTCGATGCTGTCAGCGGCGCCACCGTCACCTCCGAGGCCATTTTGAATGCCGTTGCGGCGGCTCTGGAGGTCGGCGGCCTGGACCCGGCGGACTTTGAGCTTGCTGCCGAAGCGGCGGAAGAGCCGGAAGAAGACATACTTTATGATGTTGACGTCGTGGTCGTCGGCGCCGGCGGTGCCGGCATGACCGCGGCCATCACGGCTGCCGATGCCGGCAGAACGGTCCTGCTCCTTGAGAGCCAGGGCATCGTCGGCGGCAACTCCGCCCGCTCCACCGGCGGCATGAACGCTGCCCCCACCGAGTGGCAGCAGGCCAATGAATTCGGCGAGAGCGCCGGTGTCGAGAGCACCCTGAAGAAGGTCGAAAATTTCCCCGACAACAAGAGAATTCAGGAGCTCGGCGAGATCGTTGCCAAACAGTGGGAAGAGTACCAGGCCAACCCGGAGGGCTACTTTGACTCTTCCGAGCTCTTCCAGCTGGACACCCTGCTCGGCGGCGGCGGTCTGAACGACCCCTCCCTGGTGAACAGACTGGTCGAGAACAGCCCGGACGCCATTGCTTGGCTGGGCGAGCTGGATCCGCAGATCGTCCTCCACAACGTGGCGGCCTTCGGCGGTGCATCCGTCAAGCGCATTCACCGTCCTGTGGACGAGAACGGCAAGACCCTCTCCGTCGGCGCCTATGTGGTCCCCCTGCTGAAGGAGAACCTCGACAAGCGCGGCAACATTGAGCTTCTCACCAATACCACGGCCACCAAGATCCTGATGGACAACGGCGCGGCGGTCGGCGTTGTCGCCGAGACGGCGAAGGGTGCCGCCGTGACCGTGAACGCCAAGGCCGTTGTGATCACCACCGGCGGCTTCGGTGCGAACAACGACATGATTGCGTCCCTCCGTCCCGAGCTGGACGGCTTCATTACCACCAACTCTCCCGGCATTCAGGGCCAGGGCATTGTCATGGCCCAGGCTGTCGGCGCCGATACGGTCGATATGGAACAGATTCAGCTGCATCCTACCGTCCACGTCCAGGGCAGCGATGCCGTCCTGATCACCGAGGGCCTGCGCGGCGACGGCGCCATCCTCGTGAACCAGGAGGGCGAGCGCTTCTTTGACGAGGTCTCGACTCGCGACAAGGTCTCCAATGCCGAGTTTGCACAGACCGGCGGCTATGCCTGGCTGATCGTTGACAGCCGCATGAGCGATGCCTCCAACGTCATTCAGGGCTACATCAACAAGGGCTATGCCGAAACCGGCGAGACCTATGAAGAGCTGGCCAAGGCCATCGGCGCCCCTGCGGACGCCTTTGCCGCCACGATGGAGAAGTGGAATGCCTGCGTCGAGGCGAAGGAAGACGCCGACTTCGGCCGCGTGTCCTTTGCCAACCCCCTGGATCAGGCGCCCTACTACGCCATCAAGGTCCAGCCCGGCATCCACCACACCATGGGCGGTATCAAGATTAACGAGGACGCCCAGGTGATCGACACCGAAGGCAATGTCATTGCCGGTCTCTTCGCCGCGGGCGAGGTCACCGGCGGTGTCCACGGCAACAACCGCCTGGGCGGCAACGCCGTTGCCGACTTCACCATCTTCGGCCGGATCGCCGGCACGAGCGCTGCCGACTACGCCAAATAAACAAAACCCTGCACGGCCTGATGCCGGGGACGGTTCCGTCCCCGGCGTTTTCCCTGCTTGCGAGTCTGCTTTCTTGACGGCGCGGCAGGGCCGTGTTACACTGACTGCTGCGGGTTTTAAATCTGCGTCGCGCGGACGGGAGGTGCTGAGCACATGGGCAGGAAAAAGCGGGACAGGCTGGAATTTCGCTTCTATGAGGTTCCGAAAGGGGAGAGCGTGCTGGCGCTGCTGGGCCAGGCTTGGGTCGGCACCTACGGACACCAGGACGAACGCAGGCATTTTCACAATCTGTTAGAGGTCGGCTACTGCCACTACGGTTCCGGTCATCTGCTGCTGGGCGATCGCACGGTCCCCTATGAGGACGCGATGATCTCGGCCATTCCCGCCTACTATCCGCACTCCACGGTCAGCAGCGAGGTAAGCTCGTGGGAGTACCTGTTCTTTGATGTGGAAGAGCTGCTGGCCGAGATGGTCCCCGACAATTCGAAGCGGCTTGCGGAAAACCTCTTTACCGTCAACAAACGGGCAAGCCTCCTGCGCATTGAGGAATACCCCGAGCTCAGCGCGACCGTCTGGCGCATTCTGGAAGAGGCGCGCGAGCGCCGTCCCTACCGGAAAGAGCTGATTCGCAGTCTGCTGAAGATCT
>JAFRJF010000161.1 GCA_017432405.1 Clostridia bacterium | reverse complement strand
TGGCCCGACGGATCGCCAGCAGCTCGGCGTGGGCGGTGGCGTCCCGCCGGGCCTCGCATTCGTTGTGGGCCCGGGCGAGGATCGCCCCGTCCCGGACGATCACGCAGCCCACGGGCAGCTCGCCCGCTTCGGCGGCCAGTCGCGCCTCGGCGAGAGCCTCGCGCATGAAATCGGCGTCATTCATGGCCTTTCCGCCTCCATTGGATCATCAGTCCGACCTCCCACACCGTCATCATCACCCAACCCGCGACGCAGGCCAGCGGTACCGCGTCCAGGCCCAGGCGACCGATCAGCAGGAAGGTGCAGGCGGCCCGGGTGAACATCTGGCCGTAGGTGACCACCATGGTCAGCTTCAGCTTGCCCAGGGCCCGCATGTAGCCCTGCAGGCCGTTGGTGATGCCGGGGAGTATGTAGAACAGGCCCATCAGCCGCAGGTAGCGCGTCCCCAGTCGGATGACCTCCGCCTCCCCGGGATCGACGAACAGCCCCATCAGCGGCTCCGCCAGCGCGAACACCGCCACGGACACCACCAGCCCGTAGGCGACCTCCAGGGCCATGGCCGCGAAGAAGCCCCGGCGCATGCGGTCCGCCTTGCCCGCCCCGCGGTTCTGGGCCACCAGTACGGTTTCGCCGTTTGCGATGTCCCGCTCGGGGATCAGGGCGTAGTCGTCGATGCGGTTGACGGCGTTGAAGGCGGCGATGGCGCTGACGCCCAGCGGGTTCACCGCCGACTGCACCAGCAGCTTGCCCACGTAGATGCCCGCCTGCTGCAGGGCGCTGGGGGCGCTGAAGCGCAGCGTGCGGCCAAACAGCGCCCGGTCCGGCTTGAAATCCCCCTGCCCTGCGAACAGCATCGGTTCGTTGCGCCGCAGCAGCCAGGCGCAAAGCAGCGCCGACAGGGCCTGGGAGATCACCGTGGCCCAGGCGGCCCCGGCCACGCCCCAGGCGAAGCGAGCCACGAACAGCATATCCAGCCCCACGTTCACCAGCGAACCGGCCACCAGGCAGATCAGCGGGGTGAGGGTGTCGCCGATGGAGCGTGAGGCGGCGGCCAGTATGTTGTACATCGACGTGACCACCATGCCCAGGGCCACGATGCGCAGGTAGCGGGCTGTTTCCGGGAAGATGGCATCGGGGGTATGGCACAGCCGAAGCAGCGGCCCCGTCAGCATAAACAGCCCCAGGGCGATCAGGACGCTGAAGCCCGCGCCCATGGCCAGCGTCGTGGCGAACTGCCGCCGCAGCCGGGGCATGTCGCCCGCGCCGTAAAACTCGCTCATCAGCACCGAAGCGCCGATGCCCATGCCGATGATAAAGAACATCGCCACGCTCATCAGCGGGCTGGCCACGCCCACCGCCGCCAGCGCCCCCGCCCCGGCAAACTGCCCCACGATCACGGAATCTACGGTATTGTAGGTGACCTGGAACAGGTCGCCCAGGATCGCGGGAATCGAATACCGCACCAGGTGCCGGGGTATGCTGCCGGAGGTCATGTTGCGGGCTTTGGAAGACATAGAAGGCTCCTTGGTAAAATTCTGATTTATCGAGCTTTGCTCGATAAATCAGAATAGGGATTAGGTTTTAGGTTTTAGGTTTTAGGTGGTGGACCAAATCCCTACGGGATTTGTTTGATTTAATGGAAACGGCAGGAGTATCTACGATCTTAATCCTTTTAATCAAAGAAATCCGCAAGGATTTCCTCCTTCCCTAACCCCTAACCACTAACCCCTAAAACCTAAAACCTGAATTCTGATTTGTCGCCCCGCGACAAATCAGAATTTATTTTACTCGCCTCCGTCCACCCTGTCAATACAAATTCTCCCACCGCACCGCTTCCTCGTCCTTCAGGTGGTTTAGGCCCAATTCCACGGTGGACATGGTGCGCAGGAAGTCGTCGTGGTCCCGGCATTCCAGGCAGATCTTCGCTTCGGCGATGGCGGCGTCCACGTCGTGCAGCGCGTCGTGGCTGGCCAGCTTCTCCAGCAAACCGGCCCTGTCCTGCCACAGCTGGGCCAGCTGTGAAAGCAGCGCCCCGGCGCGTTCGACGTCGCCGCCGTTCTCGGCCAGCAGGGCCTCGGCGCGCAGCTGCCGGGCCTCCTCCACGGTATCGTTCAGCGTCGCCTGGGAGAGGGCGCACATCGCCAGCGCGCAGGCCAGCACCGCCAGCGTCAGTATCAGCGTCCGCCGCATGTCACCAGCACACCTCCGATTCATCCATCGCCGAAAATCGCATCAGCTCGCCGCCCCTGAGCTGCAGGGTCATGCGCCCGTGGGTGTCCAGCGAAGCCAGGAACACCTGCTTTGGCGCGAGCCCCCGGGATGAGAGCAGGGCCTCGAGCCAGCGCCGGTCCCTGCCGGTCATCCCCAGGTTGCCGGGCTGCACCCGCCCGCCGGTGATCAGCGCCAGCGGCAGGCCCTCGTAGCCCGGCGCGACGTCCAGCTCCGAGGCCTTTGGGGGGCGCTCGTTCCCGGCGGGGAAGGCGGTGATGTTCCCATTGGCCTCCACGATGGCCGTGCCCACCTCCGCCGGGTCCAGGAACCCGGCGCCCCGCAGTCCCTCCAGCAGGTCGGACAGGCTCAGGCACAGTCGATCCAACTCCCGCCGGTCGATCACGCCCCGGTTGATCACCAGCGCCGGCTTGCCCGACGCCAGCGCCCGGAACCGGTCCCAGCGCATCGAGGCCAGCGTGATGAGGCCGTGCACCACGAACATCGCCGCCACCGGCAACAGCCCGTGCAGCAGCGGGGTGGAGACGCTCTCCATCGGCGAGGAGATCAGGTCGGCCAGCAGTATGGTCATGGCCAGCTCGTAGGGCTCCAGTTCGCCCAGCTGGCGCTTGCCCAGCGCCCGCATGGTGACGATCATGACGATATACAGCAGCGCGCCGCGGAAAAACAGGGTGAACATGGGGAACTCCTTTGCGACTGATATTTCAAAGCCTACTTTCCCCATTTTTCCCTTGATTTATTCCGTGAAAGGGTTTATGATAGCTATAATAGGGTAGTTATGTGTAAGTGCATCGTACATGGAATGACAGGCGGGAAGCGCCCGCTTCGGAGGAATACATATGCAAAACAGGCCCAATCCCAACGCTCCCCGGCGGCTGACGCGCCAGCAGTACGAGGCCCTGATGCGCCAGCGGCGGCAGAACCGGATCGCCATCGCCATCATCGCGGGCATCGCGGTGCTGATCATCACGGCGGTGATACTGATCCTCAAGCCCAAGGACAAGCCCGACGCGGTCACCGCGATGGTGGAGGCCACCGCCGCGCCCGCTGTGACCCAGGCGGTGGCGGCGGACAGCGCCGGCGACAGCGCGCTGCCGGACCTGGCGGCCATGACCGACACCGAGTCCGCCACCCAGGACAGCGCCCCGTCCGGGGATGAGGGCGGGGAAGCCGCCGCCATTGCCGCGGAGGTCACCCCCGTGCCCGAGCTGCCCCAGGCCATCGACCACGTGGTGTCCACCCGGCGGCCCGACGGCTCGCTGCGCTCGGTGCGCATGCGGGCGGTGGGCGACATCATGTTCTGCCAGAGCCAGCTGGTCTACGCCAAGGACAGCGGCTACGACTTCCACAACCAGTTCGAGATGATCGCCGAGCAGCTGGCCGACGCCGACTACACCATGGGCAACATGGAGGGCACCATCGGAAAATACAAGAAATCCCAGTATTCCGGCTATCCCCAGTTCAACGCCCCCGAAGTGGCGCTGGCCCCGCTGAAGGATTACGGCATCGACTTTCTGACCCTTGCCAACAACCACATGCTGGACCGCTGGAGCGGCGGCGTGGAGAACACCGTGAACAACGTGGAGAAGTACGGCTTCGCCCACGTGGGCGCCTACCGCACCAAGGCGGAGAAGGCAGGCACGGTGATCTGCGAGGTGGGCGGCATCAAGTTCGGCTTCCTGGCCTATACCCACAGCACCAACAGCATGGAGAACCGGGGCGTGGACAAGGAGGCCGTGGACCTGGTGCCCTACATCAGCAAGGCCGACTTCAAGGCCGACGTGAAGAAACTGCGGGACGCCGGCGCCGAGGTCATCATCGCCTGGCCCCACTGGGGCGCGGAGTACGTGCGGGAGCCCGACGCCAACCAGAAGAAGTACGCGAAGAAGCTGGCAGAGGCCGGCGTTGACATCATCATCGGCAGCCACGCCCACGAGGTGCAGCCCATGGGCTTCCAGTCCGTCACCGTGGACGGGGTGGACAAGCAGGTGCTGACCATGTTCTGCATGGGCAACTTCATCAGCGACCATATCGTCCAGTACACGGACAACGGCCTGATACTGGATTTCACCGTCAACGAGCAGCCCGGGGGCCGGTTCACCGTCGACAACGTGGGCTATATTCCCACCTATACCTGGAAGCAGAACGGCGCGGTGAAGGTGCTGCCCTCCGGCCGCTACCTTGAAAACCGCCCCACCGGCATGGACGACGAGAACTATAACCGCATGGTCGCCAGCTACTATGAGATCGTGGAGGTCATGGGGAATCAGTTCCAGCTGATCAATGGATAAAACCTAACCCCTAAAACCTAACCCCTAAAACCTCAAATACTGATTTGTCGCAGCGCGACAAATCAGTATTTGCCGAAGGAGTACCTTTAATGACATACAGCTACATTGCTCCCGCCAAGATCAACTGGGCCTTGAACATCACCGGGCGGCGGGCGGACGGGTATCACCTGTTGGACATGCTGATGCAGACCATAGCGCTGCACGATACCCTTGAGATCGAACCGGCCGAAGGGCTGTCTCTGAACGTGGACGGCGTGCCGGCGGGGGAGGAGAACCTGGTGCTTCGGGCGGCCATGGCGCTGAATAGACGCGCTGGCACGCGGCATGGCGCGAAGCTTTCGCTGTCCAAGCGGATTCCCGCAAGGGCGGGCCTGGGCGGCGGCAGCGCCGACTGCGCAACGGCCCTTCGGGCGCTGAACAGCCTTTGGGGTTTGGGGTTTACAGAGGAGGCGCTGCTGGAGATCGGCCTGGGCCTGGGGGCGGACGTGCCCTTCTGCCTGACCGGCGGGCTGGCCGTGGTGCGGGGCATCGGCGAGGACATCACGCCCGTACCGCGGGCCCCGGAGATCCCGCTGGTGCTGGTCGTGCCCGGCGGCGGGCTTTCCACCGGCGCGGTGTTTTCGCTGTGGGACGAGGGCCACTTTCCGGACGTGGCGCTGGACACCGACGCGCTGGCGGAAGCCGTGGCGGCGCGGCGTTTTTCCGACATCGACCGCCTGAATGCCAACGCCCTGACGGCCCCCGCCGTTTCGCTGATGCCCGAGATCGAGCAGCTGATCGGGCGCATGCGGGCCCTCGGCGCCGCCGCGGCCTTCATGACCGGCAGCGGCTCCGCCGTGGTGGGCGCGTTCGAAGCCCCCGAAGCCGCCGCAGCAGCAGCCAGGGAAATACCCGGAGCGATATTGACGAAGAGCATGGCAAATACTGATTTGTCGCGGGGCGACAAATCAGTATTTAGGTTTTAGGTTATAGGTTTTAGGTGTTAGGGAAGGTGGAAATCCTTGCGGATTTCTTTTGAATAAAGGGTCCGAGAAGCGTTGAATCCTCCACTGTTCCCTTTTAATCAAACAAATCCCGTAGGGATTTGCACCACCACCTAAAACCTAACCCCTCAAATACTGATTTGTCGCGCAGCGACAAATCAGTATTTATCTCTCCCCATCCCAAACACCTTCTCCTTTTTTAACACATTAAAGCATGTGAATATTCCCGAATATGATATAATGTTTCCGGTCGCCCCTTGCCGGCATCCCATTGGGAGCCGGACACGGTGACCTGGTTAATCAATTCTGTAGGGTATCCTAAGCGAACTCGAACGGAGGAATGTAAGATGAAGAAGCTGTCTACCCGTGACTTTGTGCTGCTGGCGCTGCTGGTGGCGGTGCTGATCGTGCTGGGCTATGTGAATATCCCGCAGCCTGCCGGACTGTCCATCACCTTCAACATGATTCCCGTGGCCATCGCGGCCATCGTGCTCGGCCCCGTGGGCGGGGCAATCGTCGGCGGAGCCTTTGGCCTGATCAGCTTTTTGCAGTGCTTCGGCATCTGCGGCTTTTCCGGCATGGGCGCGGCGCTGGCGGGCATCAACCCCTTCCTGGCCTTCGTGCAGCGGTTCTTCCCACGGCTGATCGACGGCCTGCTGCTGGGGTATATCTACCGGCTGCTCCGGCCCAGGACCAACGTCTATGCGGCCTGCGCGATCACCGGCTTTTTCGCGGCGTTTCTGAACACGCTGCTGTTCATGACCTCGCTGGTCTGGCTGTTCGGCAACACCGAATACATGCAGACCTCCATGGCGGGCCGGGGCATGCTGGCCTACATCGTGGCCGCCGTGGGCGTCAACGGCCTGGTGGAGATGCTGGTCTCCACGGTGCTGACCGGCGCGGTGGGCTCGGCCCTGGAAAAGGCCGGGTTCTTCAGACGGAAATAATATGAAGAGGGCTGTCTCAAAACGTGTTGCTTTCGAATGCGGCGTAGCGGCGACTGTCAGTCGCCACGTGGCGGCGAATTGCCGCCGCTACAGCCGAGCCGTTTTGAGGCAGCCTCTTTTTTCAATGTGAACGAATAGGAGGGAAGCCCATGATACTGACGCTGGACATCGGCAACACCAACATGAAGACGGCCCTGTTCGACGGCATGGAGATGAAGCAGTACTGGCGGCTGTCCACCAACCGCAACCGCACCTCGGACGAGTACGGCATGGCGATGATGAACCTGCTGAACCACTACGGCATCGACCGGGGCGAGGTGGAGGGCATCATGATGTCCTCGGTGGTACCCCAGATCAACTTCACCATCGAGCACATGTGCCGCAGCTACTTCGGCATGGAGCCGATGAAGATCGAGCCCGGCGTCAAGACCGGCATCAACATCAAGTATGAAAATCCCCGGGAGCTGGGCAGCGATCGCATCGCCAACGCGGTGGGGGCCTACGAGTTGTACGGCGGGCCCTGCATCACCATCGACTTCGGCACCGCCACCTCCTTCGGCGCGATCTCCGCGAAGGGCGAGTTCCTGGGCGGCGCGATCTGCCCCGGCCTGAAGCTGGCCGCCGACGCCCTGACCGAGCGCACCGCCAAGCTGCCCCGGTTCGAGCTGGTGAAGCCGGAGAACGTCATCGGCCGCAACACCGTGACTAACATGCAGGCGGGCATCGTCTACGGCTACATCGGCCAGATCAAGTACCTGGTGAACCGCATGAAGCGGGAGATGGGCGTGGAGGGCATCAAGGTGATCGCCACCGGCGGCCTGGCCGTGCTGGTGGCCGGGGAGAGCAGCGTCATCGACGTGATGGACGGATTGCTTACGCTGAAGGGCCTTCGGATCATCTACGAGAAGAACGCCGGGAAGGCGTGAGGAGCGGCCATGTCGAAGTTTGAGGGCACGGTGGAGGACATCGTCTACCGCAACGACCAGAACGGCTGGACGGTGGCCTCCATCAAGCTGGACGGGGACCGCCGCCGCATATCCGCCGTGGGCATCATGCCCTTCCTGTCCACCGGCGAGCACGCCATATTCGACGGGGACCTGACCGAGCACAGGGAGTACGGCAAGCAGATCAAGGTCGCCTCCTACGAGGCCACGCGGCCCGAGACCAAGTCCGGCGTGGAGCGCTTCCTCGCATCCGGGCTGATCAAGGGCGTGGGCCCCGCCACGGCGAAGCTGATCGTCGACCACTTCGGCGCGCGGGCGCTGGACGTGCTGGAGAGCGAACCCCAGCGGCTGACCGAGGTGGACGGCATCGGCCCCAAGCGGGCGGCGATGATCGCGGAGTCCTTCGCGGCCCAGAACGGCATGCGCAACACGCTGATCTTCCTGCAGAACTATGGCCTGACCGCGGGCCTTTCGATGAAGGTCTACAAGGTCTACGGCGACATGACCGAGAGCGTGCTGCGCGCCAACCCCTACCGGCTGGTGGACGAGATCGACGGCGTGGGCTTTCACACCGCCGACGAGATCGCCATGAGCCTGGGCTTCGGCCGGGAATCCGCTTTTCGGCTGCGCAGCGGCGTGAAATACGTGCTTTCCGAGGCGGCCAACAGCGTCGGGCACGTCTACCTGCCCCGGGCCTCGCTGGTGAGCGCCGCGGCCCGGATCCTCAGCGCGGAGGCGGCGACGGTGGAGGCGGTGGTGAAGGGCCTGGTGCTGGACGGCGAGCTGGTGGCCGAGGCCGTGGGCGAGGACGAGGCCGTCTACCTGCCCCGCTGCCACAAGGCCGAGAGCGAGACCGCGCGGCTGCTGCTTCGGCTGCAAAAGACCATCCACCGGGCCAATATGAGCCAGAGGCAGGCCCTCAGCCAGATCGAGGCCCAGGAGGAGGCGCTGGGCGTCAGCCTGTCCGACGAACAGCGCCAGGCGGCGATGGACGCCCTGCTGGAGGGCGTGTGCGTCATTACCGGCGGCCCCGGCACCGGCAAGACCACCTCGATCAACGTGATCATCCGGCTGATGCGCCGCTGGGGCAAGGTGGAGCTGTGCGCCCCTACGGGCCGCGCCGCCAAGCGCATGAGCGAGGCTACCGGCTGCGCCGCCCGCACGATCCACAGGATGCTGGAGTACAGCGGCGAGTCCCAGGGCTTTCAGCGGGACGAGGACAACCCGCTGGACGCCGACGTGGTGATCGCGGACGAGATGTCTATGGTGGACATCTTCCTGATGCGCTCGCTGCTCAGGGCGCTGCGCCCCGGCACGCGGCTTGTGTTGGTGGGGGACGTGGACCAGCTGCCCAGCGTGGGCGCGGGCAACGTGCTGCGGGACCTGATCGACTCCGGCGCGGTGCGGGTGGCCAGGCTGACCGAGATCTTCCGCCAGGCCGGCCAGAGCCAGATCATCGTCAACGCCCACCGGATCAACCGGGGCGAGTACCCGGAGATCCGCAACCGGGATACCGACTTCTTCCTCGAGCGGAAGCAGACCCCCGCCGAGGCGGCGGATTCGGTGGTGGCGCTGACCAGGGTGCGCCTTCCGAAGTACATGGGTCTGGACAGCCTGCGGGACATCCAGGTGATGGCCCCGATGAAGAAGGGCGACGTGGGCGTGTACGCGCTGAACGCCCTGCTGCAGCAGGCGCTGAACCCCGCCAGGCCCGACACGCCGGAGCTCGTTCACGGCGGCATGACCTTCCGCCCCGGCGACAAGGTGATGCAGGTGCGCAACAACTACGATCTGGCCTGGCTCCGGGACGGCGAAGCGGGCGATGGCGTGTTCAACGGCGACATCGGCTACATCCAGGCGGTGGACCGCCGGGCGAAGGCGCTGACCGTGGCCTTCGACGACGGGCGGGTGGCCGACTACGACGAATCGCTGCTGGACGAGCTGGAGCTGGCCTACTGCATGTCGGTGCACAAGAGCCAGGGCAGCGAGTTTGACGCCGTGGTGCTGCCCCTGGTCAGCGGGCCGCCGATGCTGATGACCCGCAACCTGCTGTACACGGCGGTCACCCGGGCCAAGCGGCTGGTGGTGATCGTGGGCAGGGAGGGCTGCGTGCAGCAGATGGTGGACAACAACCACATCACCCGCCGCTTCAGCGCGCTGGACCTGCGGCTGAGGAACGGGGCATGAGCGAAGGATTGAAGCGCGGCGCGCGGGCGCTGCTGGAGCTGATCTATCCCATACGGGCCGAGTGCATGGGCTGCGGCACCAGGGCCGGCTTTGAGCGGGACTGGCTGTGCGAGGACTGCCGGCAGGCGCTGTCGAACCGCTGGGTGGGGGCCGCGCCGCCACCCGAGGGCGGGCTGATCGACGGCGCGGCCTACGCCTACCTCTACGGAGGTCCTGCGGGCGGGCTGGTGCGCAACCTGAAGTACCGGGGCGTCAGCCGCCTGGCCGAGCCGATGGGCCGGCAGATGCTCCGTGCCTTCGATGGGCTCCAGCCGGCGCAGATCGACTGCGTTGTGCCGGTGCCGATGCACATCCGCCGCACCCGTAAGCGGGGCGTCAACCAGGCGTTGCTGCTGGCCCGGGAGATGGCCGGGGGCCTGGGCCTGCCCCTGGCGGAGGCCCTCGTCCGCACCCGCAACACCCGCCAGCAGGCCCGGCTCGACGCCGCCGAGCGCCTGCACAACCTGGACGGGGCCTTTGCCGTCGCTTGCGACGTGAAGGGAAAGCGCGTCCTGCTGGTGGACGACGTCTGCACCACCGGCGCCACCGCCAACGCCTGCGCCGAGGCGCTGCTTGCGGGCGGGGCCAGCGCGGTGCTGCTGGTGTGCTTCTGTCTGGCGCGCAAATACTGATTTGTCGCGCTGCGACAAATCAGTATTTATCCCCAACAAGGAGGCCGTCATGGATCGCATCACCAGCGCTAAAAACCCGATCGTCAAGGACCTGCGCGCCCTGCGCGACCGCAAGGGGCGCGAAGCCTCCGGGCGCTTCCTCGTCGAGGGCGAGGTTATGCTCCGGGAGGCGATGAAGTGCGCTCTGGTCATCCACGACGTGCTGGCGGAGGAGAGCCTGGCCCCGCTGGCCGGGAAATTGGAGGCGGCGGGGGCCAACGCCTTCATCGTGCCCCGGAGCCTGCTGGAATCGGTGACCGACACCCGCACGCCCCAGGGGATTTGCGCCTCCTTCGACCTGCCCCGGCCGCTGCCGCTGGAAAAGGCCCCCCATCGCGTCGTGGCGCTGGACGGCGTGCAGGACCCTGGCAACTTGGGCACGATCTGGCGCACCGCCGACGCCGCGGGCTTCCAGGGGCTGCTGCTGGGCGCGGGCTGCGCCGACCCGCTCTCCCCGAAGGTGCAGCGCTCGGCCATGGGCTCGGGCTTCCGGCTGCCCTTTATGCAGACCGGCGACCTGCCCGCCGCATTGACCGAGCTGCGCGAAAAGGGCTGGAGTGTGATCGCCTCCGACCTTCACGGAGAAGACTTTTACAGCCATCCCGATTCCGGCGCAAAATTCGTTCTCGTCATCGGCAGCGAGGCCCACGGCATCTCGGACGCCACCCGCGCCGCCGCGGACATGCTCGTTAAGCTGCCCATGCGGGGCGGGGCGGAGTCCCTGAACGCCGCCGTGGCCGCGGGGATCATGATGTATGAGCTGATGCGGGAAAAGTGAACGACAACGGGACACCGATCGGCGTCCCATTGTCGTTTATATGAGAATCACACGTGCAGGCTGTAGTTCGGGGCTTCCTTGGTGATGTTGATGTCGTGGGGATGGCTCTCCACCAGGCCGGCGCTGGTGATGCGGATGAACTCGCCCCGGGTGCGAAGGGCCTGTATGCTCTCGGTGCCGCAATAGCCCATGGACGCCCGCAGGCCGCCGATCAGCTGGAACACGGTGTCGGCCAGGGGCCCCTTGTAGGGCACGCGGCCCTCGACGCCCTCGGGCACCAGCTTCTTCTGGCCCTCCTGGAAGTAGCGGTCCTTGCTGCCCTCGGCCATGGCGGCGAGGGAGCCCATGCCGCGGTAGACCTTGTAGCTGCGGCCCTGGTAGATCTCGGTTGCGCCGGGGCTCTCCTCTGTGCCGGCGAACAGGCTGCCCATCATGACCGCCGTTGCGCCGGCAGCGATGGCCTTGGGGATGTCGCCGGAGTACTTGATGCCACCGTCGGCGATGATGGTCTTGCCGTATTCGTCGGCCACCTCGGCGCAGTCCATGATCGCGGTGATCTGGGGCACGCCGATGCCGGCCACCACGCGGGTGGTGCAGATGCTGCCCGGGCCGATGCCCACCTTGACCACGTCCGCGCCGGCCATGATCAGGTCCTTCGCGGCGGGGCCGGTGGCCACGTTGCCCGCGATGATCTCGAGGTCGGGGTACGCGGCGCGGATCTTCTTCACCATCTTCAGCACGCCCTCGGAATGGCCGTGGGCGGTGTCCAGGCCGATGATGTCCACGCCCGAGGCCACCAGCGCGGCCACGCGCTCCATCGTGTCGCTGGTGACGCCCACCGCCGCGCCGCACAGCAGGCGGCCCCGGCTGTCCCGGGCGGAGTTGGGATACTTCTGGCTCTTCTGGATGTCCTTGATGGTGATCAGGCCCCGGAGCATGTAGTTCTCGTCCACGATGGGCAGCTTTTCGATACGGTGCTTCGCAAGGATGGCCTTGGCGCCCTCCAGCGTGGTGCCCACCGGGGCGGTGACCAGGTTCTCGCAGGTCATCACGCTGCGGATGGGCTTGTCGTAGTCGGTCTCGAAGCGCAGGTCGCGGTTGGTGAGTATGCCCACCAGTTTGCCGTTTTCGGTGATGGGCACGCCGGAGATGCGGTACTTGCGCATCAGCGCCTCGGCGTCGGAGACCTTGTGTTCGGGGGAGAGGTAGAAGGGGTCGGTGATGACGCCGTTTTCGGAGCGCTTCACCTTGTCCACCTGGCTGGCCTGCTCCTCGATGGACATGTTCTTATGAATGATGCCCAGGCCGCCTTCGCGGGCCATCGCAATCGCCATGTTGTAGTCGGTCACAGTGTCCATCGCAGCGCTGAGCATCGGGATATTCAGTTTGATTTTCGGGGTAAGCTGTACGGTGAGATCCACATCACGGGGCAGTACGCTGCTGCGCTGGGGCACCAGCAGCACATCGTCAAAAGTCAGACCTTCTCGAATGATCGCCATATCCTCGCCCTCCTGAATATATTTTGTGACCGTATAAATGCGGCCACATATTTATTGTTCAATATTATATCAGCTTTCGTGGGGGTTCAGAAGAAGGATAGGGTTAATTTCTGACATAAATTCTGATTCATCGAGCTCAGCTCGATAAATCAGAATTTTACCCCGGCTGCACCAGCACGGCGAACAGCCAGAACGCGCCGGCGCACATGAGCGCCATCAGGGCCAGCAGCAGGCTGCCGGCGATGCGCCACACGCGGGGTCCCCGGGAGTGGATGACGCCGGCCTCGGCTTCGAAGGCGCGGTAGATCTGGCCCGGCTGGGGCGCGTCGGGGCTGGACCGGGAGAGCAGCCGCTTGGCCTGGCGGGCGATCAGCGCCTCGGTTCGGGCGCGGTCCTGGGCTGGCAGTCGGCGGCGGCAGCGGGCTTCAAAGCGATTGAGCTCGGTTCGGACCTGGCCCTGGGTCATGCCCGTCAGCCGGCACACCTGGCGCAGGGGCAGCGCGCAGCCGTGGCGCAGCATCACCAGGCGCTGGGTGCGGATGGCCTCCTGGCCCAGCTGGGTGGCGATGGGGCCGTCATCCTGCTCCGTGCCCGGTCCGGGCCAGGTGAATTCCGCCGCCCGGCCCTCGTCCGACAGCGCCGCCGAAAAGGCCTCCCTGCGCAGGGCGGCGCGCAGGCGCTCCCTGAACCCCATGCCGCCCGCCGCCTGCTGCAGCCACACCTCCAGTATCGCGCTGCGCAGCGCGAACTATCTTGCGCCGATAAGAGAGAGACGTCATCCTCCCCGCGCGCGTGAGATGTGCGATCTACTATCTTCCCCGAAACCCAACCTGCAATCAACCTCCCCGCGCGCGTGAGACGTGCCTGCGGAGCCTGGGACCGCTGGGAG
>JAFRJF010000016.1 GCA_017432405.1 Clostridia bacterium | reverse complement strand
TCCTTCCCTCAGAACGCTCGCAGACCCTGATCTTTCCTTAAGTTGATGACATTGCCCCAGAGGGGAAGGCTACTTTTGGGGCCCTCACCAACAGCTCGATGAATCAGTATTTATATACACTCATACCGATACAACCCCACCAATCCGTCAAACGAGGTGACCCCCATGAGAAAGACCAAGATCATCTGCACCATCGGCCCGGCCAGTGAGTCGGAAGAGGTGTTGACCTCCATGTGCAAGGCGGGCATGAACATCGCCCGCATCAACTTTTCCCACGGCACCCATCCCGAGCACAAGAAGAAGATCGAAACCATCGTGCGCGTGCGGGAGCAGCTGAACCTGCCCATCGCCATCATGCTGGACACGAAGGGACCCGAGTACCGCATCAAGACCTTTGCAAATGGCCCTGTCCAGCTGAAGGAGGGCGCGCCGTTTACCCTGCACGTGGACGACGTGCCCGGCGACGAGACCGGGGTATCCGTCAACTACACCGGGCTGGCCGACGACCTGAAGGTCGGCGACCGGGTGCTGGTGAACAACGGCCTTCTCGCGCTGGACGTCAAGGAGATCGCCGGCAAGGAGGTGCGCTGCGTGGTGGCCGTCGGGGGCGAGCTGTCCGACCGCAAGAGCATGAGCTTCCCCGGCAAGGTATTGAACCAGGTGTACCTGTCCGAGCAGGACAAGGCCGACCTGCTGTTCGGCATCGAAAACGGCGTGGACTACGTGGCCTGCTCCTTCGTCTCCCGCAGGCAGGACCTCGTCGACGTGCGCGAATTTCTGGACGCCAACGGCGGCAGCCACATCAGCCTGATCGCCAAGCTGGAAAACCAGTCGGGCATCGACAACGTCGAGGAGATCTGCGAGGCCTGCGAGGGCATCATGATCGGCCGCGGCGACATGGGCGTGGAGATTCCCTATGAGCAGCTGCCCGCGGTGCAGAAGAAGCTGATTACCAAGTGCCGGCTGATCGGCAAGCGGGTGATCACCGCCACCGAGATGCTGGAATCGATGATCCACAACCCCCGCCCCACCCGCGCCGAGATCAGCGACGTGGCCAACGCCGTGTACGACGGCACCAGCGCGGTGATGCTTTCCGGCGAGACCGCCGCGGGCAAGCATCCCGTGGAATCCGTGGCCGTGATGGCGAAGATCGCCGAGGCCACCGAGGGCGAGATCGACTACGCCCAGCGCTTCCACGACAACCAGTTCGTCACCCACTCCACCGTGGACGCCATCAGCCACGCGGTGTGCGCCATGGCCATCGACGTGGGCGCGAAGGCCATCGTGGCCTGCTCCCTCTCCGGCAGCACCGTGCGCATGATCTCCCGTTTCCGCGCCCCGGTGGACATACTGGGCATCACCACCAGCGAGCACACCATGCGAAAGCTGGCCCTGTCCTGGGGCGTGTTGCCCGCGCTGAGCGTGGAATACACCTCCACCGACGTGCTGTTCTACGTGGCCACCCAGCTGGCAAAGGAAAAGCTGGGGCTGAAGCCGGGCGACAAGATCGTCATCACCGGCGGCGTCACCAACGGCAAGTCTGGCAATACGAACCTGATCAAGGTGGAGGTCATCTGACCGACACGGAATCACCGAAGGGAAGCGATGGCGCGTATGGCATTCAATCTCCGCAGATCCGCCACGACCCGGGACATGACCAGCGGGTCGATCATCCGGCAGATCGTGCTGTTTGCGCTGCCGCTGATGCTGGGCAACATCTTCCAGATGATGTACAACACGGTGGACAGCATCGTGGTGGGCAACTTCGTGGGCAAGGAGGCGCTGGCCGCCGTCGGCTCCACCACGATGATCGTGAACATGCTGGTGTTCTTCTTCAACGGCTTTTCCGTGGGCGCGGGCGTTGTCATCGCACAGCACTTCGGCGCCCGGGACCCGGAGCGGCTGCACAGCGCCGTGGAGACCACCGTGGCGGTCACCTTCGTGATGTGCGCGCTGTTCACGTTGATCGGCGTGGTGGGCGTTCGCCCGATGCTGCGGCTGATGTCCACCCCTGACGACGTGTTCGAGGACGCCGTCACCTACCTGACCATCTACTTCTGGGGCTTTTCGGGCCTGCTGATCTACAACACCGGCAGCGGCATACTGCGGGCCGTGGGCGACACCACGCGGCCGCTGATGTTCCTGGCGCTGACCAGCGTGCTGAACATCATACTGGACCTGGCCTTCGTGATCGGCCTGAAGGCGGGCATCGCCGGCGTGGCCTACGCCACGATACTTTCACAGGTGGTCTCGGCGGCGCTGGTGCTGCGGCTGCTCACGAACACGAACGAGATCTACAAGCTGACCTGGCGGGACCTGCACATCGAGTGGCCGGTGCTGCGGCGCATATTCGCCGTGGGCCTGCCGGCGGGCATACAGTCGGTCATCACCGCCTTCTCCAACGTGTTCGTGCAATCCTACATCAACCACTTCGGCTCCTCCTGCATGGCGGGCTGGAGCTGCTACAACAAGCTGGACCAGTTCATCATGCTGCCCATGCAGTCCACGGCCATGGCCGCCACCACCTTCGTCAGCCAAAACATCGGTGCGAAGCAATACGACCGGGCCGACCGGGGCACCTGGGCCAGCATACTGCTGTCGCTGGGCATGACACTGGCGGTGGCGGTGGTGCTGGTGATCTTCGCCGCGCCCGCCGTGCGCCTGTTCAGCCAGGACCCGTCGGTGATCGAATACGGCGTGCTGTTCATGCGGTCGAACACCTTCTTCCTGCTGTTCAACTGCGTCAACCACACG
>JAFRJF010000160.1 GCA_017432405.1 Clostridia bacterium | reverse complement strand
GCCCGATGGTGCAGCTGGACGGCGGCCGCTTTGCCACCGCCGACCTGAACGACCTGTACCGCCGCGTCATCAACCGCAACAACCGCCTCAAGCGGATGCTGGAGATGAACGCCCCGGACATCATCGTGCGCAACGAGAAGCGCATGCTGCAGGAGGCCGTGGACGCCCTGATCGACAACGGCCGCCGCGGTCGCCCCGTCACCGGCGCGGGCGGACGGCAGCTGAAGAGCCTGTCCGATCTGCTGCGGGGCAAGCAGGGCCGCTTCCGCCAGAACCTGCTGGGCAAGCGCGTGGACTACTCCGGCCGTTCCGTCATCGTGGTCGGCCCGTCTCTCAAGCTGTACCAGTGCGGCCTGCCCAAGGAGATGGCGCTGGAGCTGTTCAAGCCCTTCGTCATCGAGCGGCTGGTGAACCAGGGCATGGCCGTGAACGTCAAGACCGCCAAGCGCGCCGTGGAGCGCCTGCGCCCCGAGGTCTGGGACGTGCTGGAGAGCGTCATCCGCGACCATCCTGTCATGCTGAACCGCGCGCCTACGCTGCACCGCCTGGGCATACAGGCCTTTGAGCCGGTGCTGGTGGAGGGCAAGGCCCTGAAGCTGCACCCGCTGTGCTGCACCGCCTTCAACGCCGACTTCGACGGCGACCAGATGGCCGTGCACGTGCCGCTGAGCATGGAGGCCCAGGCCGAGGCCCGCTTCCTGATGCTGGCGGCGAACAACATCCTCAAGCCCCAGGACGGCAAGCCCGTCATCTGCCCGACCCAGGACATGGTTCTCGGCTGCTACTACCTGACCATGATCCACGAGGGCCTGAAGGGCACCGGCAAGGTGTTCACCGACGTGGACGAGGCCCTGATGGCCTACGCCACCGGCGAGCTGGCCCTGGAGGCCCCCTGCAAGATCCGCATGAAGAAGACCATCGACGGCGAGGAGCACACCCGCATCGTCGAGACCACCATCGGCCGCGTGATCTTCAACCAGGCCATTCCCCAGGACATGGGCATGCAGAAGCGGGAGACCGTGGACGACATGTTCAAGCTGGAGATCGACGAAGTCGTGGGCAAGAAGCAGCTGGCGAAGATCGTCGATACCTGCTACCGCACCCACGGCGTGACCACCACCGCCAACATGCTGGACGACATCAAGGCCCTGGGCTACAGCTATTCCACCCGCGCGGCCCTGACCGTCTCCGTGGCGGACATTTCCGTGCCCGAGGAGAAGAAGCAGATCCTGGCCGACGCCGACGCCCAGGTGCAGCAGATCGAGAAGCAGTTCAAGCGCGGCCGCATGTCCGAGAACGAGCGCTACACCAGCGTCATCCGCATCTGGGAGCAGGCCACCAACGACGTCACCAAGCAGGTGCTGGAGAAGATGGAGAAGTTCAACCCCATCAACATGATGGCGGATTCCGGCGCCCGCGGCTCCACCAACCAGATTCGCCAGCTGGCCGGCATGCGTGGCCTGATGGCGTCGCCCACCGGCAAGATCATCGAGCTGCCCATCAAGGCCAACTTCCGCGAGGGCCTGAGCGTGCTGGAGTTCTTCCTGTCCTCCCACGGCAGCCGCAAGTCCCTGGCAGACACCGCCATGAAGACCGCTGACTCGGGCTACATGACCCGCCGCCTGGTGGACGTGTCCCAGGAGAACATCGTGCGCGAGGTGGACTGCTTCGCGGCCCGGGGCGAGCGCGTGCGCGGCCTGAAGGTCCGCGCCATCGGCCAGCCCGGCGACATCATCGAGGAGCTGGAGGACCGCATCCGGGGCCGCGTGGCGGCTGAGGACGTGGTCGACCCCGCCACCGGCGAGGTCATCGTGCAGACCGACGAGCTGATCACCTTCGACCTGGCCCGCAGGATCGTCAAGGCCGGCATCGAAGAGGTCGCCATCCGCAGCGTGCTGACCTGCCAGAGCAGCGTGGGCGTGTGCGCGAAGTGCTATGGCGCGAACATGACCAACGGCAAGCTGGTGGACGTGGGCGAGGCCGTGGGCATCATCGCGGCCCAGTCCATCGGCGAGCCCGGCACCCAGCTGACCATGCGTACCTTCCACACCGGCGGCGTCGCCACCGGCGAGGACATCACCCAGGGTCTTCCCCGCGTCGAGGAGCTGTTCGAGGCCCGCAAGCCCAAGCGCGAGGCCACGCTGGCGGACATCGGCGGCACGGTGCACATCACCACCGACGCCAAGAAGCGCCGCAAGCTGATCATCCAGTCCAACGAGGGCGACGCGGAGACCAAGGAGTACCCCATCAACTACGGCTCCAAGCTGAAGGTGGAGGACGGCGACACCGTCAACGCCGGCGACGAGCTGATCGAGGGCTCCATCAACCCCCACGACCTGCTGCGCATACTGGGCGTGAAGGCGGTGCAGGACTACCTGGTCAAGGAGGTCCAGTCCGTCTACCGCCGCCAGGGCGTCGAGATCGTGGACAAGCACATCGAGGTCATCGTGCGCCAGATGCTGCGCAAGGTCAAGGTGGAGGAAGCCAACGACACCGACCTGCTGCCCGGCGCGCTGGTGGACATCTTCCGCTTCGAGCAGGCCAACTTCAAGACGATGGAGGCCGGCGGACGGCCCGCCACCGCCAAGCGCACGCTGCTGGGCATCACCAAGGCCGCCCTGGCCACCGAGAGCTTCCTGTCCGCGGCCTCCTTCCAGGAGACCACCCGCGTGCTGACCGAAGCGGCCATCAAGGGCAAGACCGACCCGCTGCTGGGCCTGAAGGAAAACGTCATCATCGGCAAGCAGATTCCCGCCGGCACCGGCCTGAAGCGGTATTCCAACATCGAGATCCACGAGGCGTATTAAGCAACCATAGACAGAGCAGTCCCCTCTCCCGAAGGCTTTCGGGGGAGGGGACTGCGTTATTTATTCTGTACCAGCCGATCTATAAAACCGATCAGCATGACCAAATCCTTATCATTCAATTGCCGCATGCCTTCTGCGGCTCTTTGGATCAGCTGGGGACTGTCGGTTGATTCATCGAAAAACTGCTGAGGTGTTATGCCGAAGTAATCGCAGATGGCGAGAAACTCTTTCATCGGCGGCAGCGCTTTGCCGGAAGAAATGTTGTATATATAACCTCGGCTATGGCCGAGATCATAGCTCATCTGGTATTCCGATACGCCCTTTTCCAAGCGAAGCTGTGTAATGCGTTCACGAATGAAATCCGCGTCCAAATCCTTCACCTCATATAATATAATAGTGAAAAACGATTTGCAATAGTCGATAATATATTGATATTTACATTGACAAGTCCAAGAATATATGTTATCGTAGATGTGAAGGCGGGCTTCATCGTGTCAATGGCGTATTACACAAGAAATGAACTGTGGGGCATTTATATGAGAACCGGATTTGAGGATCATACGGTTGATGACATGAGGAAAGAAGGGTGTAAAAGGTGCGAATACCGTGACATGTATCCTCGGTGCAATTATTCCAATTTGATTAATCATGAAAACAAAGATTACGATTCAAATCAATACACAAAAAGGGAAAATCGTAACGTGCGTTGCAGGAGGAGAATAAAGAAGATTAAACCGTAAAAAGAGCATTGGGACAAGGGGACGGTTCTCGGGTTTCATGAGTAAACAATCAGTGGGACAAGAGAACCGTCCCCCTGTCCCCAAAGCCTTCCCCTCTGGGGGGCCGCAGGCCCTGGCGAGCCTGCGAGCGTCAGGTGGCACGGCGCCCTAAAGGACTTGCTGCGCTGCGTAGCCGTGACGGATGAGGTCCTTTGAAGTAGGGCCTCGCGCCTTTATCGTGACAGAGGCGCAATGTGCAGCCTATGGGGACCTCTTCAGTCTGGCCTTCGGCCAGCCAGCTTCCCCAGAGGGGAAGCCTTTTGGAACCGGGTTTCCCTTAAATTGATGGGACAATAGAACCGTCCCCTTGTCCCAAAGCTACGTGACCGCAGGGGGAACGACCTCATCCGGCGCTACGCGCCACCTTCCCCTGCAGGGCAATGTCATCAACTTAAGGAAAAATGCCTGCTTTCGCACCCAAAAGGCTTCCCCTCTGAGGGGAAGCTGTCTGCGAAGCAGACTGAAGAGGTGTCCCCATTACGCCTCGTTCGTCTATTTCGATAGACGATCTTATCCCAGCGGGGACACCTCTTCCGAGCCGCTACGCGGCCCACCTT
>JAFRJF010000159.1 GCA_017432405.1 Clostridia bacterium | reverse complement strand
TTGAGCGACCTCTCGGAGCTGGATTTCGGCCCGGACGTTGAACCGGAGCGGGAATACGACATAGAGGCGGTCAAGTCGTATCTCACAGACTACCTGAGCTCGAAAACCACCGGCTACACCATGCTCCAGAGCATGGCGAAGGCCTGGGACAGCAGTCACGCCGAATATCTGAAGCGTGAGGCGCAATATCGCAAGGGAGTAGAGACGTACAATAAGGGCAAGCAGGATTACGAGAAGGGTATGGAGGCGTACAATGCGGGCAAGGAGAAGTATGAGGAGAGCCTGCAGCAGTACAGAGACGGCGCAGATCAGTTCAGGGAGGGCGCCTCAAAACTGAACGAGGCGAAGCAAAAGCGGGACGAGGGTATGCAGCAGCTCCAGGAGGGAGAGGCCAAGTACGAGGAGAACCTCGCCCTTTACCAGGACGGCGTACAAAAGCAGAGCGAAGCGCAAAAAAAGGTGGAAAAGCTGCCGGAGGCCCGATGGGTCATCATGGACTGCCGGGGGAATTCCAGCTTTGTGCAGCTGCTGCTGGGCAGCAGCAACCTCGCCAGTCTGGAAATGACCTTCGCGCTGATGTTCGTTCTGGTGGGCGCGCTGGTCATCTACGCGACCATCAGCAAGATGATCGACGAGCAGCGCAACCTGGTGGGCGCGGGAAAGGCGCTGGGCCTTTACAACCGTGAGATATTCGCCAAGTACCTGATGTTCGGCATGACCGGCACATTGCTGGGCACCGCCCTGGGCATACTGACGGCTCGCTTCCTGATGGAGGTCTATGTGCTGAAGAGCGCCGGCTCCTTTTACACCTTCGACACGACGAAGCCGGCGCTGATCGTCGCGCCGACCCTCGTCGCGCTGGCGGCGGGCGGTCTGCTGTCGCTGGCCGCGACCTGGTTCGCCTGCACAAAGCTCATGCGCTCCACGGCCATCCAGCTGATGCAGCCGAAGGTGCCCGCCGGAAGGAAGAAGGCCGGGGGCGGCAAGCACATCCTGTCGCTGTATTCAAGGCTGATCCTGCTGAACATCAGGTCGGATCTCAGGCGCGTCATCGTGACGATCGTGAGCGTGGCGGGCTGCTGCGCGCTGGTGGTCATCGGCTTTACGCTGAAATCCGCGGTGGAGGGCGCGCTGCAGAAGCAGTATGACAAGGTCGTGAATTACGACGGACGCATCAAATATGACGTCGATACCTCGGCGGATGCTGCCGGGCAGATCAAAGCGCTGCTGGACGGCGATGGGATCGAATATACGCAGTTCTTTGACGGAGTGGTGACCTTCAGGATCAAGGATATACTGGTGGGCGAGCTGCTCTGCGGCGACATCTCCCAGATCAGCGACTTCTATCATCTGCTGGACTGGAAGACGAACAAACCCCTGGCGCCCTCGGACAACGGCATACTGATCCAGAAGCGCACAGCCGAGAGCTATGACCTGGAGGTGGGCAGCGAGCTGGAGCTCACCGTCGGCGCTTACCAGCGGGCCAAGGTTCGCGTGGCGGGGATATTCGATAACTATATCGGCCGCGTAATGGTGATGAGCCGGGCGTATTACCGGGAGCTGTTCGATGAGGACTGCGTGAACAACCAGTTCTACATCCGCCTGAACGGGGCGGACGAGGCAAAGCTGCAGGCGGATCTGACGAAGATCGCCGGCTTTGAGAGCTATAGCCGCTCGGATTCCGACAAGGCGCTGTTCGCTTCGACCTCCACGCTGGTCACCGCCATCGTCGCGCTGTTCATCTTCATGGCGGCGGTCATGGCCGGCGTGGTGCTGACGAACCTCACCAATACCTACATACTCCAGAAGAAGCGGGAATTGACGATCATGCGCATCAACGGCTTTACCGTCAGGGAGGTCATCGCCTATGTCACGCGGGAGACGGTGCTCACGACGGCGACCGGCATTATAGCCGGCGTCGCCATGGGCGCGATGATCGCCTACAGGATCACCCGCGCGCTGGAAACGGCATTTGTACAGTACAATCGCAGCGTCTGCCTGCCTGCGTGGGCTTACGGCGTGGTGATCACGGCGTTCTTCACGATTGTCATCAACGTCATCGTGCTGCGCAAGGTCAGGCGCCTGAAGCTCACGGACATGGGTTGACGGCATCACAACCATTATTCTGATCAGCGGGGTGTTTATATGTTTGGAAGAAGGCCGGACGGAAGGCGGGTCAGGGGGATCGATCCGATCATGCGGATCACGCCTTATACCATGCCGATGCGCTGCGATGCCCAGGTGTTCCTGAAGCACCGGGCGGACCTGGAGGTGCTGCTGGATTTCATCCGGCGGCAGCGGCTGGAAAAGGGCGAACAGATCTCGTACATGCAGATCATCGCGGCCGCCTACGTGCGGGCCATCAGCCGCAATCCCCAGGTCAACCGCTTCATCATGAACAAGCAGCTGTTTGCCCGAAACAACTGCTCCTGCGCCTTTACGATTTTGAAGGATCCCCACGACATCGACAAGGGCGAGGCGGTGGTGAAAATCAAGTTCGACCTGACGGATACCGTCTACGACGTGCGCGACCGCATGGAGGCCGCCGTGGCGGCCAACCGGATCGACCAGCCGCCGGGGTTTGTAGACAAGCTGCTCGGCTTCCTGTTCGCCGTGCCAGGGCTGGCCACCGTCGTCGTTGCGCTGGTCCGCTTCCTGGACCGCTACGGCCTTGCGCCCAGCGTGCTGATGGAGGAGCTGCCCTTTTACGTGGGACTGTACATCACGAACATGGCCTCCCTCCAGCTTCAGGATGTCAACCACCACCTGTACAACTGGGGCAATGTGGGCATGTTCGCCGGTATGGGCGTGGAGGAGCGGAGCGCCGTGGTGGAAGGGGGCCGGACGCGAATGAAGCGCTATCTGCCCATCGGCATCACCATCGACGAGCGCGTCTGCTCCGGCGCGCACTACGCCCGCTTTCTGAAGGACATCCGGCGCTACCTGAGCCATCCGGAGCTGCTGGAGCTGCCCCCGGACGAGGTGACCTTCGACCAGGGCTATGAATACCACGAACCGAAGCCCCGGGCCGCGTCCGCTTCCGTACAGGCCGGTTCAGCCGGGCGAAGACAGTGACAAAGCCAATGAAACATCCGTCATGGTATATCTATCGCGCGGTGTGCGCCGTGGTGCGGCGGCTCTTCCCCGCGCCGGAATTGACGGGCATGGAGAAGCTGCCCGCCGACAGGCCCTGCATCATCGTGGGGAATCACGCCCAGGCCTACGGTCCGATCTACATGGAGCTGTATCTTCCCCGCAAGCGCGCGATCTGGTGCATCGCCGACATGATGCACCTGAGGCAGGTCCCCGATTACGCCTTCCGGGATTTCTGGTCCCGAAAGCCGCTGTGGTGCCGCTGGGTTTACCGGCTGCTGTCCTTCGTTGCTGCGCCGCTGATCGTCTGTGTATTGAAAAATGCCCGAACGATCGGCGTTTACAGGGACAGCCGCGTGCTTAACACGATGCGCGAATCGCTGGAGCGCTTGAAGGAAGGCGCGAGCATCGTCATCTTTCCCGAGCATGAGGTTTACCGCAACGGCCTCGTCTGGGAATTCCAGGAGGGATTTGTCAACCTGGCGCGGCTGTATGCCCGGCGAACGGGTGAGAGCATCGACTTTGTGCCGATGTACGTCGCCCCGAGGCTGCGCAGGGTGTGCTTCGGCGATCCCATCGCCTATGATCCGGCCGCCGATCCCGGTAAGGAGGCCCGCCGCGTCTGCGACGCGCTGATGGATGCCGTCACGGAGCTGGCGCTCGCGCTGCCACCCCATGTGGCCGTGCCGTACCCGAACCTGCCCAAAAGCAGCTATATTTCAACAGATTCGATGAAAGGTGCCCCTGCGGGGAAATAATGCATGAAGCGTCCAGTCGTTGATTATCGTGAGTTTCGCCTTTGGCGGTTGAATGATCCCCGCTTTGTCCACCTCCGCCTGCTGGGCGGATGGCTCGTCTACCTTGCGCTCTACTTCATCACGGAGAATTTTATACCGCTGGAGCGCTGTCACGTCATCCACTGCGCCCTGGACGACCTGATTCCCTTCAGGGAGGGCTTTTTGATCTTCTACTGCTACTGGTATGCGCTGCTGGCGGGATCGCTGCTGTATTTCCTGCTGTACGACATACTCAGCTTCAAGCGCCTGCAGATCTACATCATGATCACGCAGCTCGTGGCGATGGTGGTTTACATACTGTTTCCCAGCGTCCAGCTCATGCGCCCGGACAGCTTTGAGCGGGACAACCTGCTGACCCGCCTGGCGGCGTTCATCTATGCCTTCGATACCCCCACGGGGGTGTGTCCGTCGCTGCACGTGGCCTATTCCGTGGGAATCGCCTCCGTCTGGTGTCACAGGCGTCAGAGCAGCGGGCCGTTGAAGGCCTTCATGGTCCTCTCCGCCGTGGCCATATCCCTGTCCACCGCCTTCGTCAAGCAGCATTCCGTCGTGGACATCTTCGCGGCGCTCCCAGTCTGCCTGTACGCCGAATACCTGGTGTTTGGCCGGACACGGCTGAACCGATGGATCGAGGGAAGCGACGCGAAGCTAGTCCTTTAGGGCGACGCAAAGCTAGTCCTTTAGGGCGACGCGAAGGCGCTCAGACAAAGGCATTTCGTTCGGGATCATAGTGAAAACCGACCCCGGCCATGGTATCCAGCAGTTCCTGCTTGTCGGCTTCCATATCGTCGCAAAGCGCGTCCAGCGATCCGTACTGGTCGCGGAGCTTCATATTCAGAAAGCTGAACAGGATCATCGGGTCTTTTGGCAGCATGATATATTCTCCTTTCAAACGCATCGAGCTCTGGGCTATTGGAGCGTCTTTCCACCGTCGCAGACGAGGTTTGCGCCGTTGACGTAGCCGGCGGCGTCGGACAGCAGGAAGCATACCGCTTCGCTGATTTCATCGGGGCTGGCGGGGCGCTTCATGGTCCCATGGTTCAGCTCGTGCTTGCAGGGGGACATCCCGTTCAGGGATTCGTATCCCCGCAGCACCTCGTCCAGCATGTCGGTGTCGACCCATCCCGGCGAGACGCAATTGACGCGCACGCCGTTTTTGCCGTTTTCACTGGCCGCGTTCTGGGTCAGCCCCAGCACCGCGAATTTGCTGGAGCCGTAGCCGATCTCGTTGGGATATCCCCGCATGCCCGAACAGGAGCACGCATTCACAATGGCGCCGCTGCCGTTGCGCTGCATGTGCGGCAGGCAGTATTTCATGGTCAGGAAGGTGCCAAACACATTGGTGCGATAGACGCGCTCAAAATCCGCCATAGAATAGTCCTCGGCGCGCGCGCACGGCCCGCTGATTGCCGCCATGTTGGCCAGCAGGTCGATCCTGCCGTGGCGGCTGACGATCGATTCCACGGCGTCGCGCACCGCGCCCTCGTCTCCGACGTCGACCGACATCGGCACGCAGTGCATTATGCGTGCGGCCAATGCCTCCAGGGGCGCCTTCCTGCGCCCCCAGACGTAGACCGCCTCTGCGCCTTCCCGGCTCAGCTGGCAGGCCACGGCCGCCCCGATGCCTGTGCCGCCACCAGTGACAATGGCCACGCGCCCGGAAAAACGATTCATGCCCATTCCTCCCCGCTGATATGACGTCCTTGGGATATGTCATTCAAGACGAAAGCCGCTTCGCCCGGATCAAATCCATCACAGTATACCACATCCTCCGAGATTTGAAAAGTCCCGGACTTGCCGTTGTCGGGTGTAACGGCGCCTATCGGGCGCCATAGTGACACGCCAACAGCACAGGGATTCTTATAGGAAAGCAGAGCAATCCAACGGAATTTGAAGTCTATGTGAAGCGCAGTGACGCCGGGCAGGAAAATCGGGTGGGGCGTCGAAATACGATTCATGGGCCCTTTCACAGGGCGGAGGCCTGCAAAGGGCGTTCTATGATCGGGACACAGACTGTAAACAGTGAGGCACGAGTTTATGGCAAATCGGCAAGAGATCGTTATTCTTGACTTTGGCGGGCAATACACCCAGCTGATCGCCCGGCGCGTGCGGGAGTGCCACGTCTATTCGGAGGTCGTGCCCTGGAGCGCATTCACGGAGTCGATCAGGGCCCGCCGACCCTCCGGCATCATCCTCTCCGGCGGGCCGGCCAGCGTGACCGACGCGGACGCGCCGCGCTGCGACCCGGCGATCTACGAACTCGGCGTGCCGGTGTTGGGCATCTGCTACGGCATGCAGCTGACCGCCGCGCTGCTGGGTGGCAGCGTGGCCCGGGCGGTGGAACGGGAATATGGCCGCGTGACGGTGCGAATGGGCGAACGGGCCGGATTGCTGGAGGGCCTTTCGCCTGAATCCGCCTGCTGGATGAGCCACACCTGGCAGGTGCGCCAGTGCCCGCCGGGCTTCCGCGTGATCGCAGAGACGGATAACTGCCCCGTGGCCGCCATGGCCGACGACGCCAGGCGCGTCTATGGGGTGCAGTTCCATCCCGAGGTGACGCACACCGACGAGGGGCGGCGGATCATCGAAAACTTCGTGCTGGGCATCTGCGGCTGCGCGGGGGACTGGACGATGGACGCCTATGCCGAAATCGCCGTGGGCCAGATACGGGATATCGTCGGCGACACCGGCACGGTGCTGCTGGCGCTGTCCGGCGGCGTGGATTCCTCCGTGGCGGCGGCGCTGATCCACCGGGCCATCGGCAGCCGCCTGACCTGCGTATTCGTCGACCACGGGCTGCTGCGCAAGGGCGAGAGCGAACAGGTGTGCCAGGTGTTTCGCGAGCTGTTCCCGGTGCGCTTCGTCCGCGTGGACGCCGCCGAACGCTTCTTCCACGACCTGAAGGGCGTCACGGAGCCCGAACAGAAGCGAAAGATCATCGGGCGTGATTTCATCGAGGTGTTCAAGGACGCGGCGAAGGACCTGGGCAGGCTGGACTACTTCGCCCAGGGCACCATCTACCCGGACGTGATCGAGAGCGGCCAGGGCGCCAGCGCCGCGGTGATCAAGAGCCACCACAACGTGGGCGGCCTGCCGAAGGAGCTGGGCTTTACCGAACTGATCGAGCCGCTGAGGATGCTGTTCAAGGACGAGGTGCGCGCCTTGGGCGAGGCGCTGGGCCTGCCCCGCGAGCTGGTCTGGCGGCAGCCCTTTCCCGGCCCCGGCCTGGCCATACGCATCATCGGCGAGGTGACGCCGGAAAAGGCACAGATCGTTCGGCAGAGCGACGCCATCTTCCGGGAGGAGATCGCCGGGGCGGGCCTCGCCGGGCAGCGACGCGAAGCTAGTCCTTTAGGGCGACGCGAAGCTAGTCCTTTAGGGCGACGCGAAGCTAGTCCTTTAGGGCGACGCGAAGCTAGTCCTTTAGGGGTCAGCCAGTACTTCACGGTGCTGACCGGCGTGCATTCCGTGGGCGTGATGGGAGACGAGCGCACCTACGACTACACCGTGGCCCTGCGCGCCGTCACCACCGACGACTTCATGACCGCCGACTGGGCGCGGCTGCCCTATGATCTGGTCGCCCGGGTTTCGGAGCGGATCGTCAACGAGGTGCCCCACGCCAGCCGCGTGGTGCTGGACGTGACGTCCAAGCCGCCCGCGAGCATCGAGTGGGAATGATCGTTTTTCAGGGCAAAGCCTGGCCTTGGCGACGGGGTGGTTTTGTGGCGCTGGAGGTGAACATGCCAGTTATAGGCAAATACTGATTTGTCGCGCTGCGACAAATCAGTATTTGAGGGGTTAGGGGTTAGGTTTTAGGGGTTAGGGAATCAGCGGTGCATCCAAAACAGCCTTCCCCAGCGACCGAAGGGAGCGGTTCAGGGGAAGGTGGGCCGCCGCTTGCGGCGGGTCGGATGAG
>JAFRJF010000002.1 GCA_017432405.1 Clostridia bacterium | reverse complement strand
TGCGCATGGTGAAGGCGGCCTTCTATGCCATCGACGACGAGCTGGAGGACGCCGCCCGGAACCTGGGGGCCAGTTCCATGGTTACGTTCCTGCGGGTCAAGCTGCCCATCGTGCTGCCCAGCGTGCTGGCGGTGTTCGCGTTGAACTTCAACGCGCTGTTCACCGAATACGACATGTCCGCCACCTTCCACTCCAGCTACGGCAAGAGCTACGCCATGGTCATACAGTCCATGACCGCCGAGGAGGGCCGCGACGGCTACAACATGAACGGCTCCGGCCGGCGCTGCGCAAGCACGGTGTTCATCATGCTGGTGTCCGGCTTGATACTGTACCTGGTGTACGGCGTCGGCGCCAGGGACCTGGGCGAACGCCTGGAGCGCAGGAAGAAGCGCAGGGAGTTTTTTGCCAGGATCACGGGAAGGAAGGCCGCGGGGAATTGATTGTATTGTTAATTACATATTGACAATATTAAGGCAATCCGCTATAATAGGAACGGTTGATAAAACCGAATTGAAACGGAGGTATTTGGTATGAAGAAATTGCTGGCTGTGCTGCTGGCGGCCCTGATGCTGCTGGCCTGCTGCTCCGCGTTCGCGGAGGAGATCGACGCCGACCTGATCGCCGCCGCCAAGGAAGAGGGCGAGCTGGTGGTCTACGGCTCCTGCGAGGAGGACTACCTCGCCGCTGCTGCCCAGCACTTTGAAGAGCTGTACGGCATCAAGACCCAGTACCAGCGCCTCTCCACCGGCGAGGTTCCCGCCAAGATCGAAGAGGAAAACGGCAACCCCTCCGCCGACGTCTGGTTCGGCGGCACCAACAACCCCTATGACGACCTCGCCGCCAAGGGCTTCCTGGACAACAGCTATGTGCCCGTCAACGCCGCGCACCTGACCAAGGATATCTACAAGAATCCCGATGGCTACTGGTATGGCATCTACACCGGTATCCTGGGCTTCATGGTCAACAAGGACGAGCTGGACCGCATGGGCATTGAAGCGCCCCAGACCTGGGACGACCTTCTGAAGCCCGAGTACAAGGGCCTGATCTGGCTGTCCAACTACAACACCGCAGGCACCGCCAAGCTGGTCGTGAACACCATACTGCAGATGAAGGGCCATGACGAGGGCATCAAGTACCTGGTGGACCTGGACAAGAACATCCAGGTGTACACCAAGTCCGGCTCCGGCCCCTCCAAGAACGTGGGCACCGGCGAGTGCGTCATCGGCATCGGCTTCCTGCATGACGGCGTGACCCAGATCGTGGACAACGGCTATGAGAACATCCAGCTGATCATCCCCCAGGACGGCACCACCTGCGAGATCGGGCCGGTGGCCATCTTCAAGGGCGCGAAGCATCCCAACGCCGCCAAGCTGTTCATGGAGTACGCCCTGTCCCCCGAGTGTGTGAACATGGCCGCGAACTACGGCTCCTACCAGTTCCTGGTGTTGGACAACGCCACCCAGCCCCAGGCCGCCATCGACTTCGGCCTGGATCCCAGCCTGGTCTGGGACGGCTATGACTTCGCCGACGCCGCGGCCAACACCGCGACCTACGTCGAAGAGGTCATGAACGCCCTGGGCGAAGCCGCCGACGACCGCTTCCAGACGGAATAATACGACCTGAATAAGATCCCCGCCCCTATCGGGGCGGGGAATTTATTAAAATCAACAGACCAAAGAAAGGGGGCGGTTGCTGATGGCAAGCAGCCAGGGCGCGGCGCTTGATCGCAAAAAGCTGATGGCGGACCCGATCATGATGACCACCATCGTGCTGTTGATCGCGTTTTTGACGCTGTTTATACTCTACCCGCTGGCGATACTGTTGGTGGACAGCCTGTATGGCGCCAACGGCCTTTCCCTGGAGACCTTTACCCGCATCTTCCAGATGCGCACCTTCCGGCACGCGATCAAAAATACGCTGCTGGTGGGCATCGTGGTGGGCATACTGTCCACGCTGATCGGCCTGCTGTTCGCGTATGTTGAGGTTTACGTGCGCATGCAAAAGGTCGTGGGCGGGCTGTTCAAGGTGGTTTCGATGCTGCCTGTGGTGTCGCCGCCCTTTGTGCTGTCCCTGTCGATGATCATGTTGTTCGGCAAGGCTGGCCTGATCACCCGCTTCGTGCTGGGCATCTACGATAACAACATCTATGGCTACTGGGGCATCGTCATCGTGCAGACGCTGACCTTCTTCCCGGTGTGCTACATGATGATGAAGGGCCTGCTGAAGAACATCGACCCCTCGATGGAGGAGGCCGCCCGGGACATGGGCGCTTCCCGCTGGAAGGTGTTCACCACGGTGACGCTGCCGCTGCTGCTGCCCGGCCTGGGCAATGCCTTCCTGGTGACGTTCATCGAATCCATCGCCGACTTCGCCAATCCGATGATCATCGGCGGCAGCTACGACACGCTGGCCACCACGATCTACCTGCAGATCACCGGCGCCATGGACAAGCAGGGCGCGGCGGCGATGGCCGTGGTGCTGCTGTGCATCACGCTGTTGATGTTCGCCGTCCAGAAGTACTACCTGGAGCGCAAGACCGCCGCCACCCTGACGGGCAAGGCCAGCCGCGCCAGGATGCTGATCGAGGACAAATCGGTCACGATCCCGCTGACTGCCCTGTGCGCGCTGGCGGCGGTGTTCGTGATTATGATGTACATCTGCGTGCCCATCGGCGCGCTGTTCCCGACCTGGGGCTACAAGTTCACGCCCCTGACCTTCAAGTGGTTCCAGCAGGTGTTTACCCGCTACAAGGGCCTGAAGGCCTTCCGGGATTCCTTCGTGCTTTCGCTGATCGCCTCGCCGATCACGGCGCTGCTCTCGATGATCATCTCCTATCTGGTGGTCAAGCGCAATTTCAAGTCCAAGGGCTTCATTGAGGCGGTTTCGATACTGGCCATGGCGGTGCCCGGCACGGTGCTGGGCGTGGGCTACATCCGCGGCTTTGCCAACGGCCTGTTCCACACCGGCATACTCAGCGGCATCTACGGCACGGGGCTGATACTGATCATCGTGTTCGTGGTGCGCTCGCTGCCCACCGGCACCCGCTCGGGCATCTCCGCGCTGCGGCAGATCGACAAGTCCATCGAGGAATCGGCCTATGACATGGGCGCGGACAGCCTGAAGGTGTTTACCTCCGTCACGCTGCCGCTGATCAAGGATTCCTTCCTCTCCGGCCTGGTGACTGCCTTCGTGAGGTCCATCACGGCCATTTCCGCCATCATACTGCTGGTGACGCCCAGCTACCTGCTGATCACCGTGCAGATCAACGAATTTGCCGAAAAGGGCGCCTACAGCATCGCCTGCGCCTTCGCCACCATACTGATTCTGATCACCTATGGCGCGGTGCTGCTGATGAACTTCTTCATCAAGCACTTCGGCACCAGCAAAGTTATAAAGGAGGCTGAGTGATCATGGCCGATATGCGTGCAAAACAGCCCAAGGGCGTCAAGCTGGACCACATCTCAAAGATCTACAAGGATCCCAAGACCGGCAAGGACTTTTACGCCGTGCACGACGTGGACCTGACCATCGAGCCGGGCACCTTCGTGACGCTGCTGGGCCCCTCCGGCTGCGGCAAGACGACTACCCTGCGCATGATCGCCGGCTTTGAGTCGCCGGACGAGGGCGAGATTTACCTGGGCGGCGAGCCCATCAACGCGCTGACCCCCAACAAGCGGGACACGGCGATGGTGTTCCAGAGCTACGCGCTGTTTCCCCATTACAACGTGTTCGACAACGTGGCCTACGGCTTGCGGCTGCGCAAGGTGTCCAAGGACGAGATCCAGAAGCGGGTCACGGAGATATTGAAGCTGGTGGAACTCTCCGGCATGGAGCAGCGCATGACCAACCAGCTCTCCGGCGGCCAGCAGCAGCGCGTGGCCCTGGCCCGCGCCCTGGTGATCGAGCCCTCGGTGCTGCTCTTCGATGAGCCGCTGAGCAACCTGGACGCCAAGCTGCGCGTCACCATGCGCACGGAAATCCGCCGTATCCAGCAGGAGGTGGGCATCACCGCTGTTTACGTCACCCATGACCAGTCCGAGGCCATGGCTTTGTCCGACAACATCATCATCATGAACAAGGGCGTTGTGGCCCAGATGGGCACGCCCCAGGAGATCTACTACCATCCGGTGAACGAATTTGTTGCGGACTTTATCGGCGAGGCCAACTTCCTGAGGGGCGAGATGCTGCGCCGGGAGAAGGACATGGCGGTGCTGAATGTGGAAGGCAGCGAGTTGCAGGTCCCTGCCCGGGACGACATGAAAGCGGGAGAGCAGTACACCCTGGTGCTGCGGCCCGAGGCGGCGCATCTTGAGGATGTGGGCGGCCTGCCCTGCAAGGTGGTGCTCAGCTGCTTTATGGGCTCCTACCAGAACTACCATGTGATGGTAGGCAACACCCTGGTGAAGCTGGAGGAGCACAACCCCAAGAACAAGC
>JAFRJF010000158.1 GCA_017432405.1 Clostridia bacterium | reverse complement strand
GTATGCGGATGACGTTGCGGATCTCGTCGTCCCGGCCGATGACCGGGTCCAGCTTCTCGTCCAGCTTCTCGGTCCGCGCCTTCTGGGTCAGGTCGACGCCGTATTTCAGAAGCGCGTCATAGGTATCCTCCGGATTCTCGCTGGTCACCCGGGTGTTGCCGCGCACCTTCTGCATGGCCTCCAGGAAGGCCTCCTTCGTCAGGCCAAACTCGCTGAAAATATTGCGGATGGCACCGTTGGGGCGCTCGATGATGCCCAACAGGATGTGCTCCACGGAGACATACTCATCCTTCATGTACTCGGCCTGCTGCTCCGCCTCCGTCAGGGCCGCGTCCACGGATTGGGAAACATAGACCTTGTCCATCTCCCGTCCGGGGCCGGATACCCTTGGGATGCGCTTGATCTCGCGGTCGCAGGCGCTGGCCATGCGCTTTACGTCGATCTTCGCCTTCTTCAGAATCTGCGCCGCCGCGCCGTCCTCCTGGTTCAGCAGCGCGTACAGCAGGTGCTGCTGGTCGATCTGCATGTTCTGGTTGCGAATGGCGCAGTTCTGCGCCTCCCGAATGGCTTCCATGGATTTCTGGGTGTATTTCTCGAAGTTCATATTTCTGCCCCCTTTCAGGGTCGTTATTGGTCGCAAAGTCAATTTGACTTTCTTTGACTATTATATACCATCTCTTGGATTTGTCAATAGCTTTTCGTCTAAAATTTAAAATTAACATTATGTGCCGAGTCTGCCGTCAGGATGGGACCCCTTGCATTTACGCCACAAACCTATTATAATGGATTCAACGATGTTGACGGGAGATTGAACATGAACGACCTGATTGGCTTTTTTGATTCCGGCGTCGGCGGCATCAGCGTGCTGCACGAGGCCGTCAAGCTGCTGCCCAACGAGCATTTCTTATTCTACGGCGACAACCTTCACGCGCCCTACGGCCCCCGGCCGCTGGATCAGATACGGGCATTGAGCGCTGCCGGGATCGACGTACTGCTCTCGCGGGGCGTCAAGGCCATCGTCATCGCCTGCAACACCGCCACCTCTGCCTATGCCGAAACCGTGCGGGCCGCCCATCCTGAGCTGCCCATCGTGGGCATGGAGCCGGCGCTGAAGCCCGCCCACTTCGCCCGCCACGGCGGCAAGGTGATCGTCCTGGCCACCGCCGCCACGCTGACCCTTGAAAAGTTTGAGCGGTTGATGCGCCTCTATGGCGACGACGTGATCACCGTGGTCGGCCAGGGGCTGGTGGAGCTGGTGGAATCCGGCAAGGCCCACTCGCCCGAGGCCGATTCCCTGCTCAAAGCTCTTCTGAACCCCTACAGGGACATGCAGATCGACGCCATCGTGCTGGGCTGCACCCACTACCCCTTCCTTCGGGAGGCGATACAGGCGCTTTTTCCCCGGGCCGGCATATTCGACGGTCTGAACGGCACCGCCATGCGGCTGAAGTACCTGCTGGATCAAAACGGCCTGCGCTCAGGCGACGCCCACGGCAGTGTGGAATACCAGAGCTCCGCCGGCCCCGCGTCTGTGGCGCTGATGCGGCGGCTGATGGCGGAATTGGGGTAAGGTCGCAGAAGGAAACATACAGCAAAAAGCTGCCGAAACCGGCAGCTTTTGCTGTATGTATCTGCGGTGGCTTACCACACGTCGCACCAGCCCACCGTCGAGCCCTTGATCAGCTCCACGGGAGCGGTGACGACCGCCTCCACGGCGGCCTCCGGCTGCTCCAGCCGCGCGATCAACAGCTTCGCGGCCTGCTCCCCCATCGCTTCGCTGTTCTGGCGAACGGTGGTCTGCTGGGGCCTCAGCGTCTGGGTCAGGGGGATGCCGTCGTATCCGGCCAGGAAAATGTCCTTGGGAATGCGCAGCTCCTGTTCCCGGATGGCTTCCTGGGCGCCGAAATAGGTGGTATCGTTGGGCAGCAGTATGTATATTCAGTATACACTACAAATTAAAATTGTGCAAGCCTTCTTTTACTTTATCACGACTTTCTGATAATGGGGCATCTCTATGCCCTCCCTGTCGAAGCGGGCCTTCACCCGGGTGCGCAGGTCGCGCTCGATGCGCCAGTGCTCGCCCACCGGGCATTGCACCGCGATGCGCACCATCACGGCGTCCGTTTCGAAGGACAGTATGCTCATGACCTCGGGGATGCTGGTCAGGCCGTCGATCTCCTCCGAGGCCTTCTCCATCTCCTCCTCCAGGATCTGGACCACGTGGGCCTGGTCGGCCTCGTAGGGACAGCGTATGTCCACGATGGCCCGCTTGAAATCCCGGCTCATGTTGGTGATGGTGCGGATGTCGCCGTTGGGTATGACGTAGATATTGCCATTGTAATCCCGCACCATGGTGGTGCGTATGGCGATGGACTCCACGACCCCGGAGAGGTCGTTGATCTTCACCACGTCGCCCACGGTGATGCTGCCCTCCATCCAGATGAACATGCCGGATATGATGTCCTTGACCAGCGTCTGCGCGCCGAAGCTGATGGCGATGCCGCCGACCCCGGCCACCGCGAGGATCGAGGTGACATTGACGCCCAGTATGCTCAGCACGACGGTCACGATGATGAAATACATGATGTAATTGAACACGCTGGTCGCCAGCGACTTGACCGTGCTGACCTGCTGGAGGGTGTGCACCCCCTTCTGGCTGCGCATCCGCACGATGGACGCGATCAGCCGCCGCCCCACCCGCATGAATATGACGCCCAGAAAGATGGCCAGCGCCGACATCAGCAGCCTCGTGGTCAGCACGGGAAGGTTGGTCAGCAGGTTCCCCGCCCTGTTGCCGGCGTGCTCGATGATGTCGCCGACCTCCTCCACCGCGTCCTGAACCGGAGAGGTATTCGCTTCGGCCAGCGCCCTGAGTTCAAACAGCATGGCTTATCTCCTTTCATCCAGCTGATAATATATTTCTTTTCTATGCACCACAGGCTCAGGCGCCGCGCTCCTGCCGCCTGCGCTTCCTGCGCATGCGGTTGATGTGCCGCTCAAAATCGCCGGCAGAGATCAGGTCCGCCAGCAGATACTGCTCAAAGGCGGGCACCGTGCAGGAGTAAAAGCCCACCCGCTCCCGGAACAGGGCCACCAGCCGGGGCGGCAGTACCATATAACCCACGCGCAGCGCGGGCGACACCGTGCGGGTGAAGGTATTCATGTAGATGACATTCCCACCGCCGGACAGCGCATAGACGGTGTCCTCGGGCTTTCGAAGCAGCGAAAACTCCGATTCGAAGTCGTCCTCCACGATGTAGCGGTCTCCCTGCTCCGCCCAGCGGATGTACGCCGCCCGCTTGGAGGCCGACGCGGTCACGCCCGTGGGATAGCTGCGAAAGGGCGTGATGTGCAGCACGGAGCCCTTCGTCCCGGCCAGCGCGGCGCTGCGTATGCCGTCGTGCCCCAGCGGCAGCAGCTCGCACGCCACGCCCTTGGCGTGGTAGACCTGCTCGATCTTCTCGTAGGAGGGGTACTCTATGGCGAATACCCGATCGGCCCCCAGCATCTCCACCACCAGCCCGTACAGGTATTCCGAGCCGGAGCCGATGATGATCTGGTCCTCCGAGACCTGCATGCCCCGGTTGCGGGCCAGGTAGCGGGACAGCGCCGCGCGCAGCTCCAGGCAGCCCTCGTTGGGCGACTTGCGCATCACGGCCTCGCCGTAGTCCGTAAGTACCCTGCGCATGGCCCGGGCCATCACCGAGAAGGGAAGCGTATCCTCGGCCTCTGTCGCGTCGACCGCCACATGACGGGGCGGCTGGCCGTCCGACGCGGCAAAGCCGTCGCCGCTGCGATAGATGACGTAGTAACCGCTCCTCGGCCGGGCCTGGATATAGCCCTCCTGGCACAGCAGCTCATAGCTGTGCTCCACCGTCACCGCGCTCAGCCCCCTGTCCAGCGCCGTCTGCCTGCGGGAGGGCAGGCGCGCGCCATAGGGCCACGACCCGCCGGTGATCTCATCCCTAAGCATCTCATACAGTATCAGGTATTCCGGTTTTTGCCTGCTCATCTGGTCTTATAATTTTCTCCTCTTCTGGCTCTTTCAATGAGTTCAATTTTAGTATATACTGCTTGTCATGAAATGTCAAACGCTTTGAGGGAGGAGCATTACCATGAAAAAGCGCGAATTCTCTGTCTTTAACATCACCTTCATAGCGATGATGGCTGCCATGGTCTATGTGGTCACGCTGTTCCGCTTTCCGCTGCTGGGCTCCAAGGTCCACTTTGCCAATGCCGTCTGCCTGCTCAGCGGCATACTGCTCGGCCCCCTGCAGGGCGGGCTGGCCGCCGGTATCGGCTCTGCCTTCTACGACGCCGTGACCGGCTACGACCTCATCAACGTGCTGATCACGTTCGTCAGCAAATTCGCCATGGCCTGGGTCTGCGGCATGGTTCTCGACAGCCGCATCCACATCAAGGGCAGGGGCCGCATCGACCGCACGGCGCTGGCCTGCGTATGCGGCGCGCTGACCTATGTGGCGCTGTACATGCTGAAGACCTTCATCTACCAGAAATTCGTCTACGGCTATCCCATGGACGCGGTTTGGGCCACCATGGTGGCCAAGCTGATCCCCTCGCTGATCAACGCCGGCGCGGCCATCGTCGCCGCCCCGCTGTTCTACCACGCCGTCCTCCCCGCCCTGCGCGCCAGCGGCCTGCTTAAGAGGATGAACCCGCAGGTGTAAAACATACGTGGCATATAACTGAAGCCCCGAAAACACAATGTTTTCGGGGCTTCAAATATAATACACCATCAGGGGCTCGAACCCTGGACACCCTGATTAAGAGTCAGGTGCTCTACCAACTGAGCTAATGGTGCATATG
>JAFRJF010000157.1 GCA_017432405.1 Clostridia bacterium | reverse complement strand
TCCATTCGCAGACTGATTGCCTGACTCTTTCCTGAGTTTCCCCTTTGGGCGGCTTTTACCCCGCCCGCTTTGCGCTACCCTTCTCTCTGTGCCTTTGTCCCCGTTCCTTCTTCTTATCCTTTGTCCGGCTTGCTCTTGCTGCCATTTCGCGCTCCCGCGCCGACTTTTACAATTGCCTATTGTTGTTATAAATACTGATTTGTCGCAGCGCGACAAATCAGTATTTGTCAGCATATCCTCAGCAGCATCGTATGGGCGTCGTCCATCTCGATCACCAGCAGGCCCTTCTTCTCCAGGGCCTTCATCACGTCGCTGAAGCGCTTGAAGCCGATCTGCTTCTCCTCGAAGCTGGGATAGTCGGCCTGTATGGTGGCCTTCAGTATAGAAGGGTTCACCCGCTCGAAGCCCTCGTCCTTGAAGTGCTCCAGGGCCTGCTCGAAGGCGTGGACCCAGTTGCTCTTGTCCAGCTTCGCCTCGCCCTCGTCCTCGGTGTCCAGGCCGATCATCAGGCTGGAATTCTCCATCCAGCTGGTCAGCTTGTCGGAATTGCGGGTGATCTGCTGCACCAGCTTTCCGAAGGTGGCGCAGCCGTAGCTCTTCTCGGAGAAGTCCGGGCGCAGCCGGTTCAGCGTGTCCTTCAGCTCGCTGGCGTACATCTGCTCCTCGTCCTGGTCGCCCACGATGGTCTCCACCTGGCTGACCAGCTCGTTGATGTCGCCCTCCTCGGGGATGCTCTCCTGCTTCTTGGTCTTCTTGGGCTGGCGCTTGGCCACCGATTCCAGGAACACGAACTCGTTGCAGGCGTTGACGAATATGCCGCTGGCCGCCTCGGAGCGGGAGATGCCCAGCACGTGCTTGCCCATGCTCTTGAGCCGTCCCACCAGGGGCGTGTAGTCGCTGTCGCCGGAGACGATGCAGAAGCTGTCGATCAGGGGGTTGGTGTAGGCCACCTCCATGGCGTCGATCACCAGCTGGATGTCCAGGTTGTTCTTCTGCACCTTGCCCCAGCGCAGCGAGGGCACCACCGCGAAGGTGTTGCTCAGCAGCACCGGCTTCAAATCGGTGTAGCGATCTGTGTAGCCGTACACCTTGCCCAGCAGGATGTCCCCGCGTATCTTCACTTTTTCGATGATGGAGAGCAGCAGCGATTCCTTCGCCCCCACGTTCTCCAGGTCCACAAATACCGCAAAATTGGATTTACCCATATGTTATCCCTTCTGAATTCAGAGCACATTCTTCCCGTAATCGAATTCGTCCTTCTCCTTGGTCTGCGCGTCGATGGTTTCCTCGCCGCGCTCCATGGCCAGCATGCCGGTGCGCACCAGCTCCAGTATGCCGAATTCGCCCAGCAGGTTCTGTATGGCGTCGGCCTTGCTGTCGTCGCCGATCACGGCGATGGTCAGCGAGCCGGTGGTCACGTCGATGACCGTCGAGCGGAAGATGTTGGCGATCTGTATGATCTCGCTGCGCGCCTGGTGGGTCGGCGCGGCCACCTTGATCAGCACCAGCTCCCGCCGGATGGATTTCGCCGGGTCCAGCCGCTTGACCGAGTGGACGCAGATCAGCTTGCGCAGCTGGCTGCAGATCAGCCCGGCCTGCTTCTCGCTGGTCAATACCTCGATGGTCATGCGGGAGACGGCCGGGTCATGGGTCGTGCCCACGGCCAGCGAATCGATGTTGTAGCCCTTGCCGGAGAACAGCCGCGCCACGCGGGACAGCACGCCCGCCTCGTTGTCCACCAGCACCGCCAGGGTGTGCCTGCTGATATCATTCACCGTCGCTCGCCTCCCCCGTCAATCCACCATGAACCGGATGATGTCGCTGCCGCCGCCCACCATGGGCCGCACCATCTCGTCGATGTCGATGGCGCAGTCGATCACCGTCGCCTGTTTCCCCGCGAGTGCGTCCTCCAGGGCCGCCTCCAGCTCTGCCACGTCCGTCACCCGGCAACCCTTCAGCCCGTAGGCCTCCGCCAGCTTCACGAAGTCCGGCCCCCGGTCCAGCGTGGTCTCGCTGTAGCGGCCGTTGCAGGTCAGGGTCTGCCACTGGCGCACCATGCCCAGCGTTCCGTTGTTGAAGATCACGACGATCAGCGGCAGCTTGTAGTACCCCACCGTCGAAAGCTCGTTCAGGTTCATGCGGAAGCTGCCGTCGCCGGTGATCAGCACCACCGGCTTGTCCATGTTGCCCGTCTTGGCCCCGATGGCCGCGCCCAGGCCGAAGCCCATCGTGCCGAAGCCGCCGGAGGTGACCAACTGGCCGGAGTATTCGAAGTGCAGGTGCTGGATGGCCCACATCTGGTGCTGGCCCACGTCGGTGGCGAATATGGTGTCCCGGGGCACGACCCTCGCGATGGTGTCCAGCACCTGGCTGGGCGTCATGTGGTCGCCGGCCTCGTCGTACTCGGTCTCGGTCTTGAAGGAGAACACGTAGTCCTTCCACCTGTCGTGCGCCTGCTGCTCCAGGCGTTCGTTCAGCAGCTCAAGCACCCGCCGCGCGTCGCCGACGATGTGGTGATCGGTCTGCACGTTCTTGTTGATCTCGCTGCGGTCGATGTCGATCTGCACCACCTTCGCGTTGCGGGCAAAGCTGTCGGGCTTCAGCGCCACCCGGTCGGAGAAGCGGCAGCCCACGGCGATCAGCAGGTCGCAGGCGTCCACGGCCATGTTGCTGGCCTGGCTGCCGTGCATGCCCACCAGGCCCGTGGCCAGCGGATTCAGCCCCGGAAAGCCGCCCGCGCCCATCACAGTGATGCCCACCGGCGCGTCGATGCGGTTGGCGAAGGCCTCGAATTCCCGGTCCGCCCGGCTGCGCACCACGCCGCCCCCGCAGATCAGCATCGGACGTTCGGAGATGTGGATCATGTCCACCAGGATGTCGATGTCGCTGTAGTCCGGCTCCGCGGCGCGGAAATCCTGGGTGGAGCGCTTCATCAGCTGGGCCAGCCGCCCCGCCTTGCCGTGCCTGTCCCGCTTCAGCGGTACATAGTCGGCCATGTCCTGGGTGACGTTCTTCGGGATGTCGATCAGCACCGGGCCGGGCCTGCCGCTGCGGGCGATGGCGAAGGCCTCCCGCAGGGTGTCGGCCAGGTCGGCCACGTCCCGCACCAGGTAGTTGCACTTGGTGATGGGCATGGTGACGCCGGTGATGTCCACCTCCTGGAAGGAATCCTTGCCCAGCAGGGGCAGC
>JAFRJF010000156.1 GCA_017432405.1 Clostridia bacterium | reverse complement strand
TGTAATCGCCGTCGTAGCCCAGTCCGCCGCCCTCGGCGGTGTTCCCCGTCCCTCTGTCGCCCGCTTCCGGCGGCTGGGGGGTGAGGCCGTCGGTATCGCCGTTGCCGCTGTTGCCACCGGTGGCGTCGAAGGGAATCCAGCCCACGCCCTGGAAGTACACCTCCGCCCAGGCGTGGGCGTTCTCGCCGGTGAGCACCTCCACGCCGGGACGGGCCAGGTAGCCCTCCACATACCGGGTGGGCAGGCCGGCGATGCGCCCCATCACGGCCATGGCGGAGGCGTAGTAGCTGCAATAGCCCTCCCGGCTGTCCAGCAGGAAGTGGGACACGAAGTCCCGGCCCCGGGGCGGCGTGTCGGGCTGGAGGGTATAGCGCATATTCTCACGCAGGTATTTCATGATGGCCACGGCCCGGTCCCAGGGATTCTCCGTCCCGTCGATGACCCGCATCGTCAGGCTGTACACCCCGCCGTCTATGCCCTCGGGCAGCTGGATGTGGCGCTCCAGTATGTCCTGGTAGCGCTCGTCCCCGGCTGCCTCGCCGTCGATCACCGCCCGGCGCAGCGCGTCTGCCATCTCCGGCAGCAGCGCCCGCAGGCGATAGCTGTCCCCCCGCTGCACCGCCCGGGACAGGAACACCTCGCCGGCGGTGTTGTAGTAGACGGCGGTGGACAGGTCCATTCGGAATTCGTCCATCATCCCCGGTACGAACAGCGTACTGGTGCCGTCGTCCAGCATCTCAACCGATACGTCCACCTTCAGCAGCGCGTCGTCCAGCGCCTCAGGAGGAATGAACAGCCGTTCACGGGTGACCCGGTGGGTCAGGTCGTAGTACAGGAAGCGGCTCTTGGGCACGTTGTCCACCCATGAATAGCCCGTGTAGGCCGTGCGGATCGCGCCGCGCAGCAACACGTCGGCATCGGTATGCACCGCCATCACCGGGTCGGTGTGGGGCGTCGCGGGCCCGCCCAGCATCGACACCACCGCGTCCCCCACCTCGCCGGCGTGGTCGTAGCCCTCCTCGTTGATGGAGAAGGCGATGCGCTCGTGGGTGAAGCGGAAGTACTGCTCGAACATGTTCCGAACGCGCTCGGCGGCGTCCTCCAGCGGCCTCCAGGTCATCCGGCCCCCCGGCACCAGCGCCAGGGCCAGCGCCAGGGCCAGCGCCGCCGGAACCAACACCCGCAGCGCCGAAAAATCCCGCTGCACGCCGCCCGTCAGGGCAAAGGCCGCGGCGGCGGCCACCAGCCCCGGCACCGCCGCGCCCAGCGAAGCCGACTGGGACATGGCGTGACAGGCCACCAGCACCGCCATCAGCAGCACGATGGCCAGGCTCACAAATTCGTTGTGGCTCAACAGCACGAAGAACAAGACCCCGAAGGTGAAGCTGGCGCAGGTCAGCAGCAGACGCGCCCCCTCCACCGCGCCGGCGGACTCGGCGGCCTGTCCCGACCACTGGGCGAACAGCTCCCGCAGCCCCGAAAGCCCAGCCCCGTGGGTAGCCAGGTACAGCCCGGCGACCGCCACAAAGCCCAGCGACGCGATGATCGCGCCGCCGGTCAGCGTGCCCGCCACGCAGAGCGCCACGGCGACCAGCGCCGCCGCGTACAGCTCCAGCGCAGAAACCGCCGCTCCCAGCGCCGAGGCGGCCACCGCCGTCGCGCTCCCCGCGAACAGCAGCGCCAGCACCGCCGCGATCGCCGACCGGTCCAGCCGGGCCCTGTTGGTCAGGTTCTTGTTCATACGGGTATCTGTCATGTCACCTTTCGTTTATTATGAGGGATTAGGAATCAGGGATTGCCGGGTCATTCCCGCGGCTGCCCTAAAGGGCTGACTTCGTGTCGCAATCCGCCGCCATCCATTCCTCATTCCTAATTCCTCATTCCTCATTTCCCTCGTCCCAGGGGTCCAGCCGTTCCGCCTGCACCCCGCCCATCTTCAGCCGTTCGATCAGGGCCATGGATTCGTCCCGGTCGTCGTCGGAGACCCACACCAGGCGGGTCGCCACGCCGGACTGCTGCATCCTCAGGGCCATGTCGGCGATGCGGGTGGTCAGCCGCGCGGTCACCAGCACCGCGCCGCCGGTGCGCTGGAAGCGGGCCAGCATCAGCGTCAGCACCTGCTCATAGCCGTAGGGGCTGTCGAACCGGGCCCGCAGCATGGCGTCGGCAAAGGCGGGGATGTCGGCGGGAAACTGGCCCGCGATCTCCCGGGGCTGCGTCGCCACCAGGGGCATGCGCACCGGATCGCCGGCGCGAAGCTGGGATTGGGCTGCCCCGAGCGCCACCTCGCAGACGCAGTCCTCCAGGGTCAGCTGCATGTCCCGCAGGGCGGTGACCTGCTGCAGGTCGGGAATGACGAGGGTATCGGGCCGTGCCGTCTCCTCATAGGTGCGCACCTGCAATGCCCGCCTGCGCAGGGACAGCTTCCAGTGAACCTTCTTCAGCTCATCCCCCTCCTGCCATGCCCGCACGTCCGAGGGCGAGGCGTTGTCCTCCGCCGCCCGCCGGATCGACTGGGGGCCCTGGTCGGAGGCGCTCAGTCGCAGGGGCCGGGCCGCTCTGGCCCGCGGGGCCACCTCCAGCTTCACAAGCCGCGTCCCCGGCCGGCGCCCCAGGCAAATCAGCCCGAAGGCGTCCGTGACAGATACCCGCGTCACGCCCACCTCGTACACCCCCCGGTGGGGGCATTCGATCACCTGGCGAAAAGTATGGCGCGCGAAGGGCGGGCAGGAGACGTTCACCGCCTGGTTCGGCGCCAGCGCCGAGGGCACGCTCAGGCGCACCTGTATGGCCGACACCGGCAGCGGACAGGCGTGGCGCACGGTGAACACCGCCGGGATGCGCTCGCCCCGCTCCACCTGGGCCGAGACGCCCTTGAGCGTCACCCGCAGCGTGACCAGCGTCCACCCCACGGACACGGCGGCCAGCAGCAGCAGCGCCAGCAGGGCGTAGAAGATCAGGTAATACAGCCGCGTGCCCGTGCTCAGCCCCGCGGCCAGCATCGCGGCCATCACCAGTGAAAACCCCGCAAGGCGGGGAATATTATTCCTCATTTTGATTTCACCGGCACCTGCACGTTGCCCATCACGTTGTTCAAAACCCTTTGCGCGGTCATGTTGCGCATGCGGGCCTCGGGGGAGAGTACCAGGCGGTGGGCCAGCACGGGCTCGGCCATGCGTTGTACGTCGTCGGGCTTCACGAAGTCGCGCCCGTCCAGCAGCGCATAGGCCTGGGCCGCCCGCAGCAGGGATATCGCCCCGCGGGTGGAAACCCCCAGCTGCAGCGCCCCGCTCTTACGCGTGGCGGCAGCGATGGCGGAGACGTACACCCGCAGCTCCTTGGCGGCGTAGACCTTCTCCACCTCCTGCTGGAGCCGGAGGATGTCGGCGCTGGTGCAGATGGGCTTCAGGTCCTCCATCGGGCGCTGGCCGGTGGTGTAGCGCTCCAGGATCTCCGCCTCCTCCTGGGGCGTGGGGTAGCCGATGGAAACCCGCATGAAAAAGCGGTCCAGCTGGGCCTCGGGCAGCGGATAGGTGCCCACGAAGTCCACCGGATTCTGGGTCGCCAGCACGATGAAGGGCCGGGGCATGGCGTAGGTCACGCCGTCCACGGACACCTGGCCCTCCTCCATCACCTCCAGCAGCGACGACTGGGTCTTGGGCGAGGTGCGGTTGATCTCGTCCGCCAGCACGATCTGGCTCATGATCATGCCCGGCCGGTATTCCAGCTCGCCGGTCTTGAAGTTGGCGATGGAAAAGCCGGTGATGTCGCTGGGAGTGATGTCCGGGGTGAACTGGATGCGCTTGAACGAGCAGTCCAGCGAACGCGCCAGCGCGCTGGCCAACGTGGTCTTGCCCACCCCCGGCACGTCCTCGATCAGCACGTGCCCCCGGCACAGTATGGCCACCATCATCAGCCCTATGGCGTCCTCCTTGCCCACGATGACCTTGCCCACGTTCTTCGTCAGAAGCTGGGCGAAACGCTGTGTAACCTGCATGGCGTGACCTCCTGTGGCAGAATTCAGGGATTAGGTTTTAGGAGTTAGGTTTTAGGGATGGTTCAAATCCCTTAACGCTTCGCTAGGCCTTCGGCCACGGGATTTGTTTGATTCAATGGAAACGACAGAGGATTCATCGCCTTTCGGCCCCTTGAATCCAAGAAATCCGTAAGGATTTCATCATCCCCTAACCCCTAAAACCTAAAACCTCAACTTCTGATTTGTCGTGCTGCGACAAATCAGAAGTCCCCCTTATATCATCTATAATAGTATACCTTTTCACATCCTGATTTACAAGAATATCTGTCCAAAACGCCGCATATGTGCTATAATATTAAACGGGAAGTCGCAATTCCGCCGGGATTGGACGATTTGATATGAAAGGGGGCGTCGCCATGATCGCGGGCATTGGGCTGGATCTGTGTGAGATCGAGCGCATGAAAAAGGCCATCGAGCGGCCTCATTTCGTGGATCGGGTTTTCAGCGTCGCCGAGGCCGAACGCATACGCGCCGCCTCCGGCATACGCCGGGGCGAGATCGCCGCGGGGCTGTTCGCCGCCAAGGAGGCCGTGTCAAAGGCCCTGGGCACCGGCCTGGTCGGCATCGAGCTGTCGGACATCGGGATCACCCCCGACGCCGCCGGCTGCCCTCGCTGCGCCCTGAGCGGCAAGGCCCTGGACCGCGCCCGGGCGCTGTGCGGCGACCGCTTCACCGTCTGGGTGTCCATCACCCACGAGGCCGGCATGGCCGCGGCGACAGCCGTCTTGGAATCAGGAATCAGGAATGAGGCGTGAGGAATTGGAAATGAAGCCACTCATTACTCCACAGCAGATGCGCGACATGGAAGGGCGTTACTTCACTGAGACGGGCGCGCCCTCCATTGATCTGATGGAGCGGGCGGCCCGGGCGCTGAACGTGGCCATCGCCCGCCACTTCGGGCTGGAGCGGACCGTTTACTTCGCCTGCGGCCCCGGCGGCAACGGCGGGGACGGCTATGCCTGCGCCAGGATGTACGCGAAGATCGGCGGGAAGTGCGCCCTGTTCCCCGCCGCCCCGCCCAGGACCCCGGACGCCATCAGGAACCGGGAACTGGCCTTGGCGATGGGCATTCCGGAGCTGCTCCCGGACGCCGAAGCAGCCGCGCCGGACGTCTGGGTGGACGCGCTGTACGGCACGGGCCTGTCCCGCTCGCCCGAGGGGCCTGCCGCCGAATTGATCCGGCGCATGAACGCCGAACGCTGTCTCGGCGCGAAGGTGGTGGCCGTGGACATCCCCTCGGGATTGAACGGCCTCACCGGCGCGGCCTTCGAGCCCTGCCTGACAGCGGATTTGACGGTCACGTTCCAGTTTGAAAAGACCGGCCACCGCCTGGCCGACGGGCTGGATGTATGCGGGGTCATCAAGGTCGAAGACATCGGCATCCCCCAGACCTTCTTCCCCGAGGACATGACCCGGCTCATCGAGGCGAAGAACGTCGCCGCAGGCCTGCCCTGCAAGCCCCGCAACGCCCACAAGGGCAACAACGGGCACCTGCTGATCGTGGCGGGTTCGGTGGGCATGGCAGGGGCGGCAGCGCTGTGCGCCAGGGCGGCACTGTGCTCGGGGGCGGGACTGGTCACGGTGGCCTGCCCGGCGTCCATCGTGCCCATCTTGCAGACGCTGGCCCCCTGTGCCATGGCGATACCGCTGCCGGAGCGGGACGGGGCCATCGCCCCGGAGGCCGCAGAGGTTCTGAGATACGCGCTGGCGGGCAAGCACGCCGTGGCCTGCGGCTGCGGGCTCTCCCGAAGGGCCGCGCCTCGGGTGCTGAAGCTTCTTCTTGAATGCGGGCTCCCCGCGCTGTTCGATGCCGACGGGCTGAACCTGATCGCAGCGGACGACGCCCTGAAGGCCCTGTTGCGCCCCCATCACCTGATCACCCCCCACCCCGGCGAGGCTGCGCGGCTGCTGGGCCGTCCCCTTTCCGACCCGCTGGCCGACGGGCCGGCGCTCAATGCATTGGGCTGCCAGGCGCTGTTGAAGGGGGCGACCAGCGTCATCCCGGTGGGCGGCGTGAACTGGCTCAGCTCCAGCGGCTGCGCGGGCATGGCCAAGGGCGGCAGCGGCGACGCATTGACCGGGCTGGCCGGCGGCCTGATGGCCCAGTACGCCGCCATGGGTACCCCCATGACCGGCATCCACCTGGCGATATGCGCGGCCTTCGCCAGCGAGATCCATGGCCGGGCGGGCGAGCTGGCCCAGGAAAAGGCCGGCGTGCGGGGCATGTGCGCCTCAGACCTGGTGGACGCCCTGCCCGAGGCGCTGAGGACCTATGCATAGCCTGGCCCGGATGCTGCGGACGGCGGCAGCGGCGGCGCTGCCCGAGGAGGCCTTCCTGCGGCGGGACCGGGGCGACGCGCTGTTTGTCACCGACGCGCCCCGATTCAGCGCCCGGATGGACTGGGCCGGCCTGCTTTCCGAAGCCGGCTTCCACTGCACCGGCAGCGGCGGACTGCTGCGGCTCTGGCCCGCCGGGATCTGGCTTTCCCGGCTGGAGGCGTCCCGTCCCGACCCGCCGGACGACCTCTGCCAAAGCCTGTTCCGCTTTCGGGGGCGCAGTCCCGACGGCGAGAGCCTGAAGCTGTACGCCCTCGGAATGCGCTGCCTGGACGGCGGCGACGGCGCGGCCCGCTTCGACCGGCAGCTGCGCCAGCGGGCGGCGGCCTGCCTGCGGCTGAACGCCATGAATCCAGAGGAACCGACCCGCGGCGGCGGGTTGTACGCCTGCGCGCTGCTCGACCACGAATTGGAGGTGTAAAACCGATGAAACTCAAATGGCTCGGCCATTCCTGCTTTGAACTGACACTGCCCGGCGGCACCGTCGTCACCGACCCCTACGACGACACCGTGGGCTATCCCCCGCTGCACGTGCGAGCCGACGCGATCCTGTCCAGCCACGGCCACTTCGACCACAACTATTTCCAGGCGGTGGACGGCGACCCCGCCATACTGAACACTCCCGGCGTCCACGAGGTCTGCGGCGCGAAGATCACCGCCGTGCCCGCCTTCCACGACGACGCGAAGGGCGCAAAGCGGGGCGAAAACCTGATCCACCTGATCGAGGCCGACGGCCTGCGCATCGCCCACCTGGGCGACCTGGGCCACATGCCCGACACCGACGCGCAGAAGGCCGCCCTTTCAAACCTGGATGTGATGCTGATCCCCATCGGCGGCACCTTCACCATCGACACCCCAACGGCGGTCAAGCTGATCGAGGCCTACAGCCCCCGCTGCGCCGTCGCCATGCATTTTCAAAACCGCTACTGCCACTTCAACATCACCGACGAAGCCGGGTTCGTGCGCCTCACAGGGGCGACGCGGTTGCCCAACGAAGTCGAAATCACGAAGGATGCCCCCGCCGGCTGCTGCGTGATGGCGATTTGATGCCGTTCCCGTTGAGCGATATCAATCTGACGCAACTGTTTCTGTGTACATACCTCGTAGGGGCGCTCTCCGAGCGCCCGCGGGCGATTGGAAATCGCCCCTACGGACACGTTCACGGTTACGATCTGACCTTCTCCCCCCCATTGACAAAGCAAAGCAAACCCCCATCCGCTTGGGATGGGGGCGTTGCTTTGTCAAAGTACCGATCAGAACACCTTGACCAGCGTGCCATCGGCAGTGCTGAAGGCGTAGTTCTCGGTCACGGGCGTGCCAGCCGCGTCGGTGTAGGAAATGGTCACGACGTAGCAGGGCGTGCCATCAATGATCTGGGTGGGGAAGTTGGCCAGGATCTCCAGCAGCTCGGCGGGGGTAGCACCCTCGTTGAGCGCGGCGATCAGCGCGTCAGCAACCTCCTTATCCACGCCATCGAAGGAAACCTCGGTGTTGGCGGGGATCGCGGC
>JAFRJF010000155.1 GCA_017432405.1 Clostridia bacterium | reverse complement strand
CGGCCTGCACCTGAACCTCTGGGAGAAGGTGCGCGACGGCGCTCTCTGGGCCGATCAGGGCACGATCGGCGGCTGCGCGGGCGGCAACTACTCCAACATCATGGAGGCGGCCTACCTGCTGCGCGGCAAGAGCACCGGCGCAGGGGAATTTGCCCTGGGCGTGTATCCCAGCAGCCAGGCCGTCATGCTGGACCTGATGCGCAAAGGCGCGCTGACCGACCTTATCGCTGCGGGCGCCACCGTGCGCACGGCCTTCTGCGGCCCCTGCTTCGGCGCGGGCGACACCCCGGCCCACGGACAACTGGCGATCCGCCACACCACCCGCAACTTCCCGAACCGCGAGGGCTCCAAGCCCGGCAACGGCCAGATCGCTTCCGTAGCGCTGATGGACGCGCGCTCCGTGGCGGCCTCGGCCATGAACGGCGGGCGCATCACCGCCGCCGACGAGCTGGGTTACGAGTTTGACTGCCCCACCTTCCATTTCGATCCCACGGCCTATGAGCACCGCGTCTATCAGGGCTTCGGGAAAGCTGACGAGAAAGAGCCTCTGGTCTGCGGCCCGAACATCAAGGACTGGCCGGAGCTGCCTTCGCTGAATGAAAACATGCTCCTGCGCGTCTGCGCCTACATCACTGACCCTGTCACCACGACCGACGAGCTGATCCCCTCCGGCGAGACCGGCTCCTTCCGCTCCAACCCCATGGGTCTGGCGGAATTCACCCTCAGCCGCCGCGTACCCGAGTACGTGGGCAAGGCCAAGGCTGTCATGGCAAACGAGAAGGCCCGCAAGGCGGGTGACTGCCCCGCCGAAGTGCAGGCCGTGCTCGATCAGATCCGTACAATCCCCGGCTTCGAGGGCCTGAAGGACGAGACGGTCGACCTTTCCAGCACGATCTACGCGGTCAAGCCCGGCGACGGTTCTGCCCGCGAGCAGGCCGCCTCCTGCCAGCGCGTGCTGCTCGGCGGCGCCAACATCACCGTGGAGTACGCCACCAAGCGTTACCGCTCCAACCTCATCAACTGGGGCATGGTGCCCTTCGTGATGGTCGGCGAGCCCGACTTCGCCGATGACGACTACATCTTCGTCCCGAACATCCGCAAGGCGCTCGATGGCGACATGACGAATATCCCGGCCTATGTGCTGGGCGAGACGGTCAAGCCTCTGACCCTCGCCATCGCGCCGCTGACCGACGAGGAGAAAGAAATCATCCGCTGCGGCAGTCTGATCAATTACAACCGGAAGCAGAAGAACGCGTAAAGGAGAGCTGAAATGAAAAACGTCACCAAACTCCCCGTGACCATCCTCCACGGCGGCACCAGCAAGGGCGTCTACATCCTCGAGACCGATCTTCCCGCCGACAAGGCCGAGTGGGAGCCTCTGCTGCTCCGCCTGATGGGCAGCCCCGACAAAAAGCAGATCGACGGTCTGGGCGGCTCGCAGTCCGTGACCAGCAAAGTCGCCATCATCAAAAAGTCCGACCGGCCCGACGCCGACGTGGACTACACCTTCGCCCAAGTCTCCGTGGACAAGCCCCTGGTCAGCTACAAGGGCAACTGCGGCAACATCTCCTCCGGCGTTGGCCCCTTCGCCATCGAAAAGGGCCTGGTCGAGCCGAAGGAAGGCCTGACCTCCGTGCGCATCTACAACACCAACACCGACAAGATCATCGAGGCGGATGTCGTCACCAGAGACGGCTTCGTGGAATATGACGGTGATTTTGCCATCGCGGGTGTGCCGGGCACGGCCTCTCCCGTGAAGCTCAAATTCGTCGATCCCGCCGGGACACTCGGCCACGGCCTGCTGCCCACCGGCAACGCGGTGGATGTGCTGGAAGTGCCCGGCTACGGCCCGGTGGAGGTCTCCATCGTGGACGCCGCCAACCCCCTGGTCTTCGCCCGGGCGAAGGATCTGAGACTCACCGGAAAAGAACTGCCCGACGAGCTGAACGCGAACGCGGAAAAGCTCGATCTGCTCGAAAAAGTGCGCGGCCTCGCCGCCGTGAAACTCGGCCTCTGTAAGGACTACACCCGCTCCGCCTGGGAGACCCCGGGCATCCCGAAGATGACCTTTGTGGCCGAGGCGGACGACTATGTCACGCCCGACGGCAAGGAGATCAAGAAGGGGCAGATCGACCTGCTGAGCCACATGATGAGCATGCAGAAGACCCACCCCAGCTACGCCATGACCGGCGCCATGTGCACCGCGGCCGCTGCGGTGGTCCCCGGCAGCATCGTGCAGCAGGTGCTCCCCAGGGACGTGGACACCCAGTTCATCCGCATCGGCCACCCCGCGGGCGTGCTGGAATGCGGCGTGGACTACAGGGAAAACGGCGCCTGCCCCGACATCGACGACACCTTCGGCTTCCGCACGGCGAACCTCCTGATGGAGGGCGTGGCGATCATCCGCAAGTAAGATAGAAAAGGAGAACTCTCATGTCTGAAACTGCTCTTGCGATCCTCTCGCTGGTGGTCCTGGCCGTTGTGGTCGCCATCGGCTTCATCAAGAAGGTCAACCTGGGCTTCCTGGCCCTGGGCGCGGCCTTTATCCTCGGCACTCTCGGCGGCATGAAGGCCAAGGCCATCACCGCCGGCTTCGACAGCTCCATGTTTGTCACCCTCGTGGGCGTCACCTTCCTCTTCGGCATGGCCTCCCAGAACGGCACCCTGGACCTCTTCTCCAAGAAAATCGTGGCGCTGGTGGGTAAAAAGACCGTGCTTATCCCGGTGCTGATGTTCTTCCTCTCCGCCTTCATCTCCGCCATCGGCCCCGGCCACATCGCCGCCGGCATCCTGATGACCACCTTCGCGGTGTACCTGGCCTTTGAGATGAAGATCAACCCCGTCACCACGGCGCTCTTTGCCAAGCTGGGCGCCAACGCGGGCTGCGCCTCGCCCCTGTCCCTCACCGGCGTGCTGGCCAAGAGCCTGACCGAGAAGGAGATGGAGCGGGTCGCCAGCGGCGAGCTGGCCGACAGCACCGGCACCCTGCTGAGCCAGCTGCAGAACTACTCCACCGCCCACCTCTTCTTCTCCACGCTGCTCTCCGGCTTTATCTTCACCCTGATCATCTATGTGGCCACCAAGAGCTACAAGGTCAAGGCGGATAACCCCCTCAAGCTCAAGGACATCCCCAAATTCAACCGCGCCCAGACCTACACCATCATCGCCATCGTCGCCATGGTGATCCTGTGCATCGGCTTCCAGTTCGACACCGGCCTCACCGCCTTTGTGGCGGCCACCGTCCTGATCCTGCTGGGCGCTGCCGATGAGAAGAAGGCCATCAAGGGCGTTCCCTGGGGCACGCTGGTCTTCATCTGCGGCGTCGGCACCCTCATCAACGTCATCAACAAGCTGGGCGGCATCTCCATGGTCTCCGATTTCCTCACCGGTCTGATGGGACCCAAGAGCGCCACCCCGATCCTGGCCGCCACCTCCGGCATCCTGAGCTGGGTCAGCTCCACCACCGGCGTGGTCATGCCCGCCCTGTTCCCCATCGCCTCTGAGGTCGTGGTGAAGTTCGCCCCCCATCTCCACTACCAGGAGCTCATCGCCGCCATCACCGCCACCTCCTTTGCCGCGGCCATCAGCCCCCTCTCCACCGGCGGCGCCATCATCATGTCCTCCATCTCCGCCTCCAAGGAGACCACCAACGAGG
>JAFRJF010000154.1 GCA_017432405.1 Clostridia bacterium | reverse complement strand
CCATATTTCCGGTGACAATAGCCTGAGGGATCCACCTGTTCCCATCCCGAACACAGAAGTTAAGCCTCAGCACGCTGATAGTACTTGGCTGGAAACGGCCCGGTAGGGTAGGTCGTCGCCGGATCTCACCGAGAGTCATTCACTTGAGTGGCTCTCTTTTTTTGTGTACGCCTAAGGTATATATTTCATAATGGATTTCGTCAAACACGAAGGAAATGTCATATTCATTTGGTACAATGCATTTGTATAAGTATAGAGCAAAATCGGGGGAGTTTTTTGGATGGTGTTGAAGTACGACTGCTGCCTGTTTGACTTTGACGGCACGGTGGCGGACACCGGTGAGGGTATCCGAAAGAGTGTGGCATACAGCCTGGAAAGGATGGGAAGGCCGTCGCTCGATGAGGCGACGCTCTCCAGATTCATTGGGCCACCACTGCATGACAGCTACATGGAATACTGTGGGATGACCGATGAAGAGGCTGATACAGCGATCCTGCGATATCGGGAAAGGTACGTGGATATCGGGCTGTATGAATCACGGCTGTATCCCGGTATCGCATTGTTGCTCAAAGCGCTGCATGAAGCCGGCGCATATGTTGGTATAGCTTCCGCAAAACCCCAATTTATGCTTGAGCGCCTGGCGGCTTATTATGAGATTGATCGCTGGCTGGATACCATCGCAGGTGTTGGGTTGGACAGGCACTCCGCTGACAAGCGCGATCTGATCCTTCGGGCAATGCCGCAGGATATGGACGTGGGTAAGGCCTGTATGGTGGGTGATCGGAAATTTGATATCGAGGCAGCCTGTGCATTGGGCCTCGGGGCGATCGGCGCGAATTATGGCTATGCGCTTCCGGGAGAATTGATACAGGCCGGCGCGGATACCGTTTTTGACAGCGTGGAGGAACTCGCCCGCTATCTCCTCAGTGGCGTTTGATTGAGGCAAGAATGTGATAATTATGGCAAGGAGACAGCAAGTGCCACTGTCGTGCCAAGGGCCCTGAAACTCGAAGTTGTGTTTTTTCGTCAAAGTGGCATAATGGCCGATATGACGGCTCTTTGTTGGAACAACAGCGAGCGAGGCAGATAAAGCACGCCCGACGACGAATCAAGAAAGAATCACACCGGCAAACGAGAGGTGAAATATATGGCATATGAAAATCTGTGCATGTACTGCTTTGAGGATATGAACGGCCAGACGGTCTGTCCCCATTGCGGAAGGGATTCCCGCGCCGCGGTGCCGCAGATTCAGATGTTGCCCGGGTCGCAAATCTATCACGGCCGCTTTTTGGTGGGACGCGCCCTGGGCCAGGATGCCACGGGCATCGTCTATTCGGCTTTTGATACGAAGAAGGAAAACCGCCTGCGCATCCGCGAATACCTGCCCCGGGATTGCGCCGAGCGCCTGAACGACGGCGCGGTGGTGCCCGTGGCAGGCATGGAGGATCAGTTTGAAGCGGGTCTTAAAAGGCTGCGCGCCAGCGTGGAAAACGTGGAGGATCCCCGCAAGCGTCACTTCTTCTTTGAGGAAAACGGCACGGGCTATATTGCCCAGCGCAAGTCCGCCTCTGCTGCCGCGGAACACGACCGCGAGCCGGAGGAGGAAGAGGAGCGCGGCGGCAAGGGCCGGGTGCTGCTGTTTGTCGGCATCGCCGTCGCGGTGCTGGTGGTGGCCGCCGTGCTGCTGATCACCGTATTCAACGGGGCGATGACGACCACCAGGGACATCACCCAGAGCCCCACCCTGGATCCCAGCCAGGTATGGATCCCGGAGACCACGCCCACGGCGACGCCCTACGTGTCGCCGACCTTTGCCGCGCTGGTGGATCCGGAGCTGTCCTGGATGGACTACACCTATGACGGCGACGTGGAGCAGGAATACCAGCAGGCGCAGCGCACCGCGGCCACACCGGTTCCTACCGCCGCGCCTACGATCAGCTCAGAGGGCACCCAGCGCTACAGGCTGGTCAACGGCGATTCCAGCCGGGAGGAGATTCGCGCGCTCCAAAAGAAGCTGTATGAGCTGGGATGGCTGGAGAAGAGCCAGGTCACAAGCAAGTACGACACCGCGACCCGGCAGGCGGTCCGGGATTTCCAGGCCTATGTCAACGACCACTACAATCCCAGGGAAAAACTAAGCGTGGACGGCGTGGCTGGCCCCAAGACCCAGCAGTGGCTCTACGAGGCCGACGCGGTCAAGCCTACTGCCAAGCCCACCCCGAAGGTGACGCCCAAGCCGGACGAGGGCACCGTGGACGAGGACGCCCCGGCGAGCCAGGTGCGCCGCGTACAGCGCCAGCTGATCGTCCTGGGCCTGTTGCCGGAGGGCTCTGACGACGGCAGCTATGGCGCGACCACCGTGGCGGCGGTCCGCCGCTTCCAGAAGCGCGTCAACGAGCTGGCGGGTTATGACGTGTTGGAGGTCACCGGTAAGCTGGACGCCCAGAGCCTGGCTTTCCTGGATTATTACGCCCAGGAGTGGCAGACGCTGCGCAAGGCCACGGCTGAGCCCACCGAGAAACCCGACCCCAGCCGGAAGCCGACGCCTACGCCCACCACCAGGCCTGTGGAAATACTGGAGGGCGTGATCAGCGGCGACTCACCCAAGTCAGACATCCGCAAGGTGCAGCAGCTGCTGGTGGACATCGGCATGCTGCCCGGCGGCAGCGTGGACGGCGTGTACGGCAGCGCCACCATCTCTGCCGTGGCCGACTTCCAGCAATGGGTGAACGACCAGCGGGGGGAGGAGACCCTTCCCGTGAACGGCGAGGTGGACCAGCTGACGCTGCTCTACCTGCAGTACTGTAAGGATCACGGCATGATGCCCTATGGCACGCCGACGCCCAAGCCCACCAAAAAGCCGACGCCCAAGCCTACGATGGAACCCACGCCTGAACCGACGGAGGTAGTGCTTGAGCAGGTTCTGGACAGCGATCCGGACCTGGGTGTCGACGTTGATCCGGACCTCGTCGTGGATCAGGAGATCGAGCTGGAGCAGCCGCCTGAGAGCGGCGCGATCAGCGTCGGTCCGGGCTCCGACAGGGAATCCATACGCTACGTCCAGGAGATGCTCAGCGCGGTCGGCGCAATGAACGCCGATGGCATTGACGGCGTCTACGGAAAGGGCACCACCCGCGCGGTCAGGCGCTTCCAGAAATGGGTGAACAGCGTGCAGGGTGCGGGCACCGTGCCGGAGGACGGCAAGGTGGACGACAGGACGCGGCAGGCGCTGGAGTATGCCTATGAGCAGGGCATCAACATCACCCAGAGCGCCGGGGAACCCACTGTGGAACCCGTTGACGAATCCATCGAGATGCCCACAGACCAGCCGCTGGAGCCGGAGGAGCTGCCGGTTGAGGAAGCGGAAGGCGCGCAGGAGATCACGGTGGACGGGGATTCCGATCCCGAATCCATCCGATATATCCAGGAGATGCTCAGCGCCACGGGCCTGCTGGCCGAGGACGGCGTGAACGGCGTGTATGACGAAGCGACCGCCGATGCGGTGCGCCGGTTCCAGGAATGGGTGAACAGCGCAGGGGGCAGGGCGATGCTGGAGGTCAACGGCCGCATGGACGACCTGACCCGTCAGGCCCTGGAGTATGCCTTTGAACACAAGCTGCGGGCTGAGCCGGAGGTGGCGGAGCCCGACGATGGGCTGGAGATCGAAGATGAAATAGACGCGGAACCTCTGGAACCTGAGATATCTGAAGCATCGCTCGAGACCGTGGGCAATATCGGCGCCATAGATATCGCCTTTGGCGACGAGCTCTCCGACGGAAGCGTGATCAGCATCCCCGAGGGCAGGATCAACGTGCGCTGGCGGGCTGAAGGCGACGTGGCCAGCTATGCCGTATACGTGACGGACGGCTCCGGCGCGGCCATTGTGGAACAGGCGGGCATCCAGGACACCGGCTTTACCATCGACACCCGCCGGATGAACCCGGGCGAGGTGTATACGCTGCGGCTGGGCGTGCTGCCGCAGGGCGGCGGGGAGGACGACGTCGTCTGGCAGACGGCGCGGTTCATGCTCCCGGCGCCGGTGGAGCTGGAGGTGGAGGAAACCCCGGAGCCTGAGCCGGAACCCACGCCGGAGCCCGAGCCCCAGGTGGGCGTCGTCTTCGCGCCCGAAATCGCCATTGCCGGCATTGCCGCAGACGATGGCCCGATCGTCATCGAAGCTGACAGCTTCGAGCTGCGCTGGCGGGCCGACGGCGACGTGGAGACCTACTATGTGCGCGTCACCGATTCCAACGGCAGCGACATCATGGAGCCCCAGTTCACCACCAGGACCTCCGCGTCGCTGAAAACCGTCAACCTGACTGTGGGAGAGGTTTACACGCTGTCCGTCGGCGCCGTGCCGGTCAATGGCGAGCGGGAGGACATGGTGGTCAGCCAGGCCCGATTCGTGCGGCCCGAGGAGGCTACGCCCGAACCCTCCGAGGTGCCCACGCCCGCGCCGCAGGTGGCCACCGTCGGAACGCCGGTGGTGACGGTGGGCGGTTCCGCCTACCAGAAGGACGGCATCTCCTATATGACGGACAGTTCCATCATCATCAGCTGGAATGCCGATGGCGACGTCCAGAGCTATACGGTCTACGTGGAGAACGAGGTCGGCGAGCGCCAGGAGCTTGGCGCGACTACCGACACCAGCCGCACGGTCAACGCCCGCAGCCTGCCGGCGGGAATCTACACCATCTATGTGGGCGCGCTGCCCCGGGGTGGCGACAGCAGCGACGTGGTGTGGGGCACCACCCACTTCGCCATTCCCGCGCCCGAGGTCGAAAGCGCGTCGGAAGTCGAGGCGCCTGAAGAAGGTGAACTGTCAGGGGATGAGCTGTCGTCGGAAGAACGCGCCGCGCAGGCGCCTGCCGCTGTGGATGGCGCGGCCATCGGCGCGATCAGCAGCGCCAGTGACCCCGAGATCATCCAGCAGCTCCAGATGAAGCTGTACAGCCTGGGCCTGCTGTCCACAGAAGGGTTGGAGCCCGGCGTTCTGGACACCCAGACCCTCCAGGCGGTGGCCCAATTCCAGCAGCGGATGAACGACCAGTATGAGGCCGGCCTTGAGATCGTCGACCCCGCAGATCCTGACGCTGTGGTGGATGCCGTCACGGTCAGCGCGATATTCTCGAATTAGAGTATTTATCAGCGCATATTCGGGGCCCTGTGCGGCATGACCGTCGGCGAATACATCCGCGCGCGCAGGATGACGCTGGCCGCTCAGGAGCTGTCGGGCTCGGACGCCAAGGTGATCGACGTTGCCGTCAAGTACGGATACGATTCGCCGGATAGCTTTGCAAAGGCGTTCCAGCGGTTCCACGGCATCACGCCGTCCCAGGCCAGAGCGCCCGGCGCCAAGCTGCGCTCCTTCGCTCCGTTGCACATCAAAGTCACGCTGGAGGGTGGAGGTATGTTGGATTATCGCATTGTGGAGAAGGCGGCTTTTACCATCGTCGGCATCAAACGGCGCTTTAATTCCGAGACGAGCTACCAGGAGATTCCGAAGTACTGGCGAGACTGGGCATCGGACATGAGAGGACTGGAGGGCATGTTCGGCGTCTGCATGGACATGGACGGAAAGGATTTCGATTACTGGATCGCGGACCTGTACGCGCCCTGGAAGGACATACCGGAGGGCTGCGGCACGACGCAGATTCCCGGCGGATTGTGGGCGGAATTTACCTGCAAGGGTCCCCTGCCGGACAGCCTGCAAAGGGTCAACACCCAGATCTGGTCGGAATGGCTTCCCGCTCTGACCGGCTATGCGCTTGCGGGAAATTATTCCCTCGAGGTCTATATGCCACCGGCAGAGAAGCCTGAAGATAACGTCAGCTACATCTGCATTCCCCTGAAAAGGATATAGGGCATGGAAAAAGCGCCTCTGACGAAGAGGCGCTTTTTCCATAGCGTTTTATCCTTTCGCCCGCCTTCGACACAGCGTCCAGAAGGCCACGGCACCGGCGGCGGCGACGTTCAGGGAATCCACGCCGTGGGCCATGGGGATGCGGGCGATGAAGTCGCAGTGGGCAACGGTGGATCGGGCCAGGCCGTCGCCCTCGGTGCCCAGCACCATCGCCAGCCGGGGCTCGGCCAGCAGGGTTGGGTCGTCGATGTTCACGGAATCGTCGGACAGCGCCAGCGCCACGCTCCTGAAGCCCAGCGCGCAGAGGCGGTCGAGTCCGGCCTCCGGCCAGTCGGCGGCGCTTTCCCCGATCCGGGTCCAGGGCACCTGAAACACCGTGCCCATGCTCACCCGCACAGCCCGGCGGTTCAGCGGATCGCAGGTCGTGGGCGTCAGCAGCACGCCGTCCACCCCCAGGGCCGCGGCTGAGCGGAAGATCGCGCCGATGTTGGTGGTGTCCACGATGCCCTCCAGCACCGCCACGCGCTTCGCGCCGCTGCAGACCGCTTCCACAGTGGGCAGCGGCCTGCGGCGCATCGCGCACAGCACGCCCCGGGTCAGCGGGTAGCCGGTCAAGCTTCGAAGCACATCTTCGTCGGCGGTGTACACGGGAATATCGCCCGCCCGCGCCAGCAGCGCGGCGGCCTTGCCCTTGATGTGCCGCCGCTCCATCAGCAGGGATACTGGCTCATACCCCGCGTCCAGTGCGTAGCCGATCACCTTCGGGCTCTCGGCGATGAAAAGACCGTCCTCCGGGTGGAGGCGGTTTTTCAGCTGCGCCTCCGTCAGCCGGACATAGGGGTCCAGCTGCGGAGCAGTAATGTCGGTGATTTCGATGATGTTTGGCATGATGCACAATAATCAGAATTTCTCGATGGCTCCCTTCAGCCTTCTCAACGTCTCGTCCTTTCCCAGCAGATACGCGATCTCGAACGCGCCGCCGGGGGTGGACATCTGGCCGGAGATGGCGATGCGCAGGGGCCAGAGGAACTGGCCGTTCTTCATGCCCAGGGTGGGGATGAACGCCATCACCCGGTCGTGCAGCTCGGTCTCGGTCCAGTTGTCGATGCCCTCCAGCAGCGGCAGCGCTGCCTCCAGCGCCGTCTTCGCGCTCTCCAGCGTGGACTTCTGCTTCTTGTTCACATACAGGTCATTGGCAAATTCCGGCTGCTGGGCCAGGAAGCGGACCATGCCGGGCAGCTGGTTGAACACCTCGGTGCGCCCCTGCAGCAGCTCCGCCAGCCGCTTGAAGTCGAATCGCGCCGGGTCCAGCGCCTTCTCCAGCCACGGCGTTGCCAGCTCCAGGTACCTTTCCGGGCTCAGCTTGCGGATGTACTCGGCGTTGAACCAGTTCAGCTTCTGCATGTCGAACACCGAGGGGGACTTGCTTAGCCCCTCCAGGTCGAAGGCCTCCTCAAGCTCCTTCAGCGTGAAGAACTCCCGCTCGCCCTTGGGGCTCCAGCCCAGCAGCACCAGGTAGTTGATGACGGCTTCCACCAGGTAGCCCTCGGCCAGCAGGTCCTCGAAGGAGGGGTCGCCCTGGCTCTTGGACATCTTGCGCTTGACGATGGCCTTCACCGGGTTGCCGTTCTCGTCCAGCACGGGGTTGCCGTCGGCGTCCACGGCCATCTGGTATTCGCCGGTCTTCTTGCTCTTATAGGTGCCCTCCACCATGACGGGGGTCAGGTGCACGTAGGTGGGCGGCGTCCAGCCCAGGGCCTCGTACAGCAGGTTGTACTTGGGAGCGCTGGACAGGTACTCGTTGCCTCGCATCACGTGGGTGATGCCCATCAGGTGGTCGTCGATCACGTTGGCGAAGTTGTAGGTGGGCAGGCCGTCGGCCTTGATCAGCACGTTGTCGTCCAGCGTGTCGCAGTCCACCTCCACGTGGCCGTAGATCACGTCGTCAAAGCCCGCCTTGCCCTCGGTGGGGATGTTCTGGCGGATGACGTATTCCTCGCCGGCGTCCAGCTTCGCCTGGATCTCCTCCTTGGAGAGGCGCAGGCAGTGCTTGTCGTACTTGAAGCTCTCGCCCCTGGCCTCGGCGGCCTTGCGGGCCTCCTCCAGCCGCTCCTTGGTGCAGAAGCAGTAGTAGGCGTGGCCGGATTCCACCAGCTGCTTGGCATAGGGCATGTAGGTGTCCTTGCGCTGGGACTGCACGTATGGGCCGCAGGGGCCGCCCACGTCCGGGCCCTCGTCGTGGCTCAGGCCGGCGGTGCGCATGGAGTTATAGATCACGTCCACCGCGCCGGGAACCTCGCGCTCCTGGTCGGTGTCCTCGATGCGCAGTATGAACTTGCCGCCCTTGCTGCGGGCATACAGATAGGTGTACAGCGCGGTGCGCAGGTTGCCCAGGTGCATGTAGCCCGTGGGGCTGGGGGCAAAGCGGGTTCTGACTTCCATGTTGGTCTGTCTCCTTGGCAGTTTATTTCTTGCATGATGCGGCGGCGTTTACGCCGCCACACTTTTCTCAGATCATTCCTCGGCGATATCGAAGGTGAAGATGGTGGTGAAGTCGTACTTCTCGCCGGCGTGGAGCACGCTGTCGATGAACTCGGGGTGGTTGATGGAATCCGGGGCAAACTGGGTCTCCAGGCAGAAGCCCTCCCGCTTGCCGTATACGCGGCCCGAAGTGCCGGGGTTGACGCCCTTCAGGGCGTTGCCGCAGTACAGCTGCACGGCGGGCATGTCGGTGAACACGTCCATCACCCTGCCGGATTCGGGGTCGGTGACCTCGGCGGCGAAGCGCAGGCCGGCCTCGTAGTCGTTGATGTTGAAATTGTGGTCGATGCCGCCGCCGTAGCCCAGCTGCTCGTCGCTGTCAGTCAGGGCCAGGCTGTCGCCCACCCGCTTGGGCTCGCGCAGGTCAAAGGGCGTGCCGGTCACGTCCCGCTGCTCGCCGGTGGGGATGCAGTGCGCGTCCACCACGGTGAAGGTATCGCAGTTCATCTCGAAGATGTGGTCCTCGATGTTCTTCCCGCCGGCCTCGCCGTTCAGGTTGAAATAGGTGTGGTTGGTCAGGTTGCACAGCGTGTCCTTGTCGCTGACGGCCTCGTAGCGGATCAGCAGCTCGTTCTCGTCGGTGAAGGTGTAGGTGACCATCACCTTGAGCGTTCCGGGATAGCCCTCCTCGCCGTCGGGGCTTGTGTACTTCAGGATCAGCAGATCCTCGCAGATGCCCTCGATGGGGGTCACGTCCCACAGCTTCTCGTTGAAGCCCACCTTGCCGCCGTGCAGGTGGGTGATGCCCTTCTCGTTCTTTGCCAGGGTCAGCTTCACGCCGTTCAGCTCGCACTCGCCGTTCGCGATGCGGTTGCCCACGCGGCCGATCAGCGCGCCCAGGTAGCCCGTGGTGGGGCAGTAGCCCGCCGCGTCGTTGTAGCCCAGCACCACGTTGCCGATCTTCCCGGCCTTGTCCGGCACGTTGATGGCCCGGATGATGCCGCCGTAGTTGGTGATCTCCACGGAAGCGCCGGAGTTGTTGGTCAGCACGTACAAATCGGCCTCGCGCCCGTCGGGCAGCTTGCCAAAGCTCTTCTTGACGATGCTCATGTTGAATACTTCCTTTCATGCCCCGCGGATGTGCCGCAAAGGGGCCATATTTTCTTATTATAATAATACATCGTTTTAGGCGGAAATTCAAGGGGAGATTGGGAAATAAAGATATGATACTATTGATACTGCCGGGGTCGCTTTTCCCGTGAGAATTTTCCCTTGCTATTTCTGACGTATCTGCATATAATGGAGACTAAAGATCAAGCGCAACAAGGCAGGTTGCATGATGCAGATTGACGAAATCAGAATATATAGTGACTGTGTATATTCCAAATATTCTGAAATTTGAAGCCGACCTAAAGACGAGGAGGAAATAACACATGTGCATGTTCTGTAAATGCAAGACGGTCAAGCCAAGCCTGGATACCTTTCTGGCAAACTACAAAGGATGCATTTTGATCGTAAAAAACGTTCCTTGTGAAGAATGCGAACAGTGCGGAGCAAAGTATTATTCGGACAGCGTCATGGAAAAGCTGGAGAAGATTACCAGTGAGGCCAAGAGCAGGATGCAGGAGCTGACTGTGACGGACTATTCCAGGGTGGCGTGACCGGTCAGCAGGGACGGTTCCAAATGACTACATTTATACCTGATGAAGCAGTCAATAAGAACCGTCCCTGTTGACTCCGGGTGAACCCATTGAGCTGCCGGAAGAGCTGCCGCAGGAGGACATACGCTTGCCGCTGGCAGAATAATCGTTCGAACCATTCCATAGCCTCCCCCCATCGGGTTATCCCGGCAGAGGGGAGGCTTTCTGCGCCTTCACTGCCGTGTTTCCCCTTGCATCCCTTGCGCTTTTATGGTAAGCTATAGGCGCTGGAGGTGAGCGCATGGGAACCTATCTGAATCCGGGAAACAGCGGCTTTGCCCGAGCCCTGAAATCAAAATATGTCGATAAGACCGGCCTGATCGACGTGGTCAACGGCACCATCGATACAGCGATCAATCTGAGCTGCATCAGTCGTCCGCGTCGCTTTGGAAAGTCCTATGCGGCTCAGATGCTCTGTGCATATTACGACAGAACCGTCGATTCCCATGCGCTTTTCAAGGACCTGAAGATATCAAAAACAGACAGCTACGAACAGCATATCAATAAATACGATGTGATCTACATCGATATGACAAATATCATCGGGAAGGCAGAGCCGGGAGATTTCGTCCGGTTTCTCGTGAATGCCGTTACCGAGGAGCTTTTGCTCTCGTATCCGGATATCCGTCCGGGCAACGCCTTTGACGAGACGCTCATAGGCGCCGTTGGTAAAACCGGCAGAAGGTTCATCATGATCATCGATGAATGGGACGCGCCGATTCGTGAATTTGGCGAAACGGCAGTGGAAGCCTATCTGTTGTTTCTGAGGATGCTGTTCAAGAGCAGCGCGACGACCGCTAAGCTGTTTGCCGCTGTCTATATGACGGGTATACTGCCCATTAAAAAGATGCTGACGCAATCAGCGCTCTCCGATTTTGAAGAGTATACGATGCTGGATGCCGAGATGTTTGAAGAGTACGTGGGCTTCACAGAGGCAGAGGTCAAAGCGCTGTGCGGGGAATACGGGGTTGCGTTCTCGGAGATGAAGCGCTGGTATGATGGGTATGAAATGCCTGTCGTCGGGCCTGTCTATAATCCGAATTCAGTTATGAGAGCCTCCCGCAAGGGGCGGTTCGGCTCTTACTGGTCCCAGTCCTCCGCGGCGGACAATCTCCTGAAATATATCAAATGGGACGTGGACGGCCTTCGCCAGGCGGTCATCGAGCTCATGGGCGGCGTGGAGATCGAGATTGATACAATGGGCTACAACAACGATCTGACGTATGAGACGAGGGACGCCGCGCTGACGATGTTCGTTCACCTGGGCTACCTCGCCTATAACCAGGACAAGCGGACGGTTCGCATTCCCAATGAAGAGATTCGGCTGGAATTTGAGCGGACCTTAAGGGAGACGAAAAATGAGGCAACCATGAAGCGGGTCCAGGAGAGCGACCAGCTGATCATGGATACGATTCACGGGGATGAGGCAAAGGTCGCAGCGCAGATCGGGAAGGTTCACCGGGAAACCACCAATCCTCTGAATGCAAACCGTGAGGATTCCCTCCGGGCGGTGATTCAGGTGGCGTACTTTGCCTATAAGGATCATTATTTGAAGCTGGAAGAGCTGGCCTCAGGGGAAGGATATGCGGACATCGTTTATTTACCGAAGCAGGGTGAGGGTGTGCCCGCATTGCTGGTGGAGCTCAAATGGAACAAGAATGCCGATACAGCGATCCGACAGATTAAGGAGAAGGGCTATGCCGAGGGCGTGAAGGACTTCGGGGGAGAGCTGCTTCTGGTCGGGATCAGCTACGACAGGGACAGCAGGGAATATGTGTGCAGGATTGAAAAGTGGGAAGGCAACAGGCGTTGAGAGGGTGACCATCATGGAATATACGGTTCGATTCACAGACGAAAACCGCGAGGTTCGCGTCCCGGCGGGGACGACGCTGCTTCAGGCGCGGATCGCGGCGGGGCTGGAGGCGGACGCGCCCTGCGGGGGGCGGGGAACCTGCGGAAAGTGTCGCTGCGAAGTTCGGAGCGCGGGGGAGGCCGAATGGCATGAGGTGCTGATGTGCCAGACCCCGGTGAACGGCGAGATGGAAGTCCGGGCAGCGGGCAAGGGCGGCGATCTGCGGGTGCTGACCGATGCCGAGGCCATTTCGGGCAGCTGGAATCCCATCGTCAAGGTCGTGCGGCTGACCGTGCCGCCCTGCCCCAGGGGCGAGAGCTCCGCTGACTGGGCGCGGCTGGTCGGCGCGCTGAAGGATGCGGGCATCCCCGTGGCCGGGCCAAACCCCCGGCTGTGTGCGTCGCTGGGCAGCCTGCTGACGGCGCAAAAGGGCGACGTGTGGGCGGTTGTTTCTGAGGGGTGGGTGCTGGAGATCTGCGCGGAAGCGCCGCAGCTCTACATGGCCGCCTTCGACCTGGGCACCACCTCCATCGCCGGATATCTCATCGATGTCAACGATAAAAGGGTGGCCGTGGCCGACGGCACGCGCAACCCCCAGGCCCAGTACGGCGGCGACGTGATCTCCCGGGCCGACTACGCGCTGCAAAACGGCGTGGAGGCGCTGTCGCTGTGCGCCCGCAATGCCATCGACGGCATGCTGGGGGATATGTGCGAAAAGGCGGGCGTGCCCCGGCAGCGGGTGTTCGCCGTCTCCCTGGCGGGCAACACCGCCATGCACCACCTGTTCCTGGGCATCGCGCCGGATTCGCTGGTGAAGGCCCCCTATAACCCCACCCTCAGCCAGCCGCTGGCGCTGCGGGCTTCGGAGTGGGGCATCGGGGCGAACCCGGAGGCGCTGCTTATGATGCTGCCGGTGATCGGGGGCTTCGTGGGCGCGGACACCGTGGCCTGCCTGCTCAGCGGCGACTGGCTGCGCCGGGAGAAGCTGACCCTGATGATCGACATCGGCACCAACGGCGAGCTGGTGCTGGGCAACCGGCACCGGCGCGTCGCCTGCTCCACCGCCGCCGGCCCGGCCTTCGAGGGCGCGAAGATCACCTGCGGCATGCGCGGCGCGGACGGGGCCATCGACCACGCCTGGCTGGAGGGCGGCGCGCTGCGCTGGCACGTCATCGGCGAGGGCCCGGCACAGGGCATCTGCGGCTCCGGCCTGGTGGACCTGGTGGCGGTACTGCTGGAATCCGGTGATATGGACGGCACCGGCAGGCTGGCGGCGGGAGACCGCTACGACATCGGGGATACCGGCGTCTACCTGACCCAGAAGGACGTGCGGGAGGTGCAGCTGGCGAAGGCGGCCATGGCCGCAGGGCTGCGGCTGATGGCCGGGCGCATGGGCGTTGCAATCGACGACATCGAAGAGGTGGACATCGCCGGGGCCTTCGGCAACTACATCAACCCGGACAGCGCCTGCGCCATCGGGCTGATCCCCGCCGAGCTGAGGCAGAGGATCGTTCCCGTGGGCAACGCCGCCGGGGCGGGGGCGAAGCTGGCCCTGACGGACGCTGCCGCCTGGGCCGAGGCCGAGACGCTGGCCCGGACCACCGAATTCCTGGAGCTGGCCACGCTGCCGGAATTCCAGGACGAGTTTGTGGAGCAGCTGAACTTTGAGGACGAGGACGAGGATTGAATGGGAGGTCTTGTCATGCTGAATATGGAAGAGCTGGCGGCCATGGCCGCGGAGGCGGGGTTTACCCACAGCGCGCCGCTGGACGTATCGACTTTGGAGCTGAGGGACGAGGTGCGGGCGATGTGCAGCGCCAACACCTGTCGCGCCTACGGCAAGAACTGGAGCTGTCCCCCCGCCTGCGGGGAATTGGAGGAGCTGCGGCAGCGTTTCGCGCAGTACAGCCGGGGCATACTGGTGCAGACCGTGGGCGAGGTGGAGGATTCCATGGACTTTGAGGGCATGATGGAGGCCGAGGCCGCCCACAAGGAACACTTTGGCGTCCTACACGAGAAGCTGCTGGAGAAATGGCCGGGCCTGCTGGCTTTGGGCGCGGGCACCTGCACCCGCTGCAGGGAATGCACCTATCCCGACGCCCCCTGCCGCTTTCCCGAAAAGCGCGTGTCGTCGATGGAGGCCTGCGGCCTGGTGGTGATGGACACCTGCAAGGCCAACGGGCTGGGATATTACTACGGGCCCCAGTCCATCGCGTATACCAGTTGCTTTCTGCTGGAGTGAAAAAGCCCCAATACAAAACAGGCTTGTGGGACCAATGCCCTGCAAGCCTGTTTTGTATTGGGTCATCCAATGGGTCTCACAGCTCCGCCAGCCGCGATTCCACCTCTTCCACCTTCGGTATGGACACCGCCGCGCCCATGCGGGTGACGCTGATGGCGGAGGCCATGCTGGCCCGGCGCATGCACTCGGCCAGGGGACGCCCCTCGGAAAGGCCGCCGATGAAGAAGCCGGTAAAGGTGTCGCCAGCCGCGGTGGTGTCCACCGCGTCGGCCCGGAAGGCCTGCTGGCGGACGGTGTCCACGCCCTCGGGGCCCACGGCGTGGGCGATGCTGCCCGCGCGGCCCAGGGTAATCAGCACCGACAGGCCGGGGTAGCGCGCGTGCAGCACGTCCCAGGCCCGCTCGGGCTCGTCGCTGCCGGAGCACTGGCAGGCCTCCACCTCGTTCACCAGCAGCCAGGACAGCTTGTCGAAGTTCACTTCCTTCAAGCCCTCCTCGTAGGGCGAGGGGTTCAGCACGATCCGCATGCCCCGGGCGAAGGCCGCGTCCACGATGCGGGGCAGGCTGTTAACCTCGTTTTGCAGCACCAGCCAGTCGCCGGGGCCGAAGTGGGCCAGGGTCTCGTCGATCTGGCTGTCCCCGATGCTCCGATTGGTGCCGCCATAGAGCAGTATGCAGTTCTCACCCTTTTTGTCCACCTGTATGATGGTGTGGCCCTGCATGCCGTCGATGGTGCGGAGGTAGTCGGTGTTCACGCCTTTGGCGTTCAGCAGCTCGCGCAGGAATTCACCGTCCGCGCCGATGCAGCCGGCGTGATAGACCTCTGCCCCGGCCCGGGCCAGCGCCACCGACTGGTTCAGCCCCTTGCCCCCGGGCAGAACCTCCCGGGAATTGGCCTTCAGCGTCTCCCCGGCGCGAACAAAGTAGTCCACCGAATACACGTAATCCACGTTCAGCGATCCAAAGTTCAGTATCTTCATATTGCGTCCTCCGGTATTATGCTCCGATTCGCGGAGTTTAACATTCCTTTATCATTTTACAGGGAAACCGCTTCACTTGTCAAGCCCTTGATGGGGGGGAAAGGGAACTTCTGATTTGGCGAGATGATGCGGCATCCCAAAGCCTTCCCCAGGCAGCGAAGCTGCCGGTTCAGGGGAAGGTGGATTTCAGTGAAAACGCTTGCGTTTTTACTGAAAGACGGATGAGGTCGTTCTCCTGGAAGGATGCGTGCAAACCAGCGTAACCGCGGGGGGATCGACCTCATCCGACCCGCTACGCGGGCCACCTTCCCCTGAAACGCAGGCTTCGCCTGCTGGGGAAGGCTGTTATGTAGTACCTCTTTGTCAAGAGATACAGCAGATAAATAACGTAGAACTAACCCTGGACGACCAGAAGGAGCATCAAGCGAAACAGACACCGGCATTGGCCACTCT
>JAFRJF010000153.1 GCA_017432405.1 Clostridia bacterium | reverse complement strand
GACGGCCACAGGATCGGATATACCGTCACGATCGGTATGAAGCTGAGCGACGACGGCGAAGACATCCAAAAGGCCATCAACGCGGCCGACGCACTGCTGTATGAAGGCAAGCAATCCGGCAAAAACAGGCTGATCACCGGGAACGCGGTGACATAAACCCGAAAAAGCCACATGCCCACGCTGCGCGGTATGTGGCTTTTTCGAACGCAATGTGACGCTCATTCATCGGATCGAGAGGAAAAACCGGTACACCCCAGCGCCTGAAATCAACTTCGAGGGCGTTTTATGGGACACATCCCGAGGTATACTTTCACCATGGAGCGCGACGGTGGTTACAGCCGCGCAATGATATGGTGGAGGTACAGCCTTATGTACAGGATCATCTATCTGGTATTCATTTGGAAGCGCAGCGTTTTTGGCTTCTGGTACAGGGCGCCGAAGCTGCGCATGGCTCATGTCGATCGCGCCGCCGCCGGCCGCCTGGGCAGGCTCTTCACCTTCGAGGACATGATGGGCGTGCCCCGCTCGGCCCAGTGAGGTAAGCGCCATGGACAAGCTGCAAAAATGGCTGCGCCGCATCCAACAGCCGCCCCGCCGGGAGGTAGCCAACCTGGATTACTGGGCATTGTTGGCCGAGACGCGGATCGCCCTGGAGGCTGACCTTCCTCCGGAGCGCGTGAAGGCGCAGCCTCCGGGCCACAGGGATGAAAATACCCCGCAGCGGAGTGCGGGGTAATGAGATAGATATACCTTCGCTTTGTTTCAGCAGAAATAGCGGAGCTCGCCAAAATAGCCCTTCCATTTTTCGGTGATCTCGTCGCTTCGCGCTTCGATGATCGCCATGATGTTGCGCAGGATGTGTGGGGGTATCTTGGAGCGATTGTGGCACAACAGGCACTTCCCCCTGCGGGTAATCCATATTTTAGTGGCGTTTTCCATGGGTGCGCCGATGGAGACGTGTACATGGACGGGCTCCAGTGGAAGGCTTTCATTCGTCCAGAAAAACACCCAGTAGGCGCCGATCTTAAAAATTTGAGGCATTTTCAAAGCCTCCTCCCGCGGCAAAGCGGAGAATCAAATGCGCTGTGCTCTCAATGACATCCCTGCACCGATCCAGTTCCGCCTGGGAAAGGCCACTGATATCCTCCCACTGGTACTGGGGCAGATAGCATGTGGCATGGTGAAATCCATCCTCAGCATCCGGCTTTTCCATGTAGACCTTGACGCGGCCGTCCGGCAGCGTCTCGGAGTGGACGATTTCCGTGCCGTCGTCCAGTGTCAGGAAGGGATACATCATGGGCATACACCTCCTGCTTTTTCTACATTATATTCGAGATGAAGCCAAAAAGCAATATGGTTTTGTGGAGAAACGCACAGGGCCGCCCGGCATGGGCGACCCTGCGCGTTTATTATGAATTCGTCCTTACATCAGCACATCCATCCAGATGTCGTCGTACAGATAGGCCACGTCGGAGATATCCACATAGTACTCGCAGCGCTTGACCATTTCGTCGGTGGGGTTCATGGCAGTGGAGGCCAGCTCTTCCTCGCTCAGGCCCTCGACCACCTGCTTGATGGGAGAGGAGTAGCGAATCTCATCCAGGTTCCTCTGGGCGATGTCAGGGCGGCACATGAAGTTGATGAAGCATTCCGCGGCTTCCTTGTTCTGGCTGGCGGCGGGGACGCACATGCCGTCCACCCAGATGTTGCTGCCCTCGTCGGGGATGACGTAGGCCAGCTTGTCGTTCTTGTCCATGGCGTACAGCGCGTCGCCGGAGTACATCACGGCCATGCCGGCCTCGTTGCCAACCATCATCTCCCTGGCCTGGTCCAGGATGTAGCCGGCCACCACGCCGGAATCCTTCTGGGCCAACAACCATTCGCGGGCGGCCTCCAGCTCAGCCTCGTCGTGGGTGTTCATGGAATAGCCCAGGGTCTTCAGCGCCAGGCCCACGGTGTCGCGCACGGAGTCCATCATGAAGATCTTCGCGTCGGCGTACTTCTGGTCCAGCAGCGCGGTCCAGCTGGTGATGGGGCCTTCCACCAAATCGGTGTTGTACACGATGCCCAGGGTGCCCCACATATAGGGGATGGAGTGGGCGTTGCCGGGATCGTAGATGGGGTCCAGCAGGTTGTCGATCACGTTTGCCAGGTTGGGGATATTGTCCAGGTTCAGCTCAGCCAACAGGCCCTCCTTGATCAGGCGCTCGATCATATATTCGGAGGGAATGACCACGTCATAGATTTCCGCGCCGGTGGACAGACGGGTGTACATGTCCTCGTTCTGGGAGAAGTTCACGTAGTTCACATGGATACCGGTCTCCGCCTCGAAGATATTCAGTACTTCGGGATCGATGTAGTCGTACCAGTTGTACACCTTGATCTCAGTGCCCGCAAAGGGCTTGTCGGCCTCGGCGAACGCGAAGGTGGACAGCGCGCCGACCAGCAGCGCGACCAGCAGAACGATGGCGATCTTCTTCATGTGCATTTCCTCCATTATGGTTGTGGTTTCTATGGTAAACCTCTTACAGGTTTTCCAGCTTCGTGCGCCGGTTGATCAGCACCAGCAGCAGCAGTATCGTCACGAACATCAGCGTGGACAGGGCGTACATCGTGGGCTTGACCCCCAGCTTGGTGGAGGAATACACGATGCGCGACAGGTTCGGATACATGTCCGAGGACGTGAAGTAGGAGATCACGAAATCGTCCAGCGACATGGTGAAGGCCAGCAGCGCGCCGGTGAATATACCGGGCATGATCTCCGGCACGATCACCTTGTACAACGCCTTGATCGGGTGGCAGCCCAGGTCCAGCGCCGCCTCGTACAGGTTCGGGTTCATCTGCTTGAGCTTTGGCAGGACCGAAAACAGCACGTAGGGGATGTCGAAGGCGATGTGGGCCATGATCATTGTGCCCTTGCCCAGGGGGACGTGGGCGAATATGAACATCAGCATCAGCGACACGCCGGTGACGATGTCCGGGGTGGTCATGGGCAGGTAAGACACGTTGATCAGAACGCTGGCCATGCCCGTATTCATGCTGTGCATGCCGATGGCCCCCAGCGTGCCGATGACGGTGGAGACCACCGTGGCGATCACGGCCACCTCCAGCGTGGTTTTCAGCGCCCCGAGGATGTTGGGATCGTGGAACAGCTGCACGTACCAGCTCAGCGTGAAGCCGGTCCACTGGCTTCGGGACACCGAGGCGTTGAAGCTCAGCGCGATCATCACCAGTATCGGCGCGTACAGGAATAACAGCACCAGCGCCATCCAGACGGTGCGGAAGACCTTGGTTCCCTTCTTGTCGCTCACCACATTCCGCCCCCTTCGCTGTCAGGATCCACCTTGCGCAAAAAGCCGATGGAGATCAGTATCAGCACCAGCATCATCAGCGAGAACGAGCTGCCGATGTTCCAGCGGGTGGGGTTCGAGGACTGGTTGAAGATATAGTCGATCAGATCGCCGGCCAGCCGCAGCTTGCCGTGGGACAGCAGCGTGGAGATGGCGAAGGAGGTGACCGCCGGCATGAACACCATCGTCACGCCGGACACGATGCCGGGCACGGACATGGGAATCACCACCCGTGTCATCACCCGCAAGGGATTGCAGCCCAGGTCTTCGGCAGTCTCGATCACGGAGTAATCCATCTTCTTCAACACCGTGTAGATGGGCAGCACCATGAAGGGCAGGTAGTTGTACACCAGGCCCATCAGCACCGCGCCCTCGGTGCCGATCACCCTGACGGGCTGAAGCCCGATGGCCTGCAGCGCGGCGTTCAGCACGCCGTTGTCGTCCAGCAGGGTCATCATGGCGTAGGTGCGCAGCAGCAGGTTCATCCACATGGGCAGCAGGATCAGCACCACCAGGCTCTGGGCGTGGTTGAAGTTCCGGCCCGACAGGAACCAGGCGGTGGGATAGCCGATCACCAGGCACAGCGCCGTGCAGTACAGCGCCAGCTTCAGGCTGCGCAGTATGACGCCCATGTAGCGGGGCTTTGCGAATTCCTGGAAGTTGGCCAGGGTGAAGTGACCCTCGGGGGTAGTGAAGGCGTACCAGCACACGAACAGCAGCGGTACCACCGCGAAAAGCAGCATCCACAGCGCGTAGGGCGTGGCGTACCAGGAGCGCTTCATGGCCTGACCTCCGTTTCCCCGGGGTTCACGCGCTCGTTGTAGGGCACGCGATCCATTTCCGCCCGGTGCATGATGTGGATGTTGAAGGGCACGATGGTCATGCCCACCCGGGTGCCCGCCGGCTGCATGGTGGTGGACTGTACCTTCCACTTATAGTCGCCGGAGATGATGATCATTTCGTAGTGCACGCCCTTGAAGATCACGCTCTCCACCACGCCGGTCAGCATGCCCACGTCCTCGCCCACCAGCATGATGTCCTCGGGGCGGATGACCACGTCCACCGGCTCGTTCTTGTCGAAGCCCTCGTCCACGCACTGGAATTCGGTGTCGGAGAAGCGGACCAGGTCGTCCTCCAGCATCACGCCGGGCACGATGTTGCTCTCGCCGATGAAGTCGGCCACGAAGGCGTTCTTCGGCTCGTCGTAGATGCCCTTGGGGTCGCCGATCTGCTGGATGCGCCCGCCGTTCATCACGGCGATGGTATCCGACATGGTCAAGGCCTCCTCCTGGTCGTGGGTGACGTAGATGAAGGTGATGCCCAGCTGTTGCTGCATGGCCTTCAGCTCCAGCTGCATCTCCTTGCGCAGCTTCAGGTCCAGCGCGCCCAGGGGCTCGTCCAGCAGCAGGACCTCCGGCTCGTTCACCAGCGCCCGGGCGATGGCGATGCGCTGCTGCTGTCCGCCGGACAGCGCGTCGATGGAGCGCTTCTCATAGCCCTCCATCTTCACCAGCTTCAGCATCCGCTGAACCCGGCGCCCGATCTCCTGCTTCATTTCCGCCCGGTTCCTGCATCCCAGCTGCTCGGGCTTTTTCAGGTTCAGGCCGAAGGCAATGTTGTCGAACACGTTCAGGTGATTGAACAGCGCATATTTCTGAAACACCGTGTTGATGCGGCGCTTGTAGGGGGGAATGCCGGTCATGTCTTTGCCCTCGAAGAGCACCTCGCCGGTGGAGGGCATTTCAAACCCGCCGATGATGCGCAGCAGCGTGGTCTAGCCGCAGCCCGACGGGCCCAGCATCGTGATGAATTCGCACTTGCGGATGTACAGGTCGATGTCAAAGAGCACCTGCGTATCGCCAAAGCTCTTCGAGACGCCCTTGATCTCGATCAGCCGCGTATCCTGTACCATAAT
>JAFRJF010000152.1 GCA_017432405.1 Clostridia bacterium | reverse complement strand
CGCGTGTGCGGGGACTACAAGGGAAGAACATCAACATTCTTCAGACGCAGGGGATCACCCCCGCGTGTGCGGGGACTACATCTTTCGATATGCGGAGACCGGGACGGGGGTAGGATCACCCCCGCGTGTGCGGGGACTACGCAAAATTCGCTTGTTTTTGGATAGCTCCGCAGGGATCACCCCCGCGTGTGCGGGGACTACTTGTATTGGAATCGTATTGGAATCATTGAAATGGGATCACCCCCGCGTGTGCGGGGACTACTTCGTCATGTTCGCCAAATCCTTAATCCGATCAGGATCACCCCCGCGTGTGCGGGGACTACGGGGCAGTTATGAGTTACAAGCATGGTTTCAAGGGATCACCCCCGCGTGTGCGGGGACTACGCTTCCGCTCGCCCACTGGCGACGGGCATGTCAGGATCACCCCCGCGTGTGCGGGGACTACGGGTAAAATCTTGCTAAAGCTGATGTATAACGGGGATCACCCCCGCGTGTGCGGGGACTACTCGAATTTCGCGCCGCCTATATGCTTTGCGATAGGATCACCCCCGCGTGTGCGGGGACTACCTTGTGTTCTATCAATTTGACTCATACAAGCGAGGATCACCCCCGCGTGTGCGGGGACTACGCCCTGCTGGAGCAGATGCAGGGCTGGAGCCTGGGATCACCCCCGCGTGTGCGGGGACTACAATATGAATTATCTATCTTTCAATCCTGCATTAGGATCACCCCCGCGTGTGCGGGGACTACAGGGATCGCCCTCAGGCCAGCCAGCCGAATTAGGGATCACCCCCGCGTGTGCGGGGACTACACTTAAAAAGATCCCGTATTTCCAGTGTTTTTTCGCGATAGTTATGTCGTTTTCATTCAGTTTGAGCAATGGCCTTGTAGACATCCAAGGTTACCCTGCAATCCTCCAATGCTCTATGTTGAATTGCTTGCTCAATGCTGTAATGGCGAGCCAGCGTTGACAACTTGTAATCGGACACATTCAGAAAAGCTTTTCGTGCCAACTGACAAGTATCCAATGATTTATTGTTCAGCGCCGGCAAACCCTGCCGTGCCAAGTTGTTTCTCAAAAACGCAAGATCAAAGGATGCATTGTGAATTAACATAATATCCTCGCCTATAAATTCCAACAATGATTGAAGCGCTTTAAAAAGAGGGATTCCGCTTTCTGCAAGTGCTTCGTCTGTTATCCCCGTTAATTGGATTATGCTGTCAGGCAAAGAACGCTCAATCCGGATCAGCGCGCTATATTCCTCGACAGGCTGCAGATTACGCACACGCAACGCAGCCACTTCAACGATGCTGTCGTTATCTGCATCCAAGCCTGTCGTCTCGATATCCACCACCGTGCAATTCGAAACACAGCCTTTCCTCAGTTTTCCGTTGGAAGCATTTGTCTTTCCTTGGGACTTTTGTAATCTACTTAGCTGTAAGTACTTGGCTGCATTCGAAAAGCCAGGCACCAATACACCTTCTCCTGCATCCTTGATTTCCGCCAACCGTTGCTCCGAAGGCCGCCTTATAAGCTTAATTCCATCACAATCCACAATTTCCCAGGAGGTATTGTGAATTCTGAAATCCATTCTTTGTTCATTTTGTGCATCAAACACCATAGTTGCACGGCCACACTTAATGTTCTGTGTAATTCTTTGCCACAGCTTGTCCCGTACTCTCGCATTAACCTGCCCAATATATACACCTGTATTGATCTCAAGTAGCCATTTACTCAAGTCGCCACGCAGGGCAGGGGGACAATCCGTCAGAGTTACAACGATCACGCGTCTCCCTCCCGCTCAAAGTTGATTCCGTTGTGAATGTTACCAAATCGATCGTCCCACAGATAAACGACATTCACATTATCGTCCATGTTCTCTTCTCCATTCAGCAAAAACTGCAAATCATGCACCATGCGAGATATTAGCTTGCCGTGTGCCATTGCGTCGCGCACCTCGCGTCGAACCGTCCCACACAGATCCTCCGGAGCTTGCGCAACACATCTGAAGGCAATCGGAATACTGAATTCGGCTTTGTAGAGATCTGCTATATCATAGACAAATGACAATTCATGCCCAACATGAACAAAGCCCAGACCCAAAGAGCATCCCAATGCTTGTATGACCGCTGCTGCAAGCCCATACAAACACTGATGAGCAGCCGACAAGGCCTGATTTATGGAATCACTTGCGGAAAAATCATCTGGATTGTAATCTCTCCCATTCCATGTCACGCCGGATTCCCGAGCGCATTTGCGGTAGATGCCACGCACACGCGCCCCCTCCCTGCCACGAAGCTGTTGCATTGTCAGATGGCTAACGTCCTCTTCGGGAAATCTCATCTGATACATTTTTTTGGCTACTGCGAGATGAGAGCGCATATTGGTAACCAATTCCGCCTGTTTGAGCAGCAGATTCGCTTTGCCGGTAAGCGGACGCCCCGCGGCATAATACCTGACGCCCCGCTCTCCAACCCATATGGCACTAACGCCTGTATCCCCTATCAATTCCATAGCGCGATGGGTTATGGTCGTACCTGGTCCAAGCATCAATACGCTTATCATTGCAGCAGGTATGTGAATGACGCCCTTTTCATTCTTAACTGTAATCGCTCCATCCTCCCGGTTGATAACGCATCGTTCAAGATAGAGAAATGTCATGCGGTCGCCAACCTGGGGCAATGCTTGCAATTCAGGACGCACGATTCCCGGCATTTCCTTTGTCATACGAATTCCCCTTATATTCTCTGTGCAATCGTCAGAAGTCCAAGTCCATATGCCTTGCCTCGGCCGATTCCATTCGTAAGAGCCGCCCGCATCAAATCTGCGTCTGTAACTTCCAGCCATCCCTCATACTCGCAAACTCCCAGTGTCACGCGCTTGCGATCCGCGCCTTTATAGAAGGTCAGCGTATCTCGCTTAACGACTTCATAATCTTCTTTCAGTCGAAAGCCACTCTTGGCGGCGCGTTGCATGAGCCAGTTTTTTTGCTGTTCCGCTGTAACATGCGCGTATACCTTTCCCCGTTTCTCACCTTCTCTGGAATGTGAAATGGTGGGATTGGCTGAAAGCCGAAAGTGCCAGTGGCTACCCACGGTTATTCGCTGCAAGAAAGTGCCGTATTCCCGCGTCTCCCAGCAATCCGGCGTCGGGGCAAACTGGGCAGCGGCAGCGCTGAAATCCGGCTTGGCTTCACTGACTACCAATAAATAGCACTTGCCATTCAACTCGTCTATACGCCATAGGCGTCGCTGCCTCTCACCAGAAAAGCTTGATTCTATGGCACCATGCAGTTTATTGGGGGAAGCAAGCGCCAGTATTGTCGCCCTGCGAGAACGATCCAGCTCCATACGGGTCATATACATGATTATCCCTCCAATTCGCTAAATGGATCATGCTCGGACGAAAACTGATAAGCTTCGATCACACTTCTAAAGCCGTGTTCCCGCTTCCGGGAAGAAAAAGAGATCGGCTTATCCTTGAGCATAGCTGTTGTACGCATCGTTTGAGGCGCATCCAAAATCATGCGAACCTGTTTGCCAGATTCCGCTTCAACCATTGTCTCCGAACATTGAGCTCCGACCAGCGCCTGCTCCAAGCCCTCATCGGATATTCCCAATGAAATCGGGAATGTCGGAGGGCAGGAGCGCCTTCCGAGAAATAGAGGAAAGGCCGGTGCATGAATCGCATCATCCATTCGATGCAGGCATTCCCGATCGTCCGATTCAAAGCCGACAATGAATACCGCGTCTGACAGATAATAGCGCTTTGTGACATAATCGGTCTTGTTCAGGGCAGGACGGGGGTTCGGATTGCGGCTGACGGTATGATAATCGCAAAGCAGCCTTCCTTCGCGCACAATGCGCACACCAAAGCGCAGGAACGACAGATCCTCTACGGATTCGTCCCTGGTTCGCCCCAACGCAGCCGCAAGCAATCCTACAACGCCGCTTTTGCTTGGTACATTTCCCGTCTGGCGAATATTGAATTTGGAATCAATGCCCCATGCCTGAAGCGGCGCGGCAAGCCGCAAAAGCAATGTGCCCATTAAAGCACTCCTCTCTGTTGTTTCAGGTATTCGCCCAGCGCTTCAAGCATCCGCTTCAAACCGCCCGACGAACGGCCCGTAATATCACCTCCCAGATCATATTCAATCAGGGGTGGCATATCGTATTTCTCACATATGGATCTGGCATAGTTCGCGAGCACTCGGACAGACGGTCCCAGCAATCCATCATTTGCGCGCACCGGTTTTTCAAATGCGCCAACCAGGTTGAGCGGCTGATCGCCACGCAAAGCGATATATACCACATCCGGCAGCGTTCGATTTGCAAAGGTATTCTGCTTTCCAGTAGGCATGGAGCAGATGAAAGCTTCCGAAAACGCCAAAACAGCATCGATCGCCTCCCCTTCCTCCAGGCTTTCATTCAGCTCGCGCAAATTGACTGTCGCATACCGATATAGCACGGAGGAATTGAATTCTACCGTACCAATATGCCCTGCCCCGGCATTATCTTCCGGCGAACGATCGTCCACCGCCGTAAAGTAATCAAACTCATTGCGCACTGCATGCGTTGAAATGCTATGTGCAACTTGGCAGGCAGCATCGATATTCAACGATGGATCACTGGCCACCATACGCCCAAACAGCGCCATATCCACAGAAGGCCGGCTTGCAATGATTGCCTTGATGTCATCCTTCTTCCATGTCTTCTCCGGCACCTGCACTGCGAATTTCGCCAAAGCTTCCGCTTGCCGATGACTCATGAAAAACAGTGCGCCTGTTCCTTCCAAATCCGCTTTGGCGTCATCCTTCTTTTCATTTTTTGCCTTGATGCCGATATCCCCCGCTTCCAGAACCTTTCTCGCCAGCTTCATTGAATCCGCATAGGGATCAATGCGTTCGATCTCCTCCGCGACCATCGGAATGATGCGCTTTGTTCGTTCTCCTATGTCCTCTCTGGCCAACTTTTGCTTGAAGTACAGGCGCACAGCCCGTTTCCAAGCCTGTGAAGAAACGCGCGACCGGGTTGTTCCACCGTAAACAGCAGTCTTTGGGCTTCCGGTATCATCCCGGTTGATGCAGCTCGGCGGCACATTCTGAAGCACATGAATGTCAAGATACTTGCAATTGGTATTCATACTGTTTTTTCCTCCTCATCATGGTTGTCCTTTTCCCGGTTTATTGCTGTGTAAAACTCCTCGCCCCAGCGCAATCGCACCTGGCCAACGCGTTCGGGATTCTGATAAGCAAAGACTTGTCCTGCAAGCCTTGCCCAGTCCAATGGTATACCTTGCGCGCCAAGCAACTGTACAAGTCCCCTCAGATGATGGGAAAACTCCGACATATCTGAAGCAGTAGCCGCCTGGCTGAAACGCCTCTCAACCCGGTTTCTGGAATCCTCATCGCCTGGTGTAATGAGCCTTGCCATAGCGCCTCCAAGAGTGCAATCCCTTTGATGCATCGGCCGACTTTGCGGATTCCAGCCCTGTTGGTGTACTGCAAAGAGCGTCAATGCTGTATAAATGGCAATTTCCTGATGGCTGGCCGTTCTGCCGCTGGCTTGCATATCTTCAGGCATATCCTGCAACAGAATTCCCCACAAGGCTGGTATTTCCCCCGGTGCTCGTCCAACGCCCCGACGAAGCCGAGCGAGCGTAGCGCGACATACGCTTTCGGATGCCCGCTTCAGAAGCCATTCCAGCTTGCTCTCCGTCACCAGCTCTACTCGCCGCGTCATGTCCTTCTGAGTCCTCAAATATCTGCACCTCCTTCAGGTGATTGATCTGTATCCACTTGAATCAGTTTATTGATCGCCCTGCGAAACAACAGCCATGCCTCCGGGGCCGTATTGTGATTTTCTCCTTCGCCTTTTCCTCGCTTGCGATATGCGGACGGACTGACCTGATCCAGCATCTCTCGTCCACACTTCATGGCATTCTGCCTTCCAATTCTTCGAAGCTGCTGTATCCGTTCCTGTCTTGTCTGAGAATCGTCCTCTGCGCGAAGGCCCTGCAGCCATATGCGAAACGGCTTATCCAGTATATAGAAAAAGCGCTCCTGAGCATCAATTCTTAAGGCTTCGGCTGTATCGGTACGTTTATTCTTACCTTCAAACACCTTACCGCCCTCCGCACTCAACAACTGTTCAGCCAAAAGACCCAGCTGCCAAGCGACCCGATTATACAGCTCAAGCTCGCTTGCAAGCAGCTCAAGCCAGGCACGCCCAGCCTCGCTCAACAGGCCTACACTGAACGTCAGACTGTCTTCCAGTATTTCAGTCATGCTCGAAGACTGCGCAACGTCATAAAGTGCTTTAACATACCTGAACCGACACATTACATCCCTCAGGGGTGATTGAGCAGGCTTACTCAGAAGCCTGACCCACCTTACGACACCCGGTGGATAATCGCCATCCCGTACAGCTACCAGAGAACCCATCTCACGCCACATCTGTGCGGGTAACCTGTTTGACCGAGGAACCGGAAGACTCACCTCGCCCTTCTTCGCCTTTGGTATCACCCACAGCGACCATTGCTCCGTAGAAGCTGCCTCCCTGGCAAACGCTTCCCCAACATAGCGCACAAATCCCAAAACACGTTCACCGCTCCTTATCAGCATGATGCGCCTGGAAAGGAAAGTACACAGCTCTGCCGGGTTGTCCGGCAGCGGAACGCCTGTCATTTCAACGGTATGAGGCGTGTCATATTCCCAGCTTGGCCTCTGGTGAGGCCACAGGGCCTCGTCCGTATACTCGCCGTTTTTCAGCATTACCATATTCAGCATCAGTGTTTTAAACAACGTATCGCTCTCTGCGTGCACAGGGCTGATACTTCCCAGCCACGCCACAGTACACTTTGCTAAATCATCTGCGTGATTCATCGACGAGTTCTTTTCGTAGTATGGCTTTATGCCACCATCATCAAAACCGATAACATGTATCAACCACCTTGCAGCTTCAGAATAGGAAAGGCTGTTTTTACCGGAACCTGTCGCAATATTGAAGAGCTTATCTGTATTTCCGCTCTCGAATATCGCACCATTGAGCTTTGATGCCTTCTGTACGCCTTTGGCAGTCGGTTTTCCCGGCTTTTCCAATCCCGCCTTCCCGGCAGCATTCTCCATCGTTATTCCATCCCGACCGGCAGCAACCTGGCAAAAGGGCCGTTCATCATGGAAGAGCCAAAACCTTTCCCGCCACCGTGCAAGATACTCTGTAATGGGGGCCATAGGAAAACAACCGGCATCCCACAGTTCGAACCAGGCATTCAGTGCATCGTCCGGCGTTTCATAGTCCTGATTGAACAGCGATGCATATAATACAGCCATCAGGAAGCGCAGTATCGCCACGTTTTGTGTGGGTGTTTCCCCTGCGAGGCCAGGATATACATGAGCCTTTTCAAAGACCTCCGGAAGAGTTGCTTCTTTGATGCTTCCATCTTCTTCAAGTACCCGAATCCATTTTTCCTCAGAGAGATTAAAGCACGGATTCATCGCCAGACACCTCCTCATATCTCTCACATATCATGCCGTATTGTTTGTCATAGCTCAGCTGGAAGCCGTTCAAAACAGTTTTCCCATCCTCATTCAACAACAGAATAAGTTCTCCCTTCAACCAATGGGATTGTTCCCACTCCGGAACAAGCGTCGAGGTTTGTCGTTCAAGCAGCGCAATGGTCTGATCTATTCGCCATGGCGCACACAGCGACCAGGGCAGTTTCAGCCTTTGCTGCGCAATGAGCATTGCTTCCTGAGTCGACGGCATGTGATTCAGTGAAAACGACATATTATCCGAGGCAATACCCTCATCGACTTCCCCTGTGATTGTACACGCCTTGCCTTCTCCTGTGCGTCTTAACAGCAGCACTTCCACACTTGATCCGCCGCCTCGCACGCTGGCTTCGGCTTGAACGTCGTCAGATTTTTCATCTGTCTCCAAAATGCCATTCAATGTTGCAGGGATCATCCCTGCTCTACGCATCGGTGGTCGTAGCCGATACGCATCCGCTTTTTCTTCCTGTGTTTTTATATTTCGCGTCATCCTTTCCCACATCTCCTGAAGCTTTTCAGCATTGTTTTCGTTGCCTTCAGGAGCGCTGTAAGTCTGTTGTACCAAGCCGGCAATGTCATCCGGTATAACCAGCTGCTGTCGCAGCTTGTCACGCGTGCGCCGCAACAGATATTCCTCGTAAATTGGATGATCCTTCAATGCATCATCCGTAGCAGCTGCAATATAACATTCCGCATTAACCATCCGTGCGGGTCTGGAACGTTCATGTCGGTGTAAGCGCCCAATTCGCTGCAACAACAAATCCATGGGACACAAATCTGTTATAAGCACATCCAAGTCTATATCAAGACTTTGTTCTATCACCTGGGTTCCAACCAATACCAGCTTTATAGGGCGCTTTCCGTCGCGTCCAAGCTTCTGCAGCAGTTCTTCCTCAATACGCGCTCGCTCTGGCATGACAAATTGAGCGTGGCACAGTATGACCCTGAGCTCCGGCATAGCTTTTGAAACAGCCATAGCAAAAGACTGGGCGCGTGCGACAGTATTGCAAACGACCCCAGCGCACCCTCCATTTGACAGTTTATCTTTAAGAATGTCAATCCTCGCTTCATCCGGGATTATCTCTGTGCGCACCTTGATTCGACGTCCATCTCCTGTCAACGTTCGTTGCCTCACCTGGCCTCCATCTGACCACGTCAACAGGGGATATTCTATACTCGTCCGCCACTCAGAGGTGTCTTTTTTCCTGGGTTTTATGCCCAAATACGCATCCATCAATTGTGATCGTGCAGCTGCCGGCAGCGTTGCCGAGAGCAGCACAACCGGCGTTCCCCATGCGCCCAGCCATTGCAATACCCGCTGCAAATAGCGGCTCATATAGGCATCATAGGCATGAACCTCGTCTACGATGACAACTTTGCCTGCCAAACCCAGTTGTCGAAGCATGACATGCTTGCGACGCAAGGCTGCCATCAACAGTTGATCTATCGTGCCGACAACAAAGCTCGACAGCAGCGCAGTTTTCTTGCCCTGGAAAAAGCTGTGAACCTCCAGGCCGCTTTCCTCTCCAACCGTGACATCCTCCGGTGTTCCCTTCAGCAGATCCTGATAGAGTGGATTCATCATCGCCATACGATGGCTCAGCATGATCGTGTTTACCGCATCCTCGCTTTGACGCTCCGCCCAATCCTTTAACCTGCCAAACAACGCGTTGGCCGTTGCCTGAGTCGGTAGCCCGAAAAATATGCCCCCTGCACCTGTTTGAAAAGCTATCAGTTCCGTCACAGCCAGTGCAGCTTCTGTCTTTCCTGAGCCCATCGGCGCCTCAAGGATTATCAAACCTGGCACAAGCATCTGTGAAGCTGTTTGCGCTGCTTCAATTTGCATGGGGCGTGGAATGAATGGCGCCTCCCCCCTCCCGAAACGCAAGTCATAGATCCGATCTGCCCAGAATGCTTCTGCTTCCGTTTGCCAGCATGCAGGCAACTTCAATCGTTCCAAAGCATCTTGAAAACGATGTTCAGAATCTGCATCCCGCCCATCATCCTCAATGGGAATCATCGGAAAATAATATGTATTGCTCGAAATCCAATCCGCCATGATCAAAAGACCGCAAAGGAGCATCTGCGATGCATCAGAAAGGGTTGGCAATTTATCCAAAGGGATGCCGCCTTGTGATACGGCCCAATGAATTATCTCCTCTTGCGCCTGCGTCCAGGTATTCCCATCCTCGCTTCTTCCTCTTATCAAATGTTCATAATTATTCCATATAAACCGTAGTTTTTCGGCATCCTGCGGTTTTCCATGATGCGCCCCTATGATCGATGCAATACCAACCGGTGCGCCTGCAGATAAAAGAAGCGCCTCTCCCGCAGCCGCGTGGGTTACCGCGTATACCGAAGGCCAAAAAGTTGGATATCCCGACTTTTCAAGGCGTTCAAGAAGTTCCGGCATTCCGCCAGAGTTTGCTATATGTGCAACAAATGACGGCGTCGCTTTTCCCAGATCATGAAGCATGCCCAAGCAGTTAAGAACTGCTCGCTCCGTAGCATGGTCGAAATCTGGAAGCATAGCCAGTCGTTCGCTCCTTGGCAACCATTCACGATACAGCCACTCCAATATGTTACTCGTATCCTTTAGATGAATCGGCAACGGCAGCCATGAATTGCGCTCACGATCGCATTTGGCAGGTATAGCATATAGTCTGGAATCAATATCTTCCATCCCCTTACCCCCGTCTTCTATTCATCGCTTCGTTAAGTAAAGATTATTAATAATATGATATCATACATTCAAAAAACAGTCAATATATGCACTTGCTTTCTAAGGGTAATTTCTTGGACTTGTATCGATCTCACTGTAATTGTTTACATTCCAGCTGTCATTATGCGTTTTATCTGTAAACAAAAGCGGCTGCCTCAAAATGATCCTTTCATGTCATTTTGAGACAGACGCTTTGATCATACAGGATACAGGGATTCTGTCAGCCCTTCACCGCGCCGGCGACCATGCCCTTGATGATCTGGCCGTTGAAGGCGAAGTACATGATCACGATGGGCGCCATGGTGATCAGCATGGCGGCCATCTGCTTGGGATAATCGGAGGCGAACTGGCCCTTGAACTGGGTCAGCGCCAGCGGCACCGTCTGCAGGTTGACGTCGTTCATCAGTACCAGAGCGAATGAGAACTCGTTCCAGCAGCCGAAGATCTGTATGATGGCGATGGTCACCAGGATCGGACGGCACAGCGGGAAGATGATGGTCCACAGTGAACGGGAGAAGCCCGCGCCGTCGATGGACGCCGCCTCCTCCAGCGCCACGGGGATGCCCTTGACATAGCCCTCCGTGAGGAAGATGCCCATGGGCAGGCCGAAGGACACATAGGGGAACAGCAGGGTGTACCACTTGTCCAGCAGGTTGGCGTCCTTGAACACCACGTAGATGGGCACCAGCAGCGAATGGATCGGGATCAGCATGCCCATCAGGAACATCAGGTACAGGGGCCGGTTCAGCTTGAAGCGCACGCGGGCCAGTATGTAGCCCACGATGAAGCTGAGCAGCACGATCAGTATGATCGATATGCCGGTGGTGCGCAGGCTGTTCCACATGGACTGCCACAGGTGATAGTCCTTGTTGGAGAGGATCTTGACGTAGTTCACCGGGTCCCAGACCTTCGGAAGGCCGACGATGTCGGCGTTGAAGGCGCGCTTCTCCTTGAAGGAGGAATAGAACATCCAGACCAGCGGGAAGATGCAGCTGAGGGAGAAGATCCAAAGCACCAGGTTGATCAGCACCGTGCCGATGGCCTTGCCCACCGGGGAGGTCTGGCGCACGGCGGTCATTTCGCTCTTCTGCATGGATCACACCTCCATTCTGCGGGTGGCCCGCTTGACCAGCCACTGGCTGCCGCCGATGACGGCCAGGGACAGCACGAATATCGCCACGGAGATGGTGCTGCCGTAGCCCAGGTTGGACTGCTCGAAGGAGACCTTGTAGCCGTACATGGCCATCACCATCGAGGAATAACCCGGTCCGCCGGCGGTCATGGTATAGATGTTGTCGAAGGCCTTCATGTTGCCGGCGATGCACAGCGTCAGGCAGACCAGCATCGTATTGCGGATCAGGGGCAGCGTGATGTGCACGGCGGTCTGGAAGCCGGTGGCGCCATCGATCTCGGCGGATTCGAAGATGGATTTGTCGATGCCGGCGATAGCGGAGAACATGATGACCATGTAATAGCCTATGTACTGCCAGATCAGCGGAATGGACACGTACAGCATGATGTTCTTGGTATCGTTCAGCCAGACCTTGGCCCACTCGGGACGGCCCAGCACATTGATGATGAACCAGTTCAGTATGCCGTACTTGTTGTGATACACCATGCTCCAGATCATGCCGATGCAGACGGCGGAGATGGTGCTGGGGAAGAAGCCGAAGGTGCGGTGGATGGTCTGGCACTTGGCCAGGCGGGAATTGGCGAACAGCACCAATATGAACGCGATGCCGATCTGGCCGATGATGCAGGCCGCCACCAGATAGAGGTTGTGGCCGAAGGACGCCCAGAACACCTGGTCCGCGAACAGCTGCTTATAGTTGGCAATGCCGTTGAATATCTTGTTGGGGCCGCTCTTCCACTCGAAGAAGCTGTACACCAGCGCGGAGACCAACGGGAAGAACACGGTGAATATAAACAGGGCAACCGGGATCAACAGGTACAGATAGATGGTTGATTTCTTGGGCCTGATGGAATCAAGCATGCACTGTCCCTTCCTTTCCTTTTCTTGGTAAGCGCACTTCCGCTCCCACGCCTCGCAAGGCGCCGGCGCAGCATGGGACCGGAAGCGGCTGTCAATACAGGGCAGCCGCCCGTCCGCTTTCGCAGACGGACGGCTGTCGGTCAGTCATAAGGTTATCAGCTGTTGTACACAGCGTCGTAAGCCGCCTGGGTGTCGGCCGCGACGGTGGCGGGATCCTTGTCGCCGTTCAGCATCTCCTGCATCTCGGTGTTCAGCACGCTCCAGATGGAGGAATCCAGGTAGGAGTCGTAGATCTCGCAGGTGTCGGTATCGACATAGGACCAGTTGTAGAAGTCCTGGGTCTGCTGGTCGAAGGCGCTCAGGTCGACGTCGCCGGCGCTGGTCAGGCCGCCCAGGGCGTAGTTCTCAGCCACATAGGAGGAGAAGGCGGGGCCGGTCAGCTCGTAGCACAGGTCGATGGCGGCGGCCAGCTTGTCGGGATCCTCAGCCAGCTTGGGGTTGATGGCCATGGCATAGCCCAGGCCGATGTTCTGGCTGTTGGGATACAACTCGGCGTCCGCAGGCTGCGGCAGCACGGCGATGCCCATGTTGTTGTACTTCTCTTCGTTGCCGTCCTTCAGGGTCTGCCAGATGTAGGACCAGTCCCAGTTGCCGCCGATGAAGGCCGCGGCGTCGCCGGCGATGAAGTACTCGCGGGCGTCCTCGTTGGTCACGGCGTTGAAGTCGGCGTTGAAGATCTTGGTGTCCTTGAACAGGCGCTGGGTCTCGGTCAGGCACTTCACGAACGCTTCGTCGGTGAACTTGGCGCCGGTGTTGGCGATCAGGCTGGCGAACCATTCGGGACCGGTGTAGCGGTTGCCCAGGGTGGACACGAAGTCGGAGTTCAGCTGCCACTGGCCGCCGTTGCCGAAGGCGATGGTGTCGATGCCTTCCGCGGAGAACTTCTCAGCGGCTTCCTCGACCTCAGCCCAGGTGGCGGGGAAGGTCTCGTAGCCCTTCTCGGCCCACATGGCCTTGTCGTAGATCACGATGGTGCAGGTGCCGCCGGTCAGCACGGGCAGGCCGTAGATCTTGCCTTCGGGCGTGGTGAAGGGGGTGAAGTAAGCCTGATTGTAGGCATCATAGTAGGGGGAAGCCTTGATGATGTCGGTCATGTCCATCACCAGGTTCTGATTCGCCCAGGCGATGGTGTTCATGCCCTGGAGCAGGAACACGTCGGGCAGGTTGTCAGCCGCCGCCAGGGTGGCGACCTGGGTCTTGTACTCGGCGTTGGCCAGCACGTTCTCGGTCAGGGTGATGTCGGGATGGGCCTCTTTCCAGGCCGCGATGGTGGTGCGGAAGCCGTCGGAGCCGCCGTTGCCCTCGGACTCCTCGGAGGTGGAGAAGTGCATGAGCACCAGTTCGCCCTTATAGGCCAGATCGGTAGCGGCCACGGGCGTAGCGGCGAACGCGACGGCGCTCATGGCGAACAGGGCCAGGACGAGAACCAGACTGATTACCTTTTTCATGTGCGGTAACCTCCTTGAATTTTTGTGGCAATCTCTTGCCTCGATCCAATAAAAACCTACTGTCTTATCGGATTGCACACCAATTTTATACCATTGTTTATTTCTTGTCAATACATCGTTTTCGTTAATTTTTGCGCATCACTAACTTTTTAGGCGAAATGCCATTAAAAGCCCCCCGGAATTGCCCGAAAGCGGCAATTCTGAGGGGTTTTGATTTGAAACGGGTGATGATCCAGTGTCAATCCTCCGTACCGGCATCCAGCAGCCACAGGAATCCGCTCGCGGGCACGGTCAGGCCCTCGGCGCGCACGTGGCTGCCCGCCCACAGGTCGGTAAAGCTGCCGCCGCCCCCGATCCCCGCGGGCTTCGGCCATTCGGAGAAGTTGAACAGCGCGATCAGCCGCTCGCCCTTCACGCGGCGCTCGATGCCCAGCAGGGAATCGTCCACCGCGTTCATGAGACGCACCTCAGCGTCCGCGCCGAAGGCGGCGTGCTCGGCGCGCAGGCCTTCCAGCCGCTTGACGGCCTCGAACATGCGGCCCTGGGGGGTTGCGGCGTCGCCACGCTTATCGGCGGCGCTCCAGTCCATGTCGCCCCGGTGCAGGTAGCGGCTGTCACCGGCCTTCAGCGGGTCGTCGTGATAGGCATCGTCGTTCAGCTGGGCGATCTCGTCGCCGCTGTACAGCACCGGCACGCCGCTGAGGGTGAACATCAGCGCGTGCAGCGCCACATCCAGGGTCAGGGCCTGGTCGAGGGCCCTGCCGTCCCCGCTCTCCAGCGCCGACTGCACGCCGCACAGCGAGGCGGTGGTGCCGCACAACCGGGCGTCGCCCAGGCGGGGGTCGTCGTTGTACAGCTCGCCCCGGGCGGGGCTGCCGGGCCACTTGCCGGTCAGGTAATCGTTCAGGTACTTCTTGTGGGGAATTTCCGACTGGCCGAACTGACTCAGGAAATCGTAGTCCAGGCCCCAGCCGATGTCGTCGTGGCAGCGCAGGTAGTTCAGGAAGGTGTACTGGCCCGGCAGGGCGAACACCTGCTCCAGCTGGTTGCGCAGCAGCCGCACGTCCCGGGTGGCCACGGTGTGCCAGATGGAGGCCATGGTGGTCACGTTGTACAGCATGTGGCACTCCGGCTTGTAGACGCTGCCGAAGTAGGGCGCCACCTTGTCCGGCGCCATGACCACCTCGCCCAGCAGCAGCGTGCCGGGGCACACGATCTCGCAGGCCATGCGCATCATGCGCACCAGGGAATGCACCTGGGGCAGGTTGCGGCAGTTGGTGCCCAGCGACTTCCATATATAGGGCACCGCGTCCAGCCGGATGATGTCCACGCCCCGGTTGCACAGGTACAGCATGTTGTCGGTCATGTCGTTGAACACCATGGGGTTGGCGTAGTTCAGGTCCCACTGGTAGGGCCAGAAGGTGGTCATGACCACCTTGTGCAGTTCATCACACCAGCTGAAATTGCCCGGCGCGGTGGTGGGGAACACCTGGGGCACAGTCCGCTCGTATTCGTCGGGCACGACCCAGTTGTCATAGATGAAGTAGCGGGCCATGTCGGTGGGGTCGCCCTTCCGGGCGCTGCGCGCCCACGCGTGGTCCTCGCTGGTGTGGTTCATCACGAAATCCAGGCACAGCGCGATGCCCCGCCCGTGGCAGTCCCCGGCGAGGGCCGCCAGGTCGTCCATCGTGCCCAGCTCCGGCTGCACCTTCCTGAAGTCGGATACGGCATAGCCGCCGTCGCTGCGCCCCTCCGGGCTCTCCAGCAGCGGCATCAGGTGCAGGTAGTTCACGCCGCAATCCTGTATGTAATCCAGCTTTTCCCGCACGCCGTTCAACGTGCCGGCGAAGGCCTTGACGTACATCAACATGCCGGTCATGTCATGGCCCCGATACCAATCTGGGTTGTTCTCCCGCTGGGCATCGATGTTCCGCAGCGCTTCCGGCCTGTCCAGCCAGGCGCGGTGCAGCATGTTCACGAAATAGTCATAGGCCTGCATGTCTGCGTGGTACAGCTCACAGTACAGCCATTGCAGCTCGTCCTCGTGCCGGGCAAAGCGCGCGGCAAAGGTCGCGTCCCAATTGCTCTTGTCCATCCTCCAACCCCCCAGTGAATGTTATTTTTTCATACATTATCATAACATGGATTGGCGGGGAATGCAAATAAAATCTGCTATCGAAACATCCCGCCCGTGAAAAGGGTCATCAGCAGGCACTCAAGCTGCTCTGCGGTGGCGGCGCAATCCTCCTGGGCGTAGCGGCGGGCGACGCTGGCCACGCCTCCGGCGTAGAAGCTGACGGCATAGCGGCGGGCGCAGGGATCGGCGCTGCCCAGGAAGCAGTCGCAGCCGTCCAGCGTCTCGAAGAAGGTGTCGTAGAGCAGATGATCGATGTGGTTCTCCACCAGCAGCTTAATCAGCCGCTGGTTGCGCAGCAGGTATTCGCTGTAGCCCCGGCACAGCCGGCGCAGGCCCTCCTGCCCCGCCCCGCCGGCGTGCGCCGCCTCGGGCGCGCAGCAGGCCCGGGATTGCAGCGTGAACACCATCACGTTTTCCCGGCTGGTGAACAGGGTATAGAAGGTCTGCCTGGATATGCCCGCCGCCTTGCATAGCTCGCTGACGGAGATCTGGGCGTAGGGCTTCTGTGCGATCAGGCGCATCATCGCGTCGGCCAGCTGACGCTGGGAGGCCAGCGCCGTCTTGTTGGTTCCGCAGTACATCCGTATCCTCCAAGTATAGGTATCAATTCGTATCGTGGCGGCCCTAAAGGACTAACTCCGTGTCGCAATCTGCCGCCACCGTCCCCTGCCCGGTGATTGTAAATATTATATCAAAAGCCTTGACATCTGTCAAGGTTTGTTGTATCATGCTGTAAACTTGACAAATGTCAAGGTAATTGCACGCAATCAGGAGGTACGCATATGTCCGTCATGCCTTTGTACAATATCATTGCCCTGCCCGGCGCGAAGCTGTGGCTGCAGACCAGGATCTATAAGGAATTGACCGGCAAGGCCCCCGTCGAGGGCGAGCGGGTGACGCTGCTGGTGCAGAAGGACGAGCAGCCCCGCGCGGCGCTGGACGGCGACAGCTTCCGGCCCATCGGGGTCACCGGCGCCATTTCGGAGGTCAACGCCAACGGCTACGTCTGCGTGGACATCCAGAACCGGGTGAACATCGAGGAGGTGGCCGTGCTGCGGGACCGCAGCTTCAGCATGACTGTCTCCCGCCGAGCGGACCTGGACGACCTGGACCCCGCCGACGCCGCCCGGCGCCTGACCGGCGTGAAGGACCGCATCCTCAGCTTCGCCCGGGGCAAGCAGTGGGAAGGCATGCTGCGCGGCTTCGCCGCCCACTGGGACAGCCTGTGGACGGTGGCGGCGACCATGTCCCCCTGGCTGAGCGCGCCCTCGGAGGAGCGCTACGCGCTGCTGGCCGAGGACAGCCTGTCCGCACGGTTCGACGCCCTGGAGCGGATGCTGCTGGAGGGCCTGGAGCTGGCGGACGTGCAGAGCGCGGCCCAGAGCGCCCAGCAGGAGGACCACGAGAAGCTGTACCGGGAGTCGGCCATCAAAAAGCAGATCGAATACCTGCAGAAGGAGCTGGACGCCCTGCACCCGGAGAACGTCTCCGAGCTGCGGCGTCTGGAGCTGAAGCTGGAGGAGGCCGGGATGAACGAGACCGCCCTGAAGGAGGGGCGCAAGGTGCTCAACCGCATCAAGGGCGAGGGCGCCAACAGCCCTGAGGCGGGCATGCTCACCGACTGGCTGGACCTGCTGACCAGCCTGCCCTGGAAAAAGGCCGAGGCGAAGGACATTTCGATGGACGAGGCCCGGGCCGCGCTGAACGCCGGGCATTCCGGCCTGGACAAGGTGAAGAAGCGCATCCTCCAGCAGCTGGCGGTGATGCGGCTGAAGGGACGCCAGTCCGGCTCGATCCTGTGCTTCGTCGGCGCGCCGGGCACCGGCAAGACCTCCATCGGCGAGCGCATCGCCCAGGCCCTGGGCCGCGAATACGTGCGAGTCTCCCTGGGCGGCGTGCGGGACGAGGCCGACATCCGCGGCCACCGGCGCACCTATATCGGGGCCATGCCGGGGCGCATCATCGACGGCATCCACAAGTGCGGGGCCAACAACCCGGTGATGGTGCTGGACGAGGTGGACAAGCTGTCCCAGAGCTACAACGGCGACCCCTCCAGCGCCCTGCTGGAGGTGCTGGACCCGGAGCAAAACTTCTCCTTCACCGACCACTACCTGAACGTGCCCTTCGACCTGTCGGACGTGCTGTTCATCTGCACCGCCAACACGCTGGACACCATCCCCGAGCCGCTGCTGAACCGCATGGAGGTCATACGCTTCCAGGGCTACACGCCCATCGAGAAGCGCGAGATCGCCCGGAAGCACCTGCTGCCCCGGGCCATGGCCGAGGTGGGCGTCCCCGACGGCGCGCTGACGGTTTCCGACGAAGCCATCGAGGCGGTCATCGAGCACTACACCCGGGAGGCGGGCGTCCGCGGCCTGAAGAAGCGCATGGACCAGCTGTGCCGCAGCGCGGCGGTGGCCATGGTGGACGACCCCGAGGCGAAGCTGTCCGTCACCGAGGAAAACCTCTCGGAGTATATGGATATGAACCCGGTGCGCCGCAAGCACGTGCCCGAAGGCGCCCGCCCCGGCATCGTCACCGGCCTGGCCTGGACGCCTGTGGGCGGCGACATACTGTATATCCAGAGCCTGCTGACCCACGGCAGCGGCCAGCTGACCGTCACCGGCCAGCTGGGCGACGTGATGAAGGAGTCGGCCCGGATCGCCGTCAGCCTGGTGAAGGCCATGCTGCCGGAGCAGGCGCAGACGCTGGAGGGCAGCGACCTGCACATCCACGTGCCCGACGGCGCGACTCCCAAGGACGGCCCCTCGGCGGGCATCACGCTGACCACCGCGCTGGCCTCGCTGCTGACAGGCGTCGCCGTGCCGCCGGAGACGGCCATGACCGGCGAGGTGTCGCTGCAGGGGGACGTGAACCCCATCGGCGGCCTGCCGGAGAAGCTGATGGCCGCCCAGCGCAGCGGCGTGAAGAGGGTGTTCATCCCCCGGGACAACCTGGACGACCTGAAGGACGTGGCGGACGAGGTCAAGCAGGCGCTGGAGATCGTTCCCGTGGATACCATCGCCGAGGTGCTGCTGGCCCTGGGCATGCCTGTGGCATCCGGGATGCCGAAGGCGATGTGATAATGTTATGTCATAGCTGTTCAGGCAAATGCAAATACTGATTTGTCGCGCTGCGACAAATCAGTATTTCCCTGACTGAATATATGCACCGATATCAAAGCCCCCCTTCCCCGCCCTGGCGCGTCGGAAGGGGGATTCTTTGTCTGCCCAATCTTACTTTGACCGTTGACAATTTTCGATTATACCATTATAATTTTTATAACGGTTTCCGATAAAATTACCACATCAAGGAGAGAGACGACTATGGACATCCGTTATTCCTGCAACCAGCGCGATTTCAAGCGCTACACCACCGAGGAGACCCGCAACGAGTTCCTGATCGAAAAGCTGTTCGTGCCCGACGAGGTCGTGGCCGTGTACAGCCATGTGGACCGCATGGTGACCCTGGGCATCATGCCCGTGGGCGACACCGTGGCCATCGACAAGGGCATCGACGTGTGGAAGAACTTCGGCACCCACTTCTTCCTGGAGCGCCGGGAATGCGGCATGTTCAACGTGGGCGGCGCGGGCACCGTCACCGTGGACGGCAAGGTGTACGAGCTGGGCTACAAGGACTGCCTGTACGTCACCCGCGGCGCGAAGGAGGTCACCTTCGCCTCCGACCATCCGGCGCAGCCGGCAAAGTTCTACATCGTGTCGGCCCCTGCTCACACCAGCTATGAGACCCGCCTGATCCGCATCGCCGACGCGGCCAAGAAGCCCTGCGGCGCGGCGGAAACCAGCAACAAGCGCGTCATCAACCAGTTCATCCATCCCGACGTGCTGAAGACCTGCCAGCTGTCCATGGGCATGACCGTGCTGGAGCCGGGCAGCGTGTGGAACACCATGCCCGCCCACACCCACGAGCGGCGCATGGAGGTCTACTTCTACTTCGAGGTTCCCGAGAACGAGGTCGTGTTCCACTTCATGGGCGAGGGCACCGAGACCCGCCACATCGTGATGCAGAACGAGCAGGCCGTCATCTCCCCGTCCTGGAGCATCCACGCCGGTGCTGGCACCAGCAACTACACCTTCATCTGGGCCATGGGCGGCGAAAACCAGGCCTTCGACGACATGGACGGCATCCCCACCACCGAGCTTAGGTAACATATCTACAGGTATATCGCAGGGCGGGAAACGTCCTGTGGATAATAGAACAGGAGGAATCCAACGATGAAAAAACTTCTCTGCATGCTTCTGACCGCCGCCATGATCCTGATGCTGGGCAGCTTCGCGCTGGCTGAAATCGAGCCCGTCAAGCTGGTCATCTACTCCCCCGGCAACGAGAACGCCGTGCCCACCAAGACCATCGTCGAGTACGCGCGCCTGGTCTCCGAGGCCTCCGACGGCGCCATCACCCTGGACGTGCACCACTCCAACGAGCTGGGCAACGACGCCGAGGCGATCGAGTCCACCCGCATGGGCACCATCGACATCATCTTCGCCGGCACCTCCGGCTTCACCTCCTTCTATGAGCCCGCCAAGGTTCTGGACCTGCCCTTCCTGTTCAACAGCGCCGAGCAGGCCTATGAGGTGACCAACAGCGAGATCGGCGAGAAGATCTTCGCGAACTTCGAGGACTTCGGCCTGGTGTACCTGGCCGAGGGCGACAACGGCATGCGCCACATCTCCACCACCAACCGGCCCATCAACACCGCCGAGGACGTGAAGGGTCTGAAGATCCGCGTGCCCGAGAGCCAGCTGTACCTGGACGTCTGGTCCGCCCTGGGCGCCACCCCCATCGGCCTGGCCCTGCCGGAGCTGGCCCCCGCCCTTGCCAACGGCACCGCCGAAGGCCAGGACAACGCCACCTATCACCTGGTCGCCAACGCCACCTATGACAGCATCAAGTACTTCTCCAACATCAACTACATGTGGATGGGCTGCACCATGGCCGTGAACGCCGCCAAGTGGGCTTCCCTGCCTGCCGAGGTGCAGGACATCCTGAAGGAGCAGGCCAAGGTCGCCGCGAAGTACAGCTTCGACACCATCGCCGAGGACAACGAGACCGCCACCAAGGTGCTGCAGGACGCCGGCGTGGAGTTCAACTTCGAGCCCGACGTGCAGTCCTTCAAGGACGCCCTGGGCGGCGACGAGTACTACAAGCGCTATGAGGGCGAGAGCTGGTACAGCCAGGAGCTGCTGGACGCCATCCTGGCCGTCGTGCGCTGATCACCGATCTGAAAGCATTGAGGGTGCATAGTTTGCTATGCACCCTCAATAACTGAAAGGGGCAACTATGAAAACCTGCAAGAAAATCACCGAGGGCATCGCAAAGGTCGCCGAGTGGATCGTCATGGCGGCCATCGCGGGCCTGGTGATCGCCATCGTGTTGGAGCTGGTGCGCCGCAACTTCTTCAACCAGTCCTTCGCCGGAAACATACAGCTTTGCGGCATCATATTCCTGTGGATGGCCTTTATCGGGCTGATCCCCCTCTACTGTAAAAGCGGCCTGATGCGGCTGGACTTCCTGGCCGCCCGCGTCCACGGCCCCATGGCCCAGGTGCTCTACTTCGTCAACAAGGGCGTGAGCCTGATGCTGGGCGTCGTGATGGTCGTCGCCTTCATCTACCAGTATCCCTTCGTCAGCACCCGCACCTACCAGACCTTCTCGGTGAAGGTCCCCTACACGGTGCAGTATGTGCCGATGATGATCGCGGGGATCTACATCGCCGTCAAGACCGTCGAGCAGGTCATTGAGCGCATACTGGTGCTGACGGGCAGGCTGCCCGCGACCGGAGAGGAGGGCGCCGCATGACCATATTCATCATCGCGTTCGTCGTATTCCTGGTGATCGGCGTGCCCATCAGCATCTCCATCGGCGCGTCGGCGATACTGGGCTGCCTGTCCCTGGGCTACCCCATGGTCGTCATCGGCCAGAAGATGGTCAGCGGCATCGACTCGTTCCTGCTGATCGCCGTGCCGCTGTTCATACTGGCGGGCAACCTGATGAACGCCAGCAAGCTCACCAAGAAGATGTTCGACACCGCCAAGGAGCTGGTGGGCTGGATCCCCGGCGGCCTGGCCCACGCCAACGTGGTGGCCAGCATCATATTCGCCGGCATGTCCGGCTCCGCCGTGGCGGACGCCGGCGGCCTGGGGGCCATCGAGATGGAGGCCATGACCACCAACGGCTATGACAAGGAGTTCTCCGGCGCGGTGACCGCCGCAAGCTCGGTCATCGGGCCCATCTTCCCGCCGTCCATACCGCTGATCATCTACGGCAGCGTCGCCAGCGTGCAGGTCGAGCGCCTGTTCATGGGCGGCGTGGTCCCCGGCCTGCTGATGGGCGTGCTGCTGATGGTGCTGATACTGATCTTCGCCATCGTGCGCAAATACGAGCGCCACAGCTTCAACCTGGGTCGCTTCATCAAGCAGTTCCTCTACTCGATCCCCGCGCTGGGCAGCCCGCTGATCATACTCTCGGGCTTCACCCTCGGTTGGTTCACCCCCACCGAGGCCTCCAGCATCGCGGTGATCTACTCGCTGCTGGTGGCGATATTCGTGTATCGGTCGCTGGGCTGGAAGGACTTCCTGAAGTGCCTGAAGGACTCCGCGATCTCCTCGGCCAACACGCTGTTCATCATCGGCACCGCCACGCTGTTTACCTACGTGATGGCGATGGAGGGCATCTCCCGCCAGATGGCCGACTTCATACTGGGCGTGAGCAGCAACCCCAACGTGATCCTGCTGGTCATCAACGTGCTGCTGCTGCTGTTGGGCATGGTCATGGAGCCCGGCGCGATCCTGACGCTGATGCTGCCGGTGCTGCTGCCCATCGCCAATGGCCTGGGTCTGAACCTGGTGCACTTCGGCGTGATGGTCGTGCTGAACCTGATGATCGGCCAGGTGACGCCGCCCTTCGGCGTCTGCCTGTTCGTCATCTCGGACGTGAACAAGGTCAGGCTGGAGAGCCTGTACAAGTCCATACTCCCCTTCCTGCTCCCGCTGATCGCCACGCTGGCCCTGGTGACCTACCTGCCAAGCATCGTCACCTGGCTGCCGAACCTGCTGCTGGGGTAAGATCGTCATTTTCCCAAACCGCCTGTGTGACACGCAGGCGGTTTTTGCGTTATCATCTCTTGACTTTTGTCCCCATCGGGGGCGGCATGTGTTATAATCAAAGATGGAGTTTTGTATAAAGGGGTGAAGTGCATGGCATTGCTGCGCGTCGGGGGCTTGAACCCCGGAAAGCGACGGGATGAACTGCTTTCCAACTACGACGGCGAAGAGCCCTACATGCCGGGAGGCTATGACACGCCCTACAACGGCGAGGAGCCCTGGATGCCCAACAAAAACAGGTCAGATTACGACGATGACGACGGGTATGACGACCGCTATGAGGACGACTACGAGGACGGTGATTACGGCGATGCCCGCTACGACGACGATCGTTATGCGGATGAGCGCTATGAGGACGAACGCTATGACAGAGGCTATCGCCGCAGCCGCTATGACGACGACTACGGCTACGACGACGACTATGACGACGACCGGGACGATGACCGGGGGCCCTATTACGACGCGCCCGAATACGATCCCCGCCGGGACGAACGCCCCGACGGCCTGATGCGCTTCCTGGACGAGAACGACTGGCCGACCTGGCTGCTGCTGGTGCTGCTGCCGCCGGTGGGCATCTGGCTGCTGTGGCGCCGGCGGCGCTATTCCACCGGCGTGAACATCGTATTGAGCGTGCTGTCGGCGCTGTGGATGGCGGCGGTGATCTACGTGCTGGTGGCGAGGCCCTTCAAGCCCGCCAACGACACCACCATCACGCCTCAGGCCGTTGGGGTCACTACGCTCGCGCCCACCGCCGTGCCCGAGGTCGAGGAGGAGGAACCCGCCGAGGCTGCCGTGGCAGAGGTGGTGTCCACCGAGGAGGTGGACGACCTCAACGCCGTCTACACCGTGGAGGGCGGCCCCTACTACCACCAGACCGAGGACTGCGTGGTCATCGGCGAGGACGCGCAGACCGCGCGGGTATCCCGCAACAGCGCCATCGACAGCGACCTGATGGCCTGCCCCTACTGCATCGGCGGCCAGTACAGCGACGGCTCCTTTGACCTGGTGTTCGTCAACGCCGACACCGAGGACCGCAGCAACGTCAGTGTGTGGTGCTCGCCCTACAACGGCTCGTTCCACATCAAGGCGGATTGCAGCGACATGGGCAGCAGCGCCCACGAGGTCAGCCTGAAGGACGCGCTGCTGATGGCCAAGACCGCCTGCCAGACCTGCTGCCCCAGGGCCGGGATCGATGTGTATTGCACCGTCGACGGCACCTATTACCACATGGACGACGAATGCTCCGGCATGCGCAACGCCAGCCGCGTCACCTACGCGGAGGCTCGGGTGACGGGCAAGAAGCGCTGCCCGACCTGCATCGGCGGCGAGGACGAGACCGAGGCCCTGGCCGAAACCGAGGGCGCGGGTGACGCCGGGACACAGGCCCAGGCTGAGGGCTACTACGTCTACGCCACGCCCAAGGGCACCTACTACCACGTCAATTCCACGTGCTCGGGCATGCAGAACGCCCAGCAGGTATTGCTTTCCGACATGCTCAAGGAAAACCGCCCGGCCTGCCCCAAGTGCTGCCCCAACGCGGAATCCACGGTGTTTGCGGAAAAGGGCAATCCCTATTACCACTCCTACGCCACCTGCTCGGGCATGACCCACGCCACCCAGGGCATACTGGTCAACGCCCTGGTGGCCGGGCTGACCCGCTGCCCCGAGTGCTGGTCCGCGAACGGCGAGGCCACCGTCAGCGACGGGCCGTGACAACCGATAGCAAAGAGAACCCGTTTTTCACAGCCGAAAAACGGGTTCTCTTTGTCGTTTTAAAGCGTATGTTCAGTCAGGTAAATACTGATTTGTCGCAGCCCTACAAATCAGTATTTGCATGCGAAAGAACAGTAATGTTCAAAACAGAATTACCACGTCAGCACCTCGCAGCCGTCCTCGGTGATGGCTACCAGGTCCTCCACCCGGACGCCGAATTTGCCGGGCAGGTAGATGCCGGGCTCGATGGAGAAGATCATGCCGGGACGGGTGACGGTTTCGCTGACGGAGGAGCAGTCCGGGAACTCGTGCTCGTCCAGGCCGATGCCGTGGCCGGTGCGGTGGGTGAAGTACGGGCCGTAACCGGCGTCCTCGATCACCTTTCGCGCCGCGCGGTCGATGTCCTTCATCTTTACCCCGGGGCGACAGGCGGCGATGCCCGCGCGGTTGGCGGCGGTGACGATCTCGTGCACCCGCTTTTCCTCGTCAGTGACCGCGCCGAAGTGCACGGTGCGGGTCATGTCGCTGCAGTAGTGCTGCCAGAGCAGGCCCACGTCCATGATGACGGTACTGCCCGACACCAGCTTCGTGCCGTCGCTGTCGTGGTGGGGCTCCGCGCCGTTGGGGCCGAAGCAGATCAGCGGCGTGAAGCTTGGGCCCGGAGAGCCCAGCTCCCGGGCGATCTGTATGTACAGCGCCTGGATCTCCTTCTCGGTGACGCCCTCCTTCAGGGCGCTGGCGATGCGGTCGCAGACCTCCACGTTCTTTTTTGAGCTGATGCGCATCAGCTCAAGCTCCTCCGCGTCCTTGGTCAGGCGGGCGTCGTCCAGCGGCTGGCTGCCCAGGGCCGGCACGACGTCCGGGCGCTGCTGCATCAGGCGGATGGTGAAGTGGCTGGGCCAGGTCTTGTCGATGCCGACCTTCCCCGGCAGCACGTGGGGCGCCAGCACCGCCACGCAGTCGTCGGTATCCTCGTATTCGACCATGGGCACGTCCGTCAGCCCCTGCAGCGCGAACATGCGGTTGGCGAACAGCGTCATCTCGCCGCTGTCCTTCACCAGCAGCGCCAGCATGCGCTCAAAGGGCTCGCACCACACGCCGGTGAGGTAGTACACGTTGGCGGTGCTGGAGACGATGATCTGCCGAAGCCCGCAGGCGCGCATATTCTGGGTGACCTTTTCGATGCGTTTGATATTCATTTCTCTCTTACTCCGTCTTTATATTTTCCTGCGGATCAAACCGCTCCAGCGCCACGCCGCCCTCGCTGAGCATCTGCCGGGCGAAGTCGTCGGGATAGCCCTCCCGGTACACCACCCGCCTGATGCCGGCGTTGACGATCATCTTCGCGCACAGCACGCAGGGCTGGTGGGTGCAGTACAGCGTGGCCCCGTCGATGCTGCTGCCAAGGCGCGCCGCCTGTATGATGGCGTTCTGCTCGGCGTGCACGGCATAGCACAGCTCGGCCCGGGTGCCCGAGGCGATGCCCAGCTTCTGCCGCAGGCACTCGCCCCGCTCCACGCAGGTCTTGATGCCCGCCGGCGCGCCGTTGTAGCCCGTTGTCACGATGCGCTTGTTTCGAACGATCACCGCGCCGATCTTGCGGTCCGGCTTGTAGCAGCTGGCCCAGCCGGAGATGGTATCGGCCAGCTCCATGAATCGCGCGTCCCACTTGTCCATGGGCGCACCTCCTTGTACGGTTTGTATCTGTAGGGTTATTGGAGGCGGCAGGTTGCCGGCGTTACGGTCATGGCGGCAGATTGCCGCCGCCGCGATCGATTATCCCTTCACGCCGCCCGCGGTCAGGCCCGCGGCCAGATGCTTTTCGATGCACATGAACAGGATCACCACGGGCACGGTGGCCAGCAGCGCTGCCGCGAACAGGTATTGCCACTCGATCATGTTGAAGGAGCTGAACTGGGTGATGCCCACGGTGATGGGCTTGTTGGACGTCGTGGAGATCAGCACCGTGGAGATCGTATACTCGTTCCAGGCGTTGATGAACACGAAGATCAACGTGGTCACGATGCCGGGGGCCGCGATGGGCAGCAGCACCCGCAGCATGGCGCTGACGGTGCTGCAGCCGTCGATGCAGGCAGCCTGCTCCATCTCCGAGGAGATGGACACGAAGGTGCCCCGCAGCAGCCATATGGCGAAGGCCTGGTTGAAGGCCGCGTTGATGAATATCAGCCCCAGCAGGGAATCATTCAGGTGCAGCGTGTTCATCAGTCGGGAGATGCCCACCAGCAGCACCACCGGCGAGAACATCTGGCTCATGATCACAAAACCCAGGAACACCTTTCTGCCGGCAAAGTGCATACGGGCCATGGCATAGGCCGCCGGGATGCCGCACAGCAGCGCGATGGCCGTGGCGCCAACCGACAACAGCAGCGAGTTCAGCAGGTAGCGGAGCACGCCCCGGTCGATGATGTCCTTCAGGTTGCCCCACACCCATTTTGTCGGGAACATGTGCTGGAAGTACATGTCCGTGGTCTCCGCGTTGCTGCGGAAGCCGGTGATCACCATCACATAGTAGGGGTACAGTATGACCACGCACAGCACGACGACGAAGGCGATCAGCAGCGCCCGGGCCAGCGTATGCCTCGGGTCGCCGTCGGCGCAGACCACCGCGCACAGCCCAAACCCGACCAGCAGCGGCAGTGTGGCCAGCAGTGGCCACAGGGGACCGTGGCGCACGCCCCCCATCAGCTCCAGGACCTTATCCCCCGCCGTTCCCCCGTAGAGGAAGCCGTCCAACGTATGAAGCAGGGCCTCAGTGCCCGGGCGGGGCATGCCGTCCGAGGCCAGCTTGATCCAGCGGGTGAAGGCAAGGTTGCAGCTCATCATGAACACGGGCACCAGCAGCAGCGCCACAAGCCCCAGGCCAGCCGCGCCCATGCGCATGCCCCGCTTGCGGAGGTCCAGCTCCGGCCAGTCCGTGTCCATCGCGCCCATCATGCCCGCGCCCAGCAGCACTGCCGCCGCCAGCAGGCAGAGGATCAGGGCCAGCAGTATCCGGCCCGACGCCAGAGGGGAGCGCACGAAATCCCAGCCGGTGCGGCGCATCGCCTGGCGCACCTCAAAGGCCACCATGCTGGTCTTTTCGCCCTTGGAATTGGTGCGCTCGGTGACGTTCTCGAAGAGCTGGGTGACCGCGCCCGTCTCTTCGCTGTAGCGGACGGCCTCGGCCTCCACCTCGGCCTTCACGGCCTGGTACTTCTCATCCCCCACAAAGGTGTTGCCGGATTTCCTGGCGAACACCGTGACGGAAAATTCCCATATGGGCAGGCTCACCGCCACCAGGCAAAGCGCCGCCGCCAGCAGCGCGGCGATCAGGGCCCGACGGTTCACACGCAGCACGGCTTCAGGGGTGTTCAGCCTCATCACTGCTCCTCCTTCCGCATGGTGACCATCATGTAGACGCCGGCGCACACGCACAGTATGGCGAAGCCTATGACCGACATGGCCGTCGCCGGGCCCTTCTGGTTGTCATAGAAGGCCCGCATATACAGCAGCGTGACCATCGTGTCGGTCTTGTTGGCCGGCGCGCCCTTGGTGATGGTATAGATGATAGGGAAAGAGTTGAACACGTAGATGATGTTCAACACGGTGCACACCGTCAGCGAGGGCTTCACCAGCGGGATGGTCACGTTCCACAGCTTGCGCCAGAAGCCCGCGCCGTCCACGGTGGCGGCCTCATAGTAGGCGTTGTCGATGGACTGCAGACCCGCCAGCACCGTAAAGGCCACGAAGGGTATGGTGACGAATATGCCCACGCCGCACTCCCAGGCGAATTCGATCTGGTAGGTCGCCCGCCAGTTCACGGCACTTTTGATGATGCCCAAATTGAGAAGCACGTTGTTCAGGTTTCCGTACTCACCCTTGATGATGTAATTCCACACCGACGCCTGGATCACCAGCGACGTGGCCCAGGGGAATACCACGATGGACCGGGCGACGCGGCGGCCACGGAACTCCGCGTTCAGCGCCATGGCCGTGACGAAGCCCAGCAACGTGCTCAGTCCCACCACCGACACCACCCACACCGCGGTGTTCAGCATGACGGTGCCGAAGGCCGGATCCCGGAACGCGGCCCGGAAGTTTGCAAAGTTGTTCCACGCGCCCACGACGCCCGCCTTGGAGATCTCACTCATGGACAGCTTGAACACGATGCCGATGGGAAACACGACAAATATCGACATCAACAGTATGCTGGGCAGCAGCCAGACATAGGGCTCCCACTTGTGCCGGATCGGTATGGTGTTCATGGGCAACGCTCCTTTTGTGAAGATGGAGTTTTTCAATTGAATTCCGCTCCCGACCCGAGGGGGCGGGAGCGGAAAACGACTATGCGGTTGGATTCGATCAGCCGTCGATCTTCGCCTGCAGGTCGTCCAGCAGCGCCTTCACGTCGCCGCCGGTCAGCGCCTGCTGCTCGACTTCGATGACACCCTGGCGGGCCACATCCCACTTGGGATTGGCGGTGGGATAGAACTTGCAGCTGTCCAGGACATCGAGCCACGCCTGGAAGGACGGGTCAGATTCGACCAGCGCCGCGACGGAGCTGTTGACGGCGGGCAGGAAGCCCTCCATGGAGACCCAGCCCACGTAGTTTTCCGGGGCGTAGAAGAAGCTGAGGAACTTGCCGATGGCTTCGTTGCGGGCCGCCTGATCGGGATAGGCGTCGTTCTTGAAGGCCATGATGCGGTCCATGACGCCGGTGGCACCGGGGGCGGCGCCTTCGTTCACGGGCAGCGCGGCGGTGGCAAAGTTGACCTCATAGCTCTTGTCCTTCAGGTAACTGGGCAGCTGGTTGGGGGCGATGATCATCGCCAGCTTGCCGGCGCCGAACATATCCTGCAGGTCGTAGCGGGTCTGGGTGGCCGGGTTGGGGTTGGTAAAGCCCTTGTTGTACAGGCCGATGGCGTACTCGATGGCCTCGACGTTCTTGTCGCTGTTCACGACCAGGTTTCCGTCAGCATCCAGGAAGCCGCCGTCGTTGTTCCACACATAGTAGGAGAACGCGGCCTGGCCCTCGTCGGTGGTCATGTCGATGCCCCAGGGATACACATCGCCATTGTAGAAATCGACGATCGCCTGGCAGGCGTCTTCCAGCTCAGCCCAGGTGGTGGGCACTTCGATGCCGACCTCAGCGAGGATATCGGTGTTCACGTAGAGCGCGCGGGCGGAAGCCAGATCCGGCACGGCCCAGCACACATCGTCCATGATGGACTGCTCGATGAAGGACGGGAAGAAATCCGCGAACAGCTCGTCCGTGCAGTAGTCGGAGACCGGCAGCAGCAGGCCATCGACGACATATTCGGAGAAGTTGTCGTTGTTCAGGATGTCGGGAGCGCTGTTGTTGGAGATACGGGTGCTGACCACGGTATCCAGGTCATTCCAGGAGACGACCTCCAGGTTCAGCTTGATGTCGGGGTTCGCTTCTTCGAACTTGGCGACGAAGTTCGTGCCGTCCATGCCGTTGCCCAGGAACCAATTCTCGGTATTGGGCCCGTACTGGGCGATGATGACGTTCAGCGTGATCGGTTCCGCCTCCGCGAAGGCCGCGCAGCAGCCCAGCGCGAGCAGCATGGCCAGAGCCAGTGCCAGCATTCTCTTCATAAGAAATACCTCCTACTTTGATTGGATTACCGGGTCCATTATACCACAGGAAGGGGGATGTGTAAAGACGCAATTAAAAACCAATTGAATATTTGCCGGGTCAGTGGTACAATTGCCCTGTAATCAACGCTTACAGGAGAAAGCATATGAACAAGATCGAACGCATACGCGCCGTCATGGACGGCCGGGTGCCGGACCGGATTCCGATCATGACCCACAACTTCCTGATGGCCGCCCGGGAAGGCGGCGTCACCATGCGGCAATTCCGTCAATCCCCCCAAACCATCGTCAAAGTGCTGACAGAAAGCTGTGAGAAGTACGATACCGATGGCGTGCTCCTGGACGTGGACACCGCCCTCCTGGCCAGTGCCTGCGGGGCGGACGTGGCCTATCCGGAGGATATCGCCGCCGTTACGCTGGACAAACAGTCCCGCAGTATCCCGGAGATCCTCGAAGCCCTGGACCGGCTGGAGCTGGAAAAGCAACCCCGCATAGTACTGTACCTTGAGACCATCGAGCGGCTGGCGGAATGGGGCCGGCGCAACCGGGTGTTTATCCGGGGCAATGCCGACCAGGGCAGCTTTTCCCTGGCCTGCCTGCTGGTGGGGATGAACCAATTTCTCGAGGACCTGCTGGACGAGGATTGCGAGGAGGACCTGATGACCCTGCTGGAGGCCACCTACAAAGTCAGCCTGAAGATGCACCGCCTGTGCCACGCCGCCGGCGCGGACTGCACCAGCTACGGCAACAGCCCCGAGGGCTGCTCGGTGATATCGCCCGCTCTGTTCAGGAAGTTCGGCAAGCCCTTTGAGACGCGGCTGGCCGCCCAGCTGAAGCAGGACGGCATCTTCACGCTCTGCCACATATGCGGCAGCGTCGATCTGATCCTCGAGGACCTCGCGCAGACCGGCTGCCCCATGTATGAGCTGGATTACAAGACCGACATCGTCCGCGCCAAGGCCATAGCCAAGGGCCACTTCGCCATCTCCGGCAACATCGACCCTGCCCTGTTCACCAGCGGGACACCCGACGACATCCGCCGGGTGACCCGATCGCTGTGCGAGCTGTTCCGGGGAGAGGGCGGCCTGATGATCGGTCCCGGCTGCGCCCTCGGCCCGAACACGCCCCCTGAAAACCTGTTCGCCTTTGTCGATACCGTCAAACAATTTGGATGAACCGTTCTCCTTCCCTTCACATCCAGAGCGCGGCAGATGTCGCGGCCCCGGCATTATCGTTCTTCCACCCTCAAACACACCGCGGTCATGTCATCCCTTCGGCCCTCCCGGCTGGCGCCTTCGGCGGCGGCCAGGGCCTGTCGCGCCAGGCGGGGCATGTCCTCGCCTTCCCGGTGCATCAGCCGGGCCAGTGCCGCCTCCCCGGCGGCGTCCATCACGCCGTCGCTGGCCATCAGCAGCACGTCGCCGGGCAGAAGCCGCGTCCTTTGGGCGCCTGGCTGCACCTTCTCCAGTATGCCCATGGGCAGGCGTCCGCCCTCCACCTTATGCAGCGCTTCGCCCCGCAGGATCAGCGAGGGACAGGCCGCCAGCTTTACGAGCTCCGCCTCGCCGGTATTGAGATTGAATATCAGCATGTCCACCGTGGCGAACATCTCCTCGCCGCCCCGGTTCAACAGCAGCGCGTTCACCGTCTCGATGGCCAGGCCGCAGGCCGCCCCGGCCCGCAGGAAGCGTCCCAGCAGCCGCACCGCCACGGCGCTCTCCCGGCAGGCGGCCTCCCCGCTGCCCATGCCGTCGCAGATCAGCACCAGCAGGCGCTCGTCGTCCAGCATGCAGGTCAGGTGGCTGTCGCCGCAGGGCGCGCCGGCTTCCCTGGAGGCGCAGGCGATGCCCGTCCGCACGCGCAGGCGCGG
>JAFRJF010000151.1 GCA_017432405.1 Clostridia bacterium | reverse complement strand
TCAGCACCACCTCATTCACGGAGAAGCCTAAAACGACCACAAAGTCGAGAACGCTGACGATCACCAGCATGATGGCCAGAAACACGGAGAAATTCAGGGAATTGCGGCGGGTCTTCAGGAAGGCATGGTATTCCTCATGGGTCTTGCCGTGGCGGCGGAAGCGAAGCTCCCGCGTCTTCACAAACAGCGCCAGCGCCAAAAACAGCACGAAGGTCATGGGCGGCTTGGTGGTCAGCAGGGGATAGGCCCACACGGGAACCTGAATCAGGCCCCTGGCGGCGCGCAGCTTGAGCAGCATGCAGCCCACCTCGTAGCCGATGGGCAAGAGTGCCAGCAGCCGGAAGAGGATGCGGGCCCTTCCGGTGAACACGCGGCGGGGCTTGTAATTCAGGAACACCATCGTCAGCGTGCAGAGGAACAGGTCAATAAATATGTTGAAGGCCAGGAAGCCGTAGGGCGTGACGTAGGTCAGCACGGACTTGACGGCGGGAAGGGCTTCGGACGGGTCCTCGAGGACCGCCGCGAGGTCGCCCACGACGTAGCGGTAGAACACCAGGTAGGTCACTGCGCAAATGCCCGCCGCCGCCGCGCCGTTGACGAGCAGCTGCCTGCCGTAGCCCCTGTCGGTATCGAGGATCTGGGCGAAGCCGGCGATCAGCAGGAACGGCAGCGCGAGGTCGACGACGTATCCCAGCATACTCAGCAGGGAGGCGCTGCTTTCAGCATAGCCTGGATCAAGCCGCCCGCCCATTTTGACGATCACCGCGACCTGGGAGATCACGATGCACAGCCATCCCAGCAGCTTGAAGTGCTGGGCGTTGAGGGGCCCCAGGTAGCGAATGTCGTTTTCCAGAGTGGTTTCGTGGATTCCCAGGCGGCGCTTCTTCGCTGGATCGGTCCTGTCCTGATTGTCAGACATGCGAAATACCCTCCTGAAGCCAAAGATCTAATAAGGCTGTAGGGGCGACGCAACGCCGCCCCTACAGTTCAGCCGGTTTGAGGGCTTGCGCCCTTTGAAGTGTCGTTCGGTGCGCGCCTTCAGTCCCTGTCGGCGTACTCGGCGCGGAAGCTCTCCAGGTTGGCGGCCAGATGGTCGCCCAGCTGCTCCCGGTACACGGTGTCGTACTGCACCATGCAGTCGCGCAGGCTGGCATAACCGACGATCGCGCTGTTGGTGCGCTCGTACTGGCGGGCGCGCACGGACTTGCCGGAGTTGCCCTCCACGGTGTATACGGTGTCGGTTTCGGCGTCGTATTTGGTGACGATGCCGATGTGGTTGGGATAGTTCGGGTCCTTGGACACGCGGTTGTGGTGGTAGAAGATGATGTCGCCCGGCTCGGGGATGTAGCTGTCCTCGTCGTCTATGTAGCGATCCCCGAGGTCGCTCTTCCAGTGGTTGCAGTTGCCGTGATGGGGCATCATTTCCTGATCGATGCCGGCCTTGACCAGGCAGTAGCTGACGAACATCGCGCACCATTCGTCATAGGGCGCGCCGTACCAGCCGCCGTAGTAGCTCCAGCCCTGAACGGCGTCGCCGCCCCGGAGGATGAAGTTTTCGGTGCTTTCCCGGTAGCCCAGCTGGGAATTTGCCACAGCCAGCAGCTTGTCGGCGAAGGTCATGTCGTCCTTCAGCAGGGGCAGGGCAGGGGCCTCGTTCGGTTCGTTGCTGGCCGAGACGATGTTGGCCTTGGCCTTCACGGTTTCGCCGGTGGCGTCGGTCACGGTGACGGTCAGCTTGTTATTGCCGTAGCCGACGGCATCGCAGGTCACCTTATCAAGCACTTCCTCAGAGGTGAAGATCTTCTTGCCCTTGTGCTTGATGACAGTGTTCATGGTATAGGGCGCGCAGCCGCCCAGGATCTTGATGGTGTATTTCAGCTTCTTGCCGCCCTGCTGTGCATAGCTCGCGGGCTTCACCTCGACGGCCAGCGGGGCTTCGCGAACGATCACGGTACAGCTGGCCGACGCGGTCTTGTTGCCGGCGGTGGCATTGACGATGACCGTGTACACGCCGCTGAGCTTGGGCTTCCATTTGAAGGAACCGCCCTTGACCTTGCCGGAGCCGCCCTTCAGGCCATCGCTGCGCTGGGCGATCCATACCACCTTGTCGGCGTTTTCCACCGTGAGCTTGAACTTGATGACCGTGCCAGGAATGGCTTCGGCCACGTTGGCCCTGAGGTCCTTCAGCTTCAGCTTGGGCGCCTTGGTGGGCTCGGGCGTCGAAGCCGCCTCGGGTTCGTCAGGCGTCTTGGTGGGCCTGGGCGTACTGGTGGCTTCCGGAATGACGGTTTCCTCGGGCGCTTCGGTCACTTCGGGTTCGCTGGGCGCTTCGGTGGGCCTGGGCGTTTCGACGGTTTCAGGCACCGGGGTTTCTTCGGGGGCCTCTGTGGGCTTGGGCTTCTTGGTGGCCTCGGGCGCTTCCGTAGCCTCGGGCGCCTCCGTAGCCTCGGGCGCCTCCGTAGCCTCGGGCGCTTTGGTGGCCTCGGGCTCCTCTGTGGGCTTGGGCGTCTTTTTAGGCTTGGGCGTCTTTGTGGCCTCGGGCGCTTCCGTGGCCTCGGGGGCCTCTGTGGCCTTGGGCTTTTTGGTGGGCTTAGGGGTCTTCGTGGCCTTGGGCGCTTTGGTGGGCTTAGGGGTCTTCGTAGCCTTGGGCTTCTTGGTGGCCTCGGGGGCCTCTGTGGCCTTGGGCTTTTTGGTGGGCTTAGGGGTCTTCGTGGCCTTGGGCTTCTTTGTAGCCTTAGGCTTCTTGGTGGCTTTCGGCTTCTTGGTAGCCTTGGGTTTCTTTTTGTTGGATACCAGCACACCCTGGGCCTGTGCGGAGGCGTTCGCCGCGGCATCCGCCAGCGACGGCGCGACGGTGACGGTATTCATGCAAAACAGGGACAGCATGCACAGTAAGGCCAGAAATCTTCTGCGGTTCATAAGTTCCTCCCATTCCGGTGGTATCGGGCAACGCCGCGGGTTTGTAACAGAGATATGTCGTCCTGTATACTATACCATAGCTTTTGTTCAGGTGTCCACAAATACGATCATTTGTTCAAATTTTATTACAATTTTATAGTATTTAAGGCTGTGCGCGCAATCGCCGGGCGTGAGGCGCGTAAGGGATATGCCGCCCATGTTGTGCGGTATTTCCTTAAATCGATGGGATTGAATTATTCGCTGGAGGATGCTATAATGATTGGGCAAAGGTTATGTTGATATAACACAGCGCCGCGGCAGCCTGTGGCCGGGACCGTCCGGGCGCTTATCGGGAGGTAATGCAATGGTAACGATCACTTTCCGGGTCAACGGTTCAGAGGTGAAGATCAGCGCCCACGAGGGCGACAACCTGCTCCAGGTGGCCCAGAGGGCCAACGTGGTCATCGACGCGCCCTGCTCGGGCAATGGCGCCTGCGGCAAATGCCGGGTGAAGCTGATCTCGGGCAGCCTGGATTCCCCGAAGACGCGCCACATCACCGACGAAGAGTACGCCAGTGGCTGGCGGCTGAGCTGCCTGAGCAAGGTGCTGGACGACGTGGTGATCGAGGTGCCGGACATCGCCAGCGCCTACCGCAGCCGCATGAAGGTGGCGGACATCTCCTCGCCCGAGGAGCTGGAGATCTTCAACCGCACCAAGGCCCAGATCGAGGCGGCGGGCATCGCCTTCGGCAACAACCTTTCCTCTGTCACCGTGTCCATGGATGCCCCTACCGTGGAGGACACCATGCCCGACAACGAGCGCCTGACCTGGGCGATCCAGGCCGCCACCGGGGCAGAGAAGGTAACGCTGTGCTTCTTCGCGCTGAAGAAGCTGGCCCGGGCGCTGAGGGAGAACGACTTCCATGTGCGCTGCGTGATCGAGACCGTGGGCGACACCGTGAACGTGCTGGACGTGCTGGCCGCCGACGACGCCACGCCCATCATCGGCCTGGTGGTGGACCTGGGCACCACCTCCGTGGCCGCGCTGCTGGTGGACATGGAGAACGGCGCGGTGCTGGCCAAGGGCTCCACCGGCAACGGCCAGATCCGCTACGGCGCGGACGTGATCAACCGCATCATCGAATCGGGCCGGGAGGGCGGCAGCGAGCGCCTGCAGCACGCCGCCGTGATGGAATCGATACGCCCCGTGGTGCTTCAGATGTGCAAGTCCATCGACATCAACCCCAACCAGATCTACCGCATGTCCCTGGCGGGCAACACCACGATGAACCACCTGCTGCTGGGCGTATACGCCGAGCCGGTGCGCATGGAGCCCTACATCCCCACCTTCTTCCACTGCGACGACATCCGCACCGCCTCGCTGCGCATCTACCTGCACCCCGAGGCGAAGCTGATCCTGGCGCCGAACATCGGCAGCTACGTGGGCGGCGACATCACCGCCGGCGCGTTTGCCTCGATGCTGTGGAACAAGGAGGAGATGGCCCTGTTCATCGACCTGGGCACCAACGGCGAGCTGGTGTTCGGCAACAACGAATTCCTGATGAGCTGCGCCTGCTCCGCGGGCCCGGCCTTTGAGGGCGGCGACATCAGCTGCGGCATGCGGGCCACCGACGGGGCCATCGACAGCATGGTCATCGACCCCGAGACCTGGGAGCCGAAGTACACGCTGGTCGGAGACGCCGACAAGCCCGTGGGCATCTGCGGCAGCGGCATCATCGACATCATCGCCGAGATGTTCAAGTGCGGCATCATCAACGGCAAGGGCAAGTTCAACAAGGCCCATAAGCGGGTGCGCTTCGACGAGAACGGCATGGGGGAATACGTCATCGCCTTCCACGAGGAGACCGGCGGCATCCGGGACGTGTCCATCAACGAGGTGGACATCGACAACTTCATCCGGGCCAAGGGCGCCATCTTCTCGGCCACGATGACCATGCTCACGTCCATGGGCATGGACCCCAGCGTGCTGGAGCACGTGTACGTGGCCGGCGGCATCGGCAGCGGCATCAACATGAAGAACGCCGTGACCATCGGTATGCTGCCGGACATCGACCTGGACCGCTTCTCCTACATCGGCAACTCGTCCCTGTCCGGGGCCTATGCCATGCTCACCAGCACCCAGAGCCGCCGGAAGGTGGACGAGCTGGCCCGGACCATGACCTACCTGGAGCTGTCCACGGAGCCGGGCTACATGGATTCCTTCGTGGCCGCCTGCTTCCTGCCCCACACCGACGCGAACCTGTTCCCGAGCGTGGGCACCATCTGATTTGTCGCGGGGCGACAAATCAGATGTAGTTGTCTGGCTGACAAGATAATAAACCAATCAGGAAAGAAGGTATTAGTATGTTCCGCAAGTTCCTTTCGCTGCTGACTGTCCTCGCCCTGCTGGCGCTGCCCGTCGCCCTTGCAGAATCGACCCCCGTGCGCGTGGGCGCGCTGAAGGGGCCCACCGCCATGGGCATGGTGCAGATGATGGAAAACAAGGCCGGCGCCTACGACTTCACCCTGGCCGCCGCGCCGGATGAGATCGTGCCGCTGCTGGTGAAGGGCGAGCTGGATATCGCCGCGGTGCCCGCCAACCTGGGCAGCGTGCTGTACAACAACACCCAGGGCGCGGTGAAGGCGCTGGCCATCAACACGCTGGGCGTGCTGTACATCGTGGAGCGGGGCGACACCGTCCATTCCGTGGCCGACCTGAAGGGCCGCACGCTGGTCACCGCCGGCAAGGGCTCCACGCCGGAGTACGCGCTGAACTATATCCTGCGGGGCAACGGGCTTGACCCCGAGGCCGACCTGACCGTCGAGTTCAAGAGCGAGCATGCCGAGTGCCTGGCGGCCATGCTCCAGGACGAGGGCATCGTGGCCATGCTGCCCCAGCCCTTCGCCACCGTGGCCCAGGCCAAGGCCCAGGACATGCGCATCGCGCTGGACCTGACCGCCGAATGGGACGCCCTGCAGGCGGATGCCGAGGCCCCCTCCGCGATGGTCACCGGCATCGCCGTGGCCCGGGCGGCCTTCGTCGAGGAAAACCCCGAGGCCGTGGCGCAGTTCATGGCCGACTACGCCGAGAGCGTGAAGTTCGCCCAGGACGACGTGGAGGGCGCGGCGAAGCTGATCGGCCAGTTCGACATCTTCGAGGCCGGTCCCGCCCAGAAGGCGCTGCCCTTCTGCAACATCGTGTTCATCGACGGCGAGGCCATGAAGGCGAAGCTGGGCGGATACCTGGCCGCGCTGATGGAACAGGACCCCGCCGCCGTGGGCGGCGCGCTGCCGGGCGAGGACTTCTATTATGTAAAATAGTCTACAAACGTCAAATATTTTCGAACTGTTTTTGTTCAATTTACACTGGACAATGGCAGACGATAATGTTATAATACGATTGCCATGATGTGAATTCAATGCGGGATCACCCGCTTGAAGAATAACAGACAAGGAGACGATTTCACATGAAGAAGACCCTGGCTATCCTGTTGGCCACCCTGATGCTGATCGGCATGTTCAGCTTCGCTTCCGCCGAGGCCAAGACCTACAAGGTGGGCGTGTCCATCTATCAGTTCACCGACAACTTCATGACCCTGTACCGCAACGAGATCGAGAACTACTTCAAGTCCCTCGAGACCGACGATGTGAAGTATGAGATCACCATGGCCGACGGCAAGAACGACATGGCCGAGCAGACCAACCAGGTCCGCAACTTCATCACCCAGGGTATGGACGTCATCATCCTGAACCTGGTGCAGACCTCCTCCGCGGACGCCGTGATCGACGAGATCGTGGCTGCTGGCATCCCGCTGGTGCTGATCAACCGCGAGCCCATGGGCGACAACGGCGATTACAGCTATGCCGGCATCCTGGACAATCCCCAGGTCTGCTACGTCGGCGCTGACGCCCGTCAGTCCGGCACCTTCCAGGGCGAGATGGTCGCTGAGCTGGAGAACCACGGCGACATCAACGGCGACGGCAAGGTTTCCTACATCATGATCGAGGGCGACCCCGAGAACATCGACGCTCAGTATCGCACCGAGTTCTCCGTGAAGGCCCTGACCGACGCGGGCATCGAGGTTGAGTGCCTGGACGACCAGGTGGGCAACTGGGATCAGACCAAGGGCCAGGAGCTGTGCGCCAACGCGCTGACCAGCTACGGCGACAAGGTCGAGGTCGTGTTCTGCAACAACGACGCCATGGCGCTGGGCGCCGCTACCGCCATCACCACCGCCGGCCGCAAGGTGGGCGAGGACATCTACCTGCTGGGTGTCGACGCTCTGGAAGAGGCCGTGCAGCTGGTCAAGGACGGCGAGATGACCGGCACCGTGCTGAACGACCACATCGGCCAGTCCCACGCGGCGGTTGACGCGGCTGTGAAGCTGCTCAACGGCGAAGAGGTCGAGAACTACTACATCATCGACTACGTGAAGGTCAACAAGGCCTATGTCGACGCCCAGTAATTCGCGCTGAAGCGGATTCCATCGGCATAGCGCATGGAAGGGTGGGTGAGCCAGCTCTGGCTCACCCACTGTTTGAACCGTCAGCGCATTTCGCATTGCACCCCCGCCGCGCGCGGATGCGATGCGAAGTGCGCTACAGCATGACAATGAAAGAACGAAAGGGGGTATGTCTGTATGTCGGAATACGTATTGGAGATGGGCGGCGTCTGCAAGTCCTTCCCTGGTGTCAAAGCCCTGGACCACGCCCAGCTGAAGCTGCGGCCGGGCAAGGTGCATGCCCTGATGGGCGAAAACGGCGCGGGCAAGTCCACTCTGATGAAATGCATGTTCGGCATTTACAAGATGGATGAGGGCGAGATCCGCATGGACGGCAAGCCCGTGACCATCACTGACCCGATGGACGCCCTGAACAAGGGCATCGCTATGGTGCACCAGGAGCTGCAGCCCATCCCCGCCCGAACCGTGGGCGAAAACATCTTCCTGGGCCGCTATCCCATGAAGAAGGCCCTGGGCTTCATCCCCATCGTCGACCACAAAAAGATGTACGACGACACCGCGGAGCTGCTGAGAAAGGTGCGCATGACCTTCGACCCCAGACAGAAGGTCGGCGAGCTGAGCGTCAGCCAGATGCAGTCCGTGGAGATCGCCAAGGCCGTGTCGGCCAACTGCCGGGTGCTGATCCTGGATGAGCCCACCTCGTCGCTGACCAGCAACGAGGTCGAGGCGCTGTTTCGGATCATCGACGACCTGAAGGCCGAAAACGTGGCTGTGGTCTACATCTCCCACAAGATGGACGAGATCCTGCGCATCGCCGACGACGTGACCATCATGCGCGACGGCAAGTACATCGGTACCTGGCTGGCCAGCGAGCTGACCACCGACAAGATCATCACCCAGATGGTGGGCCGTGAGCTGACCAATCTGTATCCGCCCCGCAAAAACGTACCCGGCGAGGTGGTGTTCGAGGTCAAGGACTTCACTTCGATCAACCCTCGCTCCTTCCGCCATGTGAACTTTCAGCTTCGCAAGGGCGAGATCCTGGGCGTGGGCGGCCTGGTGGGCGCCCAGCGCACCGAGCTGATGGAGGGCCTGTTCGGCATCCGCAGCCACACCACCGGCGAGATACTTTATCAGGGCAAGCCGTTGCCCATTACCCGGCCCAAGGACGCCATCGACCACGGCATTGCCATGCTGACTGAGGACCGCCGCGGCAGCGGTATCATGGGCGTTTTGAGCGTGGCGGACAACATCTCCATCTCCTCGCTGAACAAATACCTGGACCACGGCTTTGCCATCAACGGCAAAAAGGTGGAGCAGCTTGTGCAGGACAACGTTCAGAAGATGAACATCAAGACGCCTTCCTCCAAGACACAGATCAAGTCCCTCTCCGGCGGCAACCAGCAAAAGGTGCTGGTGGGGCGCTGGCTGGCTAACGACCCGGACGTGCTGATCCTGGACGAGCCCACCCGCGGCATCGACGTCGGCGCGAAGTACGAGATCTACTGCATCATCGCGGACCTGGCGAAGGAGGGCAAGAGCATTATCATGATCAGCTCCGAGATGAGCGAGTTGATCGGCATGTCCGATCGGATCATGGTCATGTGCGACGGCCGCGTCACCGGCTTTATCGACGGCAACGAGGCGACCCAGGAGAACATCATGGCCCTGGCCACGCAGTTTGAGTAAACGAGGGGGAACAGTGAAATGAATAAGAATAAACAAAGCACCGGCGCAAAGATAATCGGGCTGATCAAGGGCAACCCCATCGTGCTGCTGCTGGTCATCGCCGCCATCGTGGTCGGCTGCCTGAAGGACAACTTCTTCTCCTGGGCAAACTTTTCCAACCTGATGAGCAACACCGCCATACGCTTCCTAATCGCTCTGGGCGTGTCCGGCTGCCTGATCACCAAGGGCACCGACCTGTCCGCCGGCCGCCAGGTGGGCTTCGCGGCGGTGGTCGCGGGCATACTGTGCCAGAAGGGCGACTACTCCGGCCGCCTGTGGAAGTTCATGCCTGAGATGAACATTGGCATTGTGTTCCTGATCGTGCTGGTGGTTGGCCTGGTCTGGGGCCTGATCAACGGCCTGATCGTCACCAAGCTGCACGTGCCGCCCTTCATCGCCACCCTGGGCACCCAGACGATCATCTACGGCATCTCGCTGGTGATCTCCGACGCCCAGCCCATCGGCGGCTTCCAGAAGATTTACACCACGCTGATCAACGGCCGCATCGGCGATACCCGCAGCTTCCACCTGCCCTATCTGCTGTTTGTAGCGGCGATCTTCGGCGTGCTGTTCTGGTTCATCTACAACAAGACCCGCCACGGCAAGTACATGTACGCCATCGGCGGCAACGAAGTGGCTGCGGAGGTCTCCGGCGTCAACACCACCTTCACCCTGATCCGCATCTATGCCACCGCCGGCGTGATGTACGCCATCGCGGGCTACCTGCTGGCGGCGAAGTCCGGCGGCGCGTCGGCCTCCATGGGCCAGGGCTACGAGCTTGAAGCCATCGCGGGCTGCACCATCGGCGGCGTATCCACCACCGGCGGCATCGGCACCGTGCCGGGCATACTGATCGGCGTGCTGGTGTTCGAGCTGCTTAAGATCATACTGCAGTTCCTGGGCGTCAACCCCTACTACAACTACGTCGTGCAGGGTCTGGTCATCGTGCTGGCCGTGTCCCTGGACATTCGCAAGTACATCGCCAAGAAGTGATGTGCGCTGCGCAGGCGCAATCCCCCAACCGGCTCGCCGGTTGGGGGATTGCTTTCGGAGCGGGCGCATGCGCCGTGACCGAACGGTAAAAAGCTGAGTCAACATGAGAAATAAGATGGGTGTTTCTGGAGAACGACTACATCCGGGTGATGGTGCTTCCGGAGCTGGGCGGGCGCATACAGCGGGCCTACGACAAGACCAACGGCTATGATTTCGTGTACTACAACGAGGTCATCAAGCCCGCGCTGGTGGGGCTGACCGGCCCCTGGATCTCCGGCGGCATCGAGTTCAACTGGCCCCAGCACCACCGGCCCACCACCTTCGGCCCCACCGACTGGCGCATGGTGGAGAACGCCGACGGCAGCGTGGCGGTGGAGCTTTCCGAGGTGGACCAGATGTACGGCACCAAGGGCAAGATGACCTTCACCGTCTATCCGGATCGCGCCTATATCGAGATCAGGGGCCAGCTGTACAACCGCACCAACCTGCCCCAGACCTTCCTGTGGTGGGCGAACCCTGCCGTGGCGGTGAACGACAACACCCAGTCGGTGTTCCCGCCGGACGTATGCGCGGTGTTCGACCACGGCAAGCGGGACGTCAGCAAGTTCCCCATCGCCACCGGGGTCTACTATAAGCACGACTATGGCGCGGGCGTGGACATCTCCCGCTACAGGAACATACCGGTGCCCACCAGCTACATGTGCGCCCATTCGGACTACAACTTCGTGGGCGGCTACGACTACGGCGTGGGCGCGGGCATACTGCACATCGCCGACCATCACGTCTCCCCGGGCAAGAAGCAGTGGACCTGGGGCTGCGGCGACTTCGGCCAGGCCTGGGACCGCAACCTGACCGACGCCAACGGGCCCTATATCGAGCTGATGACCGGCATGTTCTGCGACAACCAGCCGGACTTCACCTGGCTCAAGCCCTTCGAGGAAAAGACCTTCACCCAGGTGTTCATGCCCTACAAGGCGGCGGGCTATGTGAAGAACGCCAGCACCGAGGCGGTGATCAACCTGGAGACGGGGGCGGGCAAGGCGGACATCACCGTCTACGCCACCGCCGTCTATGAAAACGCGCGGATCGTGCTGACCGAAGACGGCAAGGTCATATTCGATCAGACCGCCACCGTCAGTCCCGTGGATGTGTTCACCACCAGCGTGGCCACCGACGCCGACCCCACGGCCCTGTGCCTGGCGGTTTACGACGCCCATGGCCGCAGGCTGATCGACTACCGGCCCCAGCCCCAGAAGATCGAGCGCATACCGGACCCCGCCGCGCCGGCGAAGCTGCCGGAGGAGATCCTGACCAACGAGGAGCTATACCTGACCGGCCTGCACATCGAGCAGTACCGCCACGCGACCTACCTGCCCGACCCCTACTACCTGGAGGCCCTGAAGCGGGATCCCGGCGACATCCGGGCGAACAACGCCTATGGCACGCTGCTTTTGCGCCGCGGCCTGTTCGAGGCGAGCGAGCCCTACTTCCGCGCGGCCATCGCCCGCATGACCGAGCGCAACCCCAACCCCTATGACAGCGAGGCCTATCTGAACCTGGGGCTGTGCCTGATGTACCAGGGACGCTGCGACGACGCCTACGACGCCTTCTACAAGGCCACCTGGACCGCGGCCCAGCAGGAGACCGGCTTCTACTATCTGGCCTGCATCGACTGCAGGCGCGGCGACTATGCCGCCGCGCTGACGCACATCGAGCGCAGCCTGGTGAAGAACTGGCACAACCTGAAGGCGCGGGCGCTGAAGGGCATGATTTTGGACAGCCTGGGCCGGGACGCCGAGGCGGAGGCCTGGTACGCCGAGAACCTGAAGCTGGACGCCTTCGATTACGTCTCCCGCATCGAGAGCGGCGATATCGACGGCGCGCTGGCCATGATGGGCAGCCGGGTGAGCAGCTACATCGAGTGCGCCATCGACTACGCCGAGGCGGGCTATTACGCCGATGCCGTGGCCGTGCTGGAGCGCTGCCCGGTGGAATCGCCGATGGTGTTCTACCACATGGCCCGCTTCGCCGCGCTGAACGGCGACGAGAAGCTTCAGAGGAAGGCCCTGAAGCAGGCCGCGGCGGCGGACAGCTACTGCTGCTTCCCCAACCGGCTGGGGGACATCGCCGCGCTGGGGGCCGCCCCGGAGGACGACAGCAAGGCGCCCTACTACCTGGGCTGCCTGTGGTACGACAAGCGCCAGTACGACAGGGCCATCGCCTGCTGGGAGCGCTCCGCGGCGCTGGACGACCAGTTCCCCACGGTCTGGCGCAACCTGTCCCTGGCCTACTTCAACAAGCGGGGCGACCGGGAATCCGCCCTCGTGTGCATGGAGCGGGCCTACGACCTGGACCGCAGCGACGCCCGCGTCCTGCTGGAGCTGGACCAGCTCTACCGCAAGCTGGGCCGGGGCATCGCCGAGCGCTTCGCCTTCCTGGACGCCCACCGGGACGTGGCCTTCACCCGCGACGACCTGTATGTGGAATACTGCACGCTGTTGAACCTGCAGGGGCGCTATCAGGAGGCGCTGGACCTGATCATGGCCCATAAGTTCCACCCCTGGGAGGGCGGCGAAGGCAAGGTGACCACCCAGTACGCCGTGGCGCTGACCCAGCTGGGGCGCATCGCCCTGGAGGGCGGCGACGCCGCGGGCGCGAAGGCGCTGCTGGAGCGCGCGCTGGTGTTCCCCCACAACCTGGGCGAGGGCAAGCTGGAGGGCGCGAAGGACAACAACATCCACTACTACCTGGGCCTGGCCGAGCGCGCCCTGGGCAATGAAGCCGAGGCCGTGCGCCACCTGGAGCTGGCCGCCGCCGGCGACGAGGAACCCGCGGGCATGATGTACTACAACGACCAGCCCGCCGACCTGATCCTCTACCAGGGCTTGGCCAACCGCGCCCTGGGCCGCGAAGCCCGGGCCACCTTCCGGTTCTACAAGCTGATCAGCTACGGCGAAAAGCACTACTACGACCAGGTGAAGATCGATTACTTCGCCGTGTCGCTGCCGGATTTGCAGCTGTTCGACGAGGACCTGACCGTGCGCAACCGCGCCCACTGCGAATACCTGATCGCCCTGGGCAGCTACGGCCTGGGGGATGCCGCGCGGGCCGCCCGCTGCTACGACGCTGTGCTGGATATCGATCGCGCCCACCAGGGAGCGATACTGCACAGGCTGCTGCTGAAGTAATGGGACACGGGGACGGTTCTCTTGTCCCACTTTCCGACCGGAATTATCGCCCGAAACCCTGGGTTGATCGTGGGTAGAGTGGGACGGAAGAACCGTCCCTTTGTCCCATATCCGCACCTGTGATACACTCTTTGAAGGCGAGACGGTGGTTCTCGCCTGTTTCCCGTCCGGGAAAATATCGGGGAAAATTCTGAAAAAACCGTTGAAAGCGGCTCCGGGTTTTGCTATAATATAAGCGTATCTTTATGCTCATGCGCAGGGGTAAAGAATCCGCGCTGGCAGGCCGATACATGAGATGAGAACTTCTCGGATTATTTGCGCAGGAGGGCTTGACAGCCATGCCCAACCGCGCTACACTCGCACAGCATAGCACAGCACAGCACAGGCTAACTGCGTCCTTTTTGCGCCTTGCGGCTGCAGGGCGCTTGAAACTGAATACAATATTTGCGACAAATATGTCCACAGGACGTTTTTGCTGCATGCCAAGGCACGTGATGGATAACCGTCGGATTTGACGGGGTTACTATACCCTGTCAGGTTCGGCGGGAGGCGGTGAACAAATCGGAGGTGTTATTATGACGTTGGTGCAACAGGCAACGACGATGATGGAGAAGCTGCCGGTAAGAAGCCAGCAAGTCGTAGTGGATTTGTTAAAAATGTTGAGCGGTATTTCTGAATCCCCCGTTATACCGAAGGCCCATGAAGCCGGGTTTAAGCGAACGGGGAAATCTGATTTTGCCCTTCCGGCTGATTTTGACGAGCACTTTGACGATTTGAATGATAAGATTGCGACAATGTTTATGAGTGAAGGCCTATGAGAATACTGCTGGATACACACATTCTGTTTTGGTCGATGTGCATGGAAGAGAAGTTGCCCCAGCATATACTGTCATGGATCAATGACCCGGAGAATGAAGTTTTCTTCAGCAGCGCCCCGTGTGGGAAATAGTGATCAAACACAGCAAGAATCCTGCCGCGATGCCAGTGGATGGAAACGCATTCGTAAGCGGTTGCATCAAAGCGGGCTTTACGCCCCTGGCTATAGAAAACAGCCACGTGCTTGCGGTTAGCGGCTTGAAACGGAAAAAAGGAGAACCGCCGCACAACGATCCACTTGACAGGGCTTTGATTGCACAGGCGAAGACAGAGGAAATGACGCTGATCACCCATGACGGCTTGCTGGCCGGATATGGAGAAAAGTGTGTGTTGACCATTTAGAGTTGTTGTCATTTCCATTCACGGATTTACAGAGAGGGCTTGACGGCCATGCGGAATAGAAATACGCTGTTCAGAGCAGAGCAGAGCAGAGCAGAG
>JAFRJF010000150.1 GCA_017432405.1 Clostridia bacterium | reverse complement strand
TCCTCCTCTCACGTTGCTATTCGCGCCTATACTCCAATATGCGTTGTTCCAGCGACAAGGACCTCTTCCGTCTTCGACAAAACAATGCAAGCATTTTTTGTCGAATCCACCTTCCCCAGAGGGGAAGGCTACTTTTGGAACTGTCGCCGTCTCTCTGACAAATCAGAATTGTCCCAAAAAGCGCCGGGGACGCTGAGCGCACGTCCCCGGCCGGCGGTAGGGTAAATCAGTGGAACATTTCCTTGGACATTTTGTCCACCTCCCGGGCGACCGCCTCGTATACGCCGGGGTAGGTGCTGATGGGGAGTCCCTGGGAGGTGCAGGGGATGAAGTAGTGGGTGCCGCAGGATTCGCAGGCCTTGCGCACCTGCTTGGCGACCTCCTCCTCGGTCCAGCCCTCGTAGTCCACGGTGGCGCTGTCGATGCCGCCCATGAAGGTGATCTGGCCGCCGTACTGCTTGATCAGGCTGGGAATGTCGTTGGTGCGCATCACGCCCTGCCACACGTCGATGCCCATGTCGATCATGTCGGGCACCAGCGTGGCGGCGTAGCTGTCGGAGTGGTGTACGATCAGCTGCACGCCGTGGTCCTTGTAGTACTTGTAGATCTTCATGTAGGCGGGCTTGATGAACTCGCGGAACATGTCGGGGGACAGGAAGGTGGAAATCTGGCTGCCCCAGTCGTCGTGGTGGAACAGGCCCTCGGGCTTCATGTACTTGCACACCTCGGCGGCGTAGTCCAGCTCGAACTGGGTGATGCAGTCGATCAGCTCGTGCATCTCGTCCGGGGCCTCGTAGAAGGCCATCAGGCAGTTCTGGATCTCCATCAGGTAGTGGCACTGCTCGAACACGCCGGGGGCGAAGTAGGCGCACACGAACTGCTCGTTCCGGTCCACCTTTTCGGCCATCTCGATGAAGGGCTCCCATTCCTCGGCGTCATACTTGACACGGGGCACCTTAACGTATTTCTGCCACTCCTCGATGTCCTTGATGACGATTTTGTCCGGGGTGTGCACCGGGAACGCGCCCGGGGTGCCCTTGGGCCAGGATTTGGTGATGCCCCAGGCGTTGACCACGTTCAGCTCGCCGGGCTTGGGGTTGGGGTTGCGCTTTCCGAAGGGGGAGCCCATCACCAGGCCCAGGGCCTCGTAGCCGTTGACAAAGCGGTCCGGATGGCCGCCCACCTTCATGGTTTCAATCATATTTTGGCGCTTGGTCAGCATTTCGTTTCCTCCTTGTCTGATATTGACAGCTCGCATTTACATTCCAAGGGGAACGGCGGTAAATGCCACCGTTCCCGTGATTATTGAAGCAATGGGGATGCGCCCGCCGGTTACGCGTTCCTGGCGTCGATCTCCCTCTGGGCCCTGTCGACGACGTCCTTGGTGATCTTGAAGCCGAAGACCAGCAGCAGCGCGCCCACCGCGCAGAAGATGGCGGGCACCAGGCCGAAGGCCACGGTCATGCCCTGGCGGGCAGCGCCCTCGAGCGCCACGTCGGCCTTCCAGCCAACGGAGGCCAGCACCGCGGCGACGATGGTGCCGCGCAGGAACACGGCCACCTTCAGGGGCAGGTTCTGCAGGCCCATGATCCAGCCGGCGGCGTTCTTGCCGGTCTTCCAGGTGGTGTAGGTCACGGTGTCGGCGTACAGTGCCGGGGAGGACGCGAAGGCCACGCCGTAGAAGAACTGGGCGCAGGTCATGAACACGATGACCATGGTGGGGTTCGTGTATCCGATGTAGATCAGGAACAGGAACAGCGCCATGCCGACGTAGGAGATGATCGTGATGGTGCGGGCGGGCATCACCTTGACCCAGTAGCGCACCACGTAGGCGCCCACCATGGCGGCCAGCGCGATGCACAGCGCGTAGGGCACCATCAGGCCGGGGTTGCCGGCGGCGTCGCGGAAGTAGTAGATGGCGGAGGCGGCGGTGACGAACTTCACGCACCACTTGGCCAGGTCAGCCAGCATCAGTATGATCAGCTGGGGGTTCTGGAACAGGGACTTGAACATGTCGCCGATGGAGATCTTGTTCTGCCTGGCCGTATTGGCGTGCTTCTCGTCCTCGATCTCCTCATAGCCCTCGGTCATCTTGAAGTGGGCGAAGTAGCCCAGCACCATGACCCAGCCCAGCACGAACGCCGCGCCGGCCCACTGGTTCTTCTCGCCGATGATGCCGCCCAGCACGGTGGCGAAGGGCAGGCCGGCGTAGGACCAGATCAGGCCGCCGATGTTGTTCCAGGTCGCGCGGGAGGAGGACAGGGTGGCCTTGTCCTCGGGGGTCTTGCCCACGACGGAGACCAGCGTGGCGTTGGCCACGTAGCCGATGTTCCAGATCACGTGGGAGACGACGGCGGCGATGATGATGATGATCGCCGACAGCCATTCGTTGTCGCTGATGCGGATGAACTGGAAGGTGTAGATGAAGGGCACGATCCAGGGCGTCAGGATCAGCCAGGAGCGATAGCGGCCCCACTTCTTGGCCTTGGTGCCGTTCAGTATGCCGCCGTAGATCCAGCTCAGGCAGGCGTCGATGATGCTGAACACCGAGTTGATGACGCCGGCCACGGCGGGCGCGAAGTTGGCGAAGTTCGTCAGGAATGTCATGAAGTAGAAGGTTTCGACGTTGCTCATCAGCACGAAGCCGGCGTCGCCGACGCCGAAGAAGTTCCGAAGCGCCGAGCTGAGGCCCTTCTTTTGTCCCTTGTTCTGACTCATGGTGTGATACCTCCCCATCGTTGTCGTTGAGTTGTAGAGTTTACGAAACCAATTCCTTCGCCTTCTGCGCGGCGGAGGCGGCGTCCTCGGTGTAGGCGTCCGCGCCGATCTTGTCGGCGAACTCCTGGGTGATGGGCGCGCCGCCCACCATGACCTTCACCTTGCTTCTCCAGGGCTGCTGGTTGATGGCGGCCACGGTCTGCTCCAGGGCCGGCATCGTGGTGGTCAGCAGCGCCGAGCAGCCGATGATCTTGGTGTCCGGGTTCTCGTCGTAGGCCGACAGGAACCGCTCGATGGGCACGTCCACGCCCAGGTCGATCACGTCGAAGCCGGCGGACTCGATCATCATGATGACCAGGTTCTTGCCGATGTCGTGCAGGTCGCCTGCCACGGTGCCCATGATCATCTTGCCCATGCTGCCCACGCCGCCGTCGGACAGCAGGGGCTTGAGCACCTCAACGCCCTTCTTCATGGCCTTGGCGGCCACCAGCATCTCGGGCACGAAGATCTCGTTCTTCGAGAAGCGCTCGCCGACCACGCTCATGGCGTCGATCATGGTGTTCAGTATGTCCTTGGGCGCCAGGCCCGCGTCCAGTGCCTCCTGGACCACGCCCGGCGTCTTCTTTGCCTTGCCCGCGATGACGATATCCGCCACGTCCTGCAATGTTGCCATAATGAATATCCCCCTTTTGATAATATGATTGTTCCGGGCCGCGTCGCTCAACCGCGCCCCGATGCTCTATCCCACGCCGGTCTGGTACCCCGACACGGGTCATACCGTGAGGGCGTACCGCCCTCACGGATAAAGCCATTAGCATCCCAGCAGCGCGCATGCCCCCGGAATGAGTATCGCCACCAGCACCGCCACGAAGATGGAGGCGGGCACGCCGGTCCTGACCATGTCGCTGAAGCTGTAGTATTTGAACTTATAGGTAAACATCGGCACCGCGTCGGTGGGCAGCACGAAGGTGACCGCCGACCAGAAGGACACCAGGATCGCCGCGCCCGCCGGGTTGATGTTCGCCAGCACCGCCAGCTCCACGATGGGCACCACCGCCAGGCCCGCCACCGCGGGGCCGGAGGGGATGAGGATGTGGATGCAGCACACCAGGAACGAGATCAGCAGGAAGATCGCGAAGGCGGGCCAGTGCGTCGCGCCGCCCAGGGTCACCGTGATCAGCCACTTGGCCGCGCCGGTGGCCAGCGTGGCGTCGGCCAGCGCGCCCACCGAGCCCACCATGAAGGTGGCGTCCCAGCCGCCCTTCTGGGAGTACTCCTGCCAGCTGAGCACCTCGATGCCGGGGAACATGAAAAGGCAGGTGCCCATCAGCGCCACGCAGGTGGTGTTCAGCACCGGCACCCAGGAGGAGGCGATCCAGGCCACGAACATGGCCGCGATCACCGCCAGGGCCTTCTTTTCACGGCTGGTCAGCGGGCCTGCGCCGTGGACCATCTTCTCGGCCTCGCGCATGGCCGCGTCGGAGATGTCCTCGGGCTTGTGGACGAAGGTGATCCAGAGGGACACCAGCACGATCACCACCAGCCCGATGGGGTAGCCCTGGATCATCCACTTCAGGAAGGTCACGGGCCGGCCGATCTCGGCCAGGTAGTTCATGGCGATGATGTTGGTGGGGCCGCCTGCGGGGGTCATGTAGCCGCCCACCACCGAGGCCGCCGGTATGGCGATCATCAGGCACTTGCCCAGGTTCGAGGTGCCCGGCTTCGGGTCGCCGTTGGCCTTCAGCACCGCCAGCCCCAGCGACGCGAACAGCGCGCAGGTGGGGATGTTGGACATGATCGACGACAGCAGCGCCGTGCCGATGCCGAAGCCCACCACCAGCTTCCGGGGCGATTTCTTCGCCCACTGCATGATCATGCCCGCGATGCGGGTGGGGATCGTGGTGGAGGCCATGGCCGTGGTGATGGACATCGTGCCCACCATGAAGAAGAACACCGACCCGCCGAAGCCCTTGAACATGTCGTTCGGCGAAAGGATCTTCATGAACACCAGCAGCGTCGCCATGAATATGCCGGTGACGGCCATGTTCATGGTCTCCGTCACCCACAGCACGATGGCGGCGAGTATGATGCCGAAGGACTGCATGCCCGCCCGGGTGAGTCCCTCGGGACAGGGCAGGAAGCTCGAGAGCAGGATCAGCGCCGCGGCGAGCAGCAGGAACAGGAATTTCCGCTGACTTTTCATGATGACCATCCTTCTTACCCATTTGTACCATGAAAACTGTATATTAAGATTTTAACATCTTTGCCACCGTTGTCAATCCGCGATTTGCGGGAATTTTACATTGACATTGCTGCAATATGTAGTATATAATTAAGGCAATAACAGGACAATGGAGGGATGGCCGTGCGCTACACCGTGCCGATCGTGGTGGAGAAGGCGCTGGCGCTGCTGGACGTGGAGCCGCTGGCCGTTCACTATGCCGATCACTGCGACGTGAACGGCTTTTCCCCCAACTACCGGGAGCGGGGACGGCAGGACCTGCTGTGGCTGCAGGACAACGCGTCGGGCGCGCACCCCTACGCCGCCTGCGGGGCCAGGCACTGCGTCTACATTCCCTCCCGGGCCGAGGAGGCCGGGGAGCTGCCCGCCTGCGAAGGGGACCGCTCGTTGATCGTGCTGCCCCGCACGGTGACCCTGCGGCGGCTGGTGACGGTGATGGAGGCCTGCTTCGCCTTCTACAACGACTGGGGCGACGCGCTGCTGGACGTGCTGCGCCGGGGCGGGGACTGGTTCGCGCTGCTGGAGGTCGGCCACCGGGCGCTGGAAAACCCGATGATCATCTACAGCCGCAGCATGCGGATACTGGCCTACACCGCCAGCGACGGCACGTCGGACGCCATGTGGACCGACACCATCCGGGAGGGCGTGGCCCGGGTGGATTCCCAGCGCCAGGGAGAGGAGCTGATGCGCTTCCTGGCCGAGGTGGAGCGCCACGACGCCCCCTTCCGCCACCAGGGCGAGGGCATGAGCGCGCCCTTCTGGTCCGCGCCGGTGCTGGTGGACGGCCGCCGCCGGGGCATGGTGAACGTGGTGGAGGCGCACCGCCCGCTGGGCCGGGGCGACCGGGATCTGCTGTGCTACTTCGCGGAATTCGTGGCCATACGGATGGCCGCCGCGGGCTTCGGCGCGCCGGTGCCCGACGCCGTGCCCCGCCAGCTGATGCTGGACCTGCTGGCCGGCGATATCGCCTCCCATGACCGCCTGAATTCGCGCCTGATCGCCGTGGGCTGGCGGACGGGGGAGTGGTTCCGCTTCGTCAGCCTGCGGGCGGCGCTGCCGGTGCTGGCGGGGGAGCAGTGGTCCAGCGCCTACGACCGTCTGGCGGCGCTGTCGCTGAACGGCCTGAGCTGCCTGGACGACCGGGACCGGACGCGCATCTGCCTGCTGCTCACCGGCGATTCCCCGGAGGCCTTTGGCCGCCCGCTGGAGCTCCTCGGGCCCTTCTGCGCCATGAACCACCTGCGCGCCGGGGTCAGCGAGCCCTTCCGCGATCTGCTGCAAACCCCCCGCTACCACCGCCAGGCCGAGGCCGCGCTGGCGCTGGAGGCGGGGAGCGTCTGCGACTACACCGCCGCGCGGTACGCCCGCATGCTCCGGCACCTGCGCGCCCACCCCTACCGGGAGGACCTGGTCCACCCGGCCATGGCCCGGCTGGCGGCGCTAGACCGGACGGAGGGGGCCGAGTACATCCCCACCCTCCGCGCCCTGATCCAGCACACCTTCAACCAGATGGAGACCGCCAACGCCCTGGGCATCCACCGCACGACCCTGGCCTACCGCCTGCGCCGCGCCCAGGAGCTGACCGGCCTGGATCTGACCGATGCGAAGCAGGTGTTCCATGTGGCGGTGTCGCTGGAGCTGATGGAGGGATAAATACTGATTTGTCGCGTTGCGACAAATCAGAATTTACCGACGACAGGAGGCTTACAAATGTACGAATCGATGAACCAGCCGATCCCGGATGTGTCGGCGTATTTAAAGCGCATCGGGCTGAGCGAGGCGCCGGCGGTCTCTGTCGACGAGCTCAACGCGCTGGTCTGGGCGCACCAGACCCGCGTGCCCTTTGAGGACCTGAACACCAGTTGGCTGGGCCTGCCCGTGTCCCTGGAGATCCCGGCGCTGTACGACAAGGTGGTGCTGCGGCGGCGGGGCGGGTATTGCTACGAGCTGAACGCGCTGTTCACCCGGCTGCTTATCGACCTGGGCTTCGACGCCCGGTCGGTGTTCTGCCGGGTGGTGCGGGGCCGGGACTTCCTGCCGCCCTGCGCCCACCGGGCCGTGGTGGTGGCGCTGGGGGACGCGCTGTACTTCTGCGACGTGGGCTTCGGCGGCCCGATGCCCGCCGGGGCGCTTCTGATCGCCGACGGCGCGGGCCGGGACGTTCGCGGGGAGTACTTTTGCATCGACCGCTTCGACGACTACTGGTGGACCGTCTCCCGGGACACCTCCGCCGGCGCGCGGGAGGCCGTGCTCCAGTTCAACACCTTTCCCCAGACGCCCCAGGAGTTCATCGCCGCCAACCTGAAGAGCGCCCTGGATCCGGAATCCATTTTCGTCAAACAGCTGCTGGTGAACCTGCGCACCGAAGACGGCGCCCTCTCCATCACCGACGACGCCTTCACCGTCCGCCGGGGCGGGGAAGTACAGACGCAGCATATCGCCGGCGAGGCCGACCTGCGCCGCCTGCTGCGCGAGCGCTTCGGCATCGACGGCCTGCCGGAGGTAGGGCGGGGGAACTACTGATTTGTCGCGTTGCGACAAATCAGTAGTTAGGTTTTAGGTTATAGGTTTTAGGTTATAGGTTTTAGGTTATAGGTTTTAGGTGTTAGGGAAGGTAGAAATCCTGACGGATTTCTTTTATTCAAAGGACCGAGAAACGTAGTAACTACTGCCGTTTCCTTTGAATCAAACAAATCCCGAAGGGATTTGCACCACCCCTAAAACCT
>JAFRJF010000149.1 GCA_017432405.1 Clostridia bacterium | reverse complement strand
TCCTCGTCCTCAAGTTCATCGTCGTCAAAGTCGTTGGACTCGAATATCTTGATCAGCTTCTCGGCCAGCGCGTCGTCCACAGGAACGAACTCCTCCTGGTCGTCGCCCACGGGGACGACCTCCATGATGAACACCTCGATCGGTTCATCCTCGTCGGCATCCGAGTCGTCTTCAACGTACTCGGTGAGCAGCGCGTACTCCTTGCCCTCATAGGCCAGGTAATCCAAGACCTCCATGGTCAGCCTGTTGCCGGCGTCGTCTTCAAATTCGACAAGATCCCTTTCCTCATCCATGACGTTCATGGCCTCCAATCATTATCAGTGCAGGGCAGAAGCCCTGCACTGATATTATATCCGATGGCTTTCCATTGCGCAAGGGGCTGCCCCTTCTTTTTACGCAGTCGACCCACAGGCTTCACCCGCCTGCGCCTCACTCAAACGCGAAGGTGATGCTCACCGTGGCGGTGACGGTCTGCTTCGAGGCCATCACATTGGTGCCCGAGCCCGCATCTTCTTCCACGGCGTTCTTGACGTAGATCCCATTGCCGCCGTAGCTCGCGTCCGGGTTGTCACGGATCTCCAGGATTTTGCCCAGCTTCACGCCGGCGGCGTCGGCGATGATCTGCGCCTTTTCACGGGCGCTCTCCACCGCCAGGGCCAGCGCCTTTGCGTCGGCCTCCTCCGTCTGGGTGGCGCTGAATTCCACATAGTCCAGGCTGTTTGCGCCGGCGGCGAAGGCGGCGTCGATGTAAGCGCCGGTGTTGTTCACATCCTTCACCGTCAGGTAAATGGTGTTGTAGGCGGTATAGCCGATGATCGTCTCGCCGTCGTCGTAGTTGTAATTGGGATAGATGCCGATGCCATTGGTGCTGATGGCGTCCTCCGTCAGGCCCATGCCCTTCAGGACCTCGACGATGGCGCTGATCCGCTCATTCACCATGGACTGGGCTGTCATGACCTCCTCCGAAGCCTCGCGAACCCCCAGGCTGATGCCCGCCCGATCGGAATCCACCCTCACACTGCCAATGCCCTGCACCGTGATGGTGTTTTCGGCCAGTGCCGCAGTCCCCACCAGCAGCATCAGCATCGCCACAACAAAAGCCACAATACGGTTCCTGTTCATCATTGTTTCCTCCATGCCATTTGTAATCGTCATTCATACAGCGCCAGCAGCACCAGCACGCGGCCATTCCCCGTCAGTTCAGGCATGTCGGCAGTCTCTTCGGAGATGTCGATCGGCGCGACAGCGTTCAAAAAATCCCCGGCGTTATCCGCGGCGATCTCCACGAATACATTCGCCTTGCCGTCTCCCGCGGCCTGAATGTCTGCGGCCGCCTCGTATTCCTGGGCCAGGTCCCGTATGCGGTCGCAGGCGACGGCCACATCGTCAACCTTCAGGGTCAGCTCGCAGGCCGGCGCCCTCTGGGCGGAAGGGGCTTCCTCAGCCTCATACGCCGCCTCCAAAGCCGCCATGCCCATTTCGGAATCGACAATGGCGACCGCTTCGTCTGCCACCCCGTCGGCCTCCACCACCGCGCCGGGCGCGGCGTTCGAGCGCACATGGGTGACGGCCTCACCCGACGCAAGCGCCGACTCCGCCGTCCTCTCTTCGATCTGTCCCACCGGGCGTTCCACGGACAGGGACACCGCGTTCTGCTTCGGGGCCCCATTCAGCCGCAAGGCAATGCCGACGCCCACCAGCAACACCACCGCCGCCGCCGCGGAAGCAAACCAGCGGCGCAACCGCTTCTGTTTCTGCGACTTTGCCTCCGCCTTCACCGCGCCACGCCACCTGGCCTGGGCCTCCAGAGGCACGTCAGCCTCCGGCTCCATCTGGTCCAACAGGGCTTTCATTTGCAGCGTCGAACGAATCGCCGCCGCGCATTCCGGACAGTCGCGGCCATGCGCTTCAAGGGCCTGGCGCTGCCCTTCATCCAAAGCGCCGTCCATCAGCAAGTCAAGCATCTCGCCGACCTGTAAGCAATCCATTGAAAGCCCTCCTTTCTCTGTTTAGTATTGCCTTTATTTCATACGTCGATGCTTAGACGTCCAGCCTGTCAAAAAGTTCCGGCCTCGACGCGATTTTTTCCCGCAATTTTTCCCTGCCCCGGCTGATCCTGGATTTGATCGTGCCCACGTTTGCGTCCAGCATCGAGGCGATCTCGTCATAGGAGTAGCCTTCGATGTCACGCAGCACGATGGCCGCGCGCATATCCTCCGGCAGCTCGCGGATAAATGCTTGCAGCTGCCGCCGCATGTCCCCGATCAAGGCGGACTTTTCCGGCGTTGTACCGGGATCCACCGGCGACCAGCCCGCGTCGTACAGGCCGTCAAGGGACGTATTCGGCCGGTTTTTTCGCCTGCGCAGCTCATCCAGGCAGGTATTCATCGTGATGCGATAGACCCAGGTCGAAAAGGAGGACTGTGCCTTAAAGCCGCTGATCGCGCGGTAAATGCGCAGCATCGCCTCCTGAAGGCAGTCCTGGGCGTCCTCCGGGTTGCCACACATGCGAAGCGCGACCGCGTACATGCGCCGCTCGTGCATGCCCATCAACGCGTTGAACGCCGACGCGTCGCCCTCGCCTGCGCGCTGGATCAGTCTGCTCTCCTCCATGGCCGCCTCACCTCCGCTCTTCATCCGCCTTGCGACCATTATACACCAATTGGGCCATAATTGCAAAGCATAGTTCGCTTTTCAGTAATTTTCACGCATCGCCTTGTAATGTTTTTTTGCAAGGGGGTTGATTTTTTACGAGAAATAAGGTATACTGCATATTGTTTGATCGCGTGCGCGCGATTATTCGCCGGTGTGGCGGAATTGGCAGACGCACCGCACTCAAAATGCGGCGGGAAACCATGCCGGTTCGAGTCCGGCCACCGGCACCAGACAAAACCCCCGGGACATCGCGTCCCGGGGGTTTTGCCGTAGCCCGACATTCAATAGATGACGATCACTGTGCTGCCCGGTTTGCAATGCTCGAAAATCCACCGCGCGCTCTTCACCGACAGGCGGACGCAGCCGTGCGAGGCCTTCTGTCCCAGGGCATAGAGCGAATTCTCCCGCAGCGTATCGGTGTTCTTCTCGCTGTAGAGCACCGAATGGAACATGATGTCCCCCTCGATGACATACGAATAGCGGGCCCAGACATCGAACTTGGAGAAGTGATGCCACACGTTGCAGGGTCCTCCATCCAGGTAGATCCCCCTGGGGGTCGAATTGCCCAGCCCGGTGGAGCAGGTAAAGGTCTGGGTCAGCGTATATGCGCCGGTTTCATCCGATTCATAGACATAGACCCTCTGTTGGTCAATGCTCACCTCGACTCTGTAGGGAAACACCTTATAGATCGCATATGTAGAGAAGAGCCGGTCAAGGGTCATGGTATCCGGAAAGCCCGATTGCGGCAAGTGATTTGCCTTCTGGAACGCCGTGATGGCATCCCGGGTCCTGTCGCCGTAGCTTCCGTCTATATTGCTCTTGGACAGGTAATACAGGGTGTGCAGCCTCCGCTGTATCCGGTAGGTCATGTAGGTGTCCGACGCGGTAAAGGCGATGGGCAGGCTGCTGAACAGCTTGCCCGTCAGCAGCTGCTGGGCCTCAACGGACAGTGTATTCTCATCCTCAAAGAGAAAAGCTTTTGGGCTGCCGATGCTGGCGAGGTAATCATGCAGCTGGGCGATGCCCTGGGCAAGGCCTGAACCGTAGGCGCCGTCCGGCATGCTTATGGTCATTCCGCCGTTGACCAGGGCTTCCTGTACCTGACGCACCGCCGCGCCTTCGTCGCCGCAGGCGATGGCGTGCATGACGAAGTGCTCCGCAGCCGGCGCATCCGCGCTGAACAGTGCGTCGATAAACACCCGGTCATAGGCGCTTCCCTGTATCCCCGCCGCAGCGCGAAACGCCTCGGCAGCGCTGAGGGCATATTCGTCGAATGCTTCGTCGGGAACGGCATCCATGTAGCCAAGTCCGCTCAGACGGCGCTCCACGCGCAGGACCTCACCGCCCTCTTCACCCGCCCGGATATCCTCGAGGTAAGAGGAGTATTCGGGATCATACAGCGTCAGCAGGGTCACCGGCGTCGCGTCGCCGGTGGGTTCGACGCCCAGGGCTTCTGCCTTCCCCTGGGCCTGCAGGTGCTTCTGAAAGCGGGTGACCGCGGAGGAAGTCCTGGCGCCATAGCTACCGTCCGCCTCTGCGCCGAGGAAGCCGTATTGGATCAGCTTTTCCTGAAGCGCGATCACCTCATCGCCCTTCGAGCCCACGCGCAAGCGCCTGGGCAGTGTTTTTGCCTCCTCTGAAAACAGCACCTCACGGGTCGCATCGTCCGGCAAGCCGGTCGCTTCGAGGCCATGCACCGCCTGGAACTGCTTCAATGCAGCCTGAGAACGCGCTCCAAACGCGCCGTCCGCGCTTCCATTCAGATAGCCCAGGTCGATCAGGCGCTGCTGCAACGCCCGTATATCCCCCAGCTTTTCGGCGAGCCCGGACAGGGCTTCGACCGTCGCGTCATTCAGTTCGCCCGTCTCCTCCAGGTCGTGTTCACCCTGAAAGCGCTTCAACGCAGCGGCCGTCATGGGACCGTAAATGCCGTCTGCCGCTCCGTACAGATAGCCCAGATCGATCAGGTGCTGCTGGGCCTCTGCCATTTGCGCGCGCGTCTGCGGCGCCTCTTCCCTTAAGGACGCATCGTCCGATGGCGTGGCCTGCTGAGCCTCTTCTTCCTGCGACACTTCGGTTTCCGGCGACGATTCCACGCTTTGACCCACAGTGGGAACGTCCGCCGCCTGTGACGCGCCGGATTCCGCAAAGCCGTTGACGCCTGTCGCCGCAAACCCCAGTGCCACGAGCACCGCCATCGTTTTGATCGTATATCTCATGGGTTAGAACCTCTGTCTTTATTTCGTATTGTATAATAGTATCCTTACGGATTCCATTGTTCAAGCGCTCTATTGTTATGAAACGCGCAACATTCCCAACCGTGGGGTTAAATATGAACGGCAGAAAGACATATATTCAGGCAAATTTTAGAATTAATAATTTTTCTATAGACAGACAGCCTTTCATTTGATAAAATAGAGTGTAATGGGATGTGGTTTCATCCAACAAGTTTGAAAGGAGTATTACTTTCTATGAAGAGAATCGTAAGTTTTGTCCTCGCACTGGCGCTGATGTTTGCTTGTGCAGCCATCGCCGAGGGCACGAATCTTTCTATTACCACGGGCAAGCCCACCAGCGAGCCCGCCCACACGATGGTGTGCCAGATGGACAACGAGCCCCCGGCCCGTCCGCAGGTTGGCATCGGCTCCGCTGATATCGTTTACGAGACCGAGACCTACAACGGCGGCTATACCCGCTATACCGCGGTGTTCAACGATATCATTCCCGATCAGATCGAGGCCATTCGCTCCGCCCGTATCGTGCATGCCGACATCTACAGCGAGTACAACGGCGCCTTCATCCACTTCGGTGGTCAGAAGTACGAGGGCAGCAGCGTTTACGACTACTTCGGGACCATCAACATCGGCAAGCGCTGGGACGGCATTGGCTATGACAACGGCAGCCAGAAGAGCGACTTCTATCGCGATCACAGCCGCCGCGCTCCCAACAACGTGATCTGCCGCCTGCACAATCTGCTCGAGAAGACCGATTGGACCGGCATCACCTGCAAGTCTCCTCTGAAATTCAGCGCCCAGGCCGTCATTCCCGCTGCGGGCGAACAGGTGAACAGCTTCAGCATCCCCTATCGCAACGGCTACACCCCGTCCTATGAGTGGGATCCCTCCATCGCCCAGTACCGCCGCCTGTACAACGGCAAGCCCTATGTGGACGGCGCTACCAACGAGCAGGTGACCTGCGACAACGTCATCGTGCAGAGCATGGAGTACGCCTGGTACAACGGCGAATCCGATCGCCCGAAGGTGACCACCGTCGGCACCAACAAGTGCCACTACTTCATCGGCAGCAAGCACTTCACCGGCTACTGGGTGCGCGACAGCATCAGCACCAACACCACCTACTATGACGACAACGGCAACGAAGTCCTCTTCAACCCCGGCGTCACCTTCATCCAGCTGCTCAAGACTGAAAAGAGCGTTGAGATCAACGGCTGATAACAGCACATTCCAAACCCCGCCGAGCGGCGGGGTTTTTCATTGACTTGTACAAATAAAAAACCCATGCGCGCGCATGGGATTTTTATTTGCGTCAGTTAATACGACTTAAATCGACTCCGCGTGGGCCAGCAGGTATTCCTCAGCCTCGCCACACCAGAGGTTGTTGTTCCTTCCGCAGATCTCGGCCAGCTTTGCGAACACGGGGTTCGTCTCCCCCGCCTTGGCGAAATCGTCGATGGCGGTCAGGGGCAGGTTGATGTTGGTGTAGATCAGCTTCTTCCCGCCCGGGATCTTCGGCAGGTTCAGGGTGGTCTCGGCCACGGCATTCAGTCCGCCCACATGGGTGATCATGCCGGAGGGATTCATCTTGCCTTCTGCGATCATCTCCAGCGCTTCCTTCATGTCATCGGTATTGCCGCCGGAGGTGCCCACCAGGTGATGCGCGGCATAGTGCACATTGTAGAAATTGAAGTTGGCGCTGAGGGCGGGATTGGTGGGACCTGCAAAGAAGTTCAGGCAGCCGTCGTAGGCCAGTATCGCGTCGCCCTGCTCGATGACTGCGGGCACCGGCGCGAACACCATCACGTCGTCATAGCCCTTGCCGCCGGAGATCTCCATGAGCGTCTCCACGGCGTTCTCACGGGTGTTTGCATAGACCAGCTTCACGCCGTGCTTTGCCGCTTCCTCCACCGTATAGATGGACGCGGCGCGGTCCAGGCGCGGCTGGTCGATGTCGGTCACCACCAGCAGGCCGGGCTTGCGGTCGCAGTGGATGGCGTAGTCGATAGCGCCCAGTCCCATCGGTCCTGCGCCGGCCAGGATTGCAAGGTTGCCGCCCTCCTTGATGCCCATCTCATGGGTGTAGACGCCCTGCTTGGTGTGGTACTGGGCGTGGAAGGTGCCGATGATGCAGCTCAGAGGCTCGGACAGGGAGCCATAGAAGAATTCGCTGGCGCGGTATTTCAGCAGGCAGTCCTGCTCCATGACCTCGGGAAGCAATACGGCACGCTGGGAGTCGCCGCCGCAGAACTCAAAGGCGTAGCCGGGGGTCTGCATCGTGTCCTTGTAGGAGATCGCAGGCTGGATGGTGAACTTGTCCCCCTCCGCGTACTTGCCCTGCCACTTTGCGCCGACCTTTTCGATGATGCCGCAGAACTCGTGGCCGACGATGGCCGGATGCTCGGCAATATCCGCGGGCACGCGCTTGTGGTTGGAGCCCTGTATGACCGCCTTGTAGCTGGACATGCAGATGGAGTCGGAAATCACCTTTACCAGAATCTCGTCCTCTTTGATCTCCGGCAGTTCAAAGGTGTCCAGCCGCAGATCGTTTTGCCCGTGCAAACGCACCGCTTTGTTCAACATGCTTTTTCCTCCTTGATTTTCCTGTTTCGTTTCTGTGCAAACCATCTGTGCGTCTAAATGCAGCGGTACCTTCCGTGACGGCATTCAAAACCTGTTTGCCTCGCAGATGCCGCTGCAATCCTGCCCGTCAGTGCCGTCCGCGACCTGCGCCGCCGCCGCTGCTGCGACCGCCGCCGCCGCTGCCACCGCCGAAGCCGGAGGAGCGACCCCCGCCAAAGCCGGAGGACCGGCTGCTGCCGAAGGACGACGACCGCGAGGCGCCGCCGCCACCGCCGAAGAAACCGCCGCCGGATGGCCTTGAACGGGGCGGCGCGGACCGGATCGTCGGTCCCGTGTGCCAGACCGTGCGGGTGGGACGATAGCCGATGCCCATGGGCGGCGGGGGCGGAGGCGGCATGATTCCTACGCGCCGACGGGCGCGCCGGCCCTTGCTTATCAATATGACCAGCACGATGAGCAGTATCACGGCTATCACAACGCCGAAGCCGATGCCGGAATCGTCATCTTCATGGTAATCGCGGTAATCCCCGTTTACCGCGCTTTTGCGCCGGGTTCCGCTGTAGCCGCCGAAGCCGTTGGCCGCCTCGCTCCTGGCGATATAGTCCTTGTATGCCGCGACACCCTGGGCCGGGGTCACATCGGCGCTGTAGGTGGTGGCGATGCGCTGAAACACCGCCTCATAGAACTTCCTGACACCCTCCTCGTAGCGCTTGGCCGCGAAATCCTGTTCCAGGTATTCGTCGTAGTACTCCTTGATCGTGGAAGCGGAAAAACGCCGATCCAGGCCGGAGCCCGTGCGGGCGTAGTAATCGTCATCCTCGATGGCCAGCAGCAGCAAAAAGCCGTTGTCCTTGGCCGCATCGCCGATACCCCAGCTGTTGAACAGCTCGTAGGCGTAGTCGTCGATGGCGTCGCGCCCGGTGCTGTCCACCGTGACCACCACGATCTGTGCGCCGCAGGCGTCATAGAGCAGCTTGTTGGCAAAGAAGATCTCGCCCTCCAGCGCCTCGGACAGCACATTGGCGTTGTCGAGGTAATAGAAGTCCGGGCCGGGCGACACGACCTTGGCCAGCGCCGGCACGGCCATGAACGCAAGCAGGACCAGCGCCAGAGCGCATACCCTGATAAGCCTGTTCTTTCTCATGTTCAACCTCCGAAGGTGGCCAGCGCGCCCTGCCCGGTGACGGTGGCCACCAGGCTGCCGGGAAAGCCGCTGATCAGGCCATTGTAGGACGCCGCCAGCTTGGGATATTCGTCATACTTGATCATGTTGACGTTTTCCCAGAAGTTGTCGTAGGCGACCTTGAAGTTTTTGAAGTCGTCGCCCTTGGCGGCCTTGTACATGGCGTCGTAGAGCTGGTCCACCGCAGTCTTCAGGGCTTCATAGGCGGCGAAGCGGGCATTGGTATCCGCCTCAGTCGCCACCTTCTGGCCCAGCTGGGCCACGTTGTCGATAAGCGGGGAGGCATCCATGTGCAGCCCTGCCTCCGATGCCATCAGCGCGGCGTTCTCCCCGGCGGAATCCAGATAGGCATCCACGCTGTGGCGGGTGGCCGTGCTGGTATCCGCCCCGCGGTCATACACCGTCAGAACCTTGCCCCGCTCACGGGCAAGGCCCAGGCCGCCCAGGCCGAATATGCTGACGATCACGCAGACGGCCAGCACCGCAAAGGCCAACTTTCTGTTCTCCGAAAACCGCATATAGAACACTTCCTTCCGAGGCATCCCGACTGTGCCCGCATCGCATCATCAAGCGTCAAACCGGTGCGCAGGCGCGCGGACCTGCACGCCGGTCGACCGCTTGGACAGTGAAATTTTACCGCATCTCCATGATCTTGGCGCGAAGCTCGCCTTCGATGGTCGCCAGCTCCTGCTCGGCGGCGCGGCGCTTCTCCTTGCCCTGCTGCTGGATCTCCAGCACCTCGTCCATGGTGTCGATGAGCAGCTTGTTGGTGTGCTTCAGGGTCTCGATGTCCACCATGCCGCGCTCGGCCTCCTTGGCGGTCTCCACCGTGGCCATGTGCAGCTTCTCGGCGTTCTTGGTCAGCAGGTCGTTGGTCAGGTCGGTCACCGCCCGCTGGGCCTTCATGGCGTTCTCGGTGTGGGCCAGGCCCAGCGCCAGCACCATCTGGCTCTTCCACAGCGGGATGGTGTTGACCAGGGAGGTCTGGATCTTTTCTGCCATGATCTGGTTGCTGGACTGGATCAGGCGAATCTGGGGCGCCATCTGGATGGAGATGTTGCGGGTCAGCTCCAAGTCGTACAGCTTCTTCTCAAAGCGGTCGGCCTTGTCCACCAGGTCCTTGGCGAACTGGGCGTCCTCGGGCAGCCCGGAGGCCGCGGCCTTCTGGCGAGCCTGCTCCACCTCGTTGGCGCGGAAGGACTCCAGGCGCTTCTTGCCGGCCACGATGTACATGGACAGCTCCTTGAAATAGACCAGGTTCTGGTCGTACAGCTTGTCCAGCATGGCGATGTCCTTGAGCAGCTGGATCTGGTGCTGCTCCAGGCCCTCGACGATCTTGTTGACGTTGACCTCTGTCTGGTCGTACTTGGCCTTCATCAGCTCCAGCTTGTTGACCTGCTTCTTGAACAGGCCGAAAAGGCCGCCCTTGTCGGTTTCGTCGGTATCGAAGCCCTTCAGCTCCGTCACCAGGTTGGCGATCATGTTGCCGACCTCGTCCAGGTCCTTGGTCTGCACGTTCTTCAGGGCCGCGTCGGAGAACTGGGAGATGTTCTGCTGTGCCGCCGCGCCATAGGAGAACACCAGATTGCTGTCGCGCACGTCGATCTTCTTGGAGAAGTCGTCGATCATCTGCTGTTCCTCTTCGGTGAAGTTCTGCATGTCCAGCGTGGCCTGCTGGACCTCCTGCTTGACCTCGGCCTCGGCCTTATCCAGCGCCTCGGTGGCCTGCACCGCCGCCTGAACGGCGCTGTCCAGCTCCTTCTTGTTCTCGTCCTCGAAGGGTTCAAGGGTCAGCTTGATTTCGTCTGCCATGGTGATAACCTCCTAATAAATATATGGTAGTGTTTGCAGATACAGTGGCTGTGTGAATCGATCAGTGGCCGCCGAGGGTGAGCCTGATGCCATCCTTCGTGGTCTTTTCCTCCTCAACAGGCGCGGTCTCGGCGGGCGCGGCCTGCTCCGCCGGGGCGGGCCTGCCGACCGCTTCGCGTATGGAATTCATGTCGGTCCTGATCAGGTTATCGCCGGAGAGCATGGTCTGCATCACCTTGATCTCCGCGTCGATGTCCATCTCGTCGTCCTTATACAGGTTGTCGGCGCACTTTTCGAAGGCGTTGGCCGCCAGGCCAAGGCTCGATTCGATGGTCTTCATCGCCGAGGTGATGTTCTCGCCCTTGCTGGGGGCGTTCATCAGCACCTGGTACTGCTCCATCAGCTTTTCAGAGGTGGGCAGGTAATAGCTCATAAAGCGCCGCACCAGCGCGACCTTCTTCGGGTCGCGGCTCAGCTCGTTGAAGATCTGCTGACCGGATGCGTACATGCGATCCAGGTTCCCGGTGATCTGCGGGTCGGGTATGGCCTCGTTGGCCTTGCGCAGATTCTCCAGGCGCTGGCGGGCCACCTCGATCTCCCGATCCACGGCGGCATCGCCGGTGGTGATCATCTGCTCTACCTCGCGGCCCGGGAACAGCGCCGAGCCGGCGAAATAGCCGCCCACCGACAGCGCTACGGTCACCAGCAGCCCCGGCAGCTTCATCAGCAGCTTCGGGAAAATCAGTCCCACCACCAGCCATATCGCCGCCGCGATGTAGATTGGAATCGCCGATTTGATGTGTACCTTCTTCATTGTGAAGCGCCTCCCGTTCGGACAATTTAGATTTGGCCGTCTGTCTCGCTGGCTCGGATGTCCAGCTCCACCGGGCAGTGGTCGCTGCCCATGATATCCGCATGGATCTTCGCGTCGACCATGCGGTCCCTCAGCTTTTCTGAAACGATAAAATAGTCGATGCGCCACCCGGCGTTCCTCGACCGGGCCCCGCCGATGTAGCTCCACCAGCTGTAGGCGCCGGTGACATCCGGATAGAAATAGCGGAAGCTGTCAATGAAGCCGGCGGCGAGCAGCTGTGTCAGCTTGCCCCGCTCCTCATCGGTAAAGCCGGCGTTGCGGCGGTTGGTCTTCGGGTTTTTCAGGTCGATCTCCTGATGGGCGACGTTCAGGTCACCAGTGAGGATCACGGGCTTGACGGCGTCAAGCGCCACCAGATAGGCCCGGAAGTCGTCCTCCCACTGCATGCGGTATTCCAGCCGCTTCAGCTCGTTCTGGCTGTTGGGGGTGTAGCAGCATACCAGGTAGAAATCCCGGAATTCACAGGTGATGACCCGGCCCTCGTGGTCGTGCAGGTCGATACCGATGCCCGTCTTCACCGAAAGCATGGGCACCCGGGAGAACACCGCCGTGCCGGAATAGCCCTTGCGGTCGGCGCAGTACATGACCTGCTCATAGCCGGGCATGTCAATGTCGCACTGTCCCTTCTGCATCTTGATCTCCTGAAGGCAGATCACATCGGCGTCCAGGCCGTTCACGCTCTCATAGAAGCCCTTCTGCAGCACGGCCCGCAGGCCGTTGACGTTCCAGGAGATCATTTTCACGAATATAACACCTTCCCAAATGCCTTTGTGCTATAATAATCAGAGGAGAAAGTACGCATACCCCCATGAATACACCCATTATATCACACTTTCTTCGATTTGCAAACCTATTTTATTCAAAATGATAAATTTGGAGATGAATATCCATGACATTGACTGAAAAAGCGGTGCTGGCCGAGCGGGCTGCCCGCGCCTCCGGCGAGATGCTGGAGCACCACGGGGCCTTCAAGGTCCGCCGCAAGGGCGAAAATGACTTCGTCACCGAGATGGATTTCAAAAGCGAGACACTGATCCGCGAGGTTCTGCTCACCGCCTGCCCCGAGGATCAGTTCTTCGGCGAGGAGACCGGCGGCGCGACCCGGGCGCCGGGACGCTGGATCGTGGACCCCATCGACGGCACCGCCAACTTCATGCGCGGACAGCGGCTGTATACGATCTCCATCGCCTACGAGCACGACGGCGCGCTTCAAGTCGGCTGCGTCTACTGCCCCGGCACCGACGAGCTGTTCCTGGGGGTGCAGGGCCACGGGGCGACCCTGAACGGCCGACCGATCCACGTGTCTGACACCGCCAGCCTGCGGGACGCCATCGTCCACATGGGCTTCGGCGTGCGCGTCCCGCCGGATCGCGAGCGCACCCTCGCCGTCTTCCCGGCGCTGCTGCGCAGTGTCAGCGACGTGCGGCGCACCGGCTCCGCCGCCTACGATATGTGCTGCGTGGCCGCCGGTCGCGCCGACGCCTACCTGGAGCTGGGCATCAACCTGTACGACTACGGCGCGGGCTACGTGATCCTCACCGAGGCCGGCGGTCGCTTCTCCGGCTGGGCGGACAACGAGGACGGCCTTGTGAGCGGCAACCCGCTGGCCTCGAACGGGGTGATCCACGAGGCGATCCGGCAGATCGTCAAGGGATGATACGTGAAGACAAATACTGATTTGTCGAGCTTTGCTCGATAAATCAGTATTTGTTAAATACCACAGGGCGGCATTTCTGCCGCCCCTATGCCTACCACAGCTCCACGATCCCCACGCCCGGGAAGTATTTCTGCAATATCTGCTGGGCGGTACGGCCCTCCTCGGCCATCTGATACGCGCCCCACTGGGAAAGGCCCACGCCGTGGCCGAAGCCCCGGCCCTTGAAGGTGACCGCATCCCCGTCCACCGCAACGCTTTCGATCAGCGTGCTCTTGAGCCTGTTGGCCCCGATCTGTATGCGGAAGGAAGGCGCGGAGACCGCCTTGCCGTTGACCAGTATCGCCTTCGCCCGGCCCGATTCCCCCTTCTCGCCCAGCTCGACGGTCTCCACCGCGCCTACCCGGGTGCCGGCGTCGGCGCAGGCCTTAGCCACCTGCGCCTTGGTGAAGGTGGCCGTCCAGGCCTTGACGTCCTCCGGCGCCCGCTCCGATTCCCCGGAGGGCGCGGGCTTCAGGTATTCCGGGTCGCCGCCCTTGTACTCCAGCGCCACGGAGGGCAGCTCGGTCATGCCCCCGGAGTGGGCGTGGAACCAGGCGTTGGGATATTCCCCCTGCCAGGACAGCGCCATGCCCCGGGTCTCGTCCACCGCCTGCCTGACCCGGGCATTCACGCTGTTTGGCGCGTAGGCCTGGGCCTCCGCCACGTCGGTGGAGATGTCCGCGCCTTCATACTTCGACTGCTTGTCCTGGCAGAACTTCAGAACGAAGGTGCGCGCCAGTATCGCCTGGGCCTTCAGCGCCTCCATGGGCCAGTCGTTCTTCATCTCCCCGGCCACGACCCCCATCACATAGCGCTCGATGTCCATGTCGGAGGTCTTCTTGTCGGATACGTCGTATACCGACAGCGTCGGGACCCCGTCCTTCCCGATCTCAAGCCGCTGGGGCAGCTTCGGCAGGTTGGCCTTTGAATCGCTCAGCCGCCAGTTGACCGACGGGTCGCGGTTCTGCATGCAGCCGAAAAGGCCCAGCGCCGGCAGGGCCAGCGCCAGCGCCGCTGCAAGCTTTTTCTTCATGTTCATTCAAACACCACCTCGGCTTTATTATGCGTTCTTTCACTGCCGGTATGCGCTGAAAGCAGCGCAATTCACTGTTGCGCGATGTTTTCGTTTCATGTATAATCAATTTATTACTTTCCATCCGAAGGAGATACCCGCCATGAAGATACTCATCTGCAACGCCGGAAGCACGTCGCTGAAGTTCAAGCTCTGGGACATGCCGGCCCTCGCCGTGCTGGCCGAGGGCAAGGTGGAGCGCGTGGGCTCCGCTGAAGCCATCTTCCATTATTCACGCGGCGATTTTTCCGTCAAAAGGGACGGCCTCGCCATCCCCGACTATACCGCCGGCATCCAAATGTTCCTGGACGCCCTGTCCGCGCCGGAGGGCGGCGCGATTCCTGCGCTGACCGAAATCGACGCCGTGGGCTTCAAGACCGTGTTGGCCAGGGGCTTCTATGGCGTGCACCTGCTGACGGAGGCGGTACTGGAGGGCATGCGGGCCTACCTCTCGGTCGCCCCCGCCCACAACGGCCCCTACCTGGAGGCCATCGCCGTGTTTGAAAGGCTGCTGCCTGACGCGCCCAGAGTGGGCGTATTCGAGACCGCCTTCCACCGCACGATCCCGATGGCCCGCCGCATCTTCCCGGTGCCCTACGAGTGGTATGAGAAGTACGGCGTGATGCGCATGGGCTATCACGGCGCCAGTCACGGCTACATCGCCCGGAAGCTGGCGGGCAGGCGCCGGGTGATCTCCTGCCACCTCGGGGGCAGCGCCTCGATCTGCGCGATACTGGACGGCAAGAGCATGGACAACAGCTTCGGCTTCTCGCTGCAGATGGGCATCCCCCACGCCAGCCGAACCGGCGACGTGGACGTGTACCTGGTGCCCTTCCTGCTCCAGCAGGGGCTGACGCTGGACGAGATCTACGAGGGGCTGGGCAAGAATGGCGGCCTGAAGGGCATCTCCGGCACCAGCGGCGACATACGGGACGTGGACGCCGCCATGCGCGCCGGCAGCGAAAGGGCCAGGCTGGCGCTGGACGTGCTGGCCACCCACATCATACGCTACGTCGGCGCCTACACCATGGAGCTGGGCGGCCTGGACGCCATCGCCTTCACCGGCGGCATCGGGGAAAACTACGCGCCGCTGCGCCGCACGGTCCTGGAAGCCATTGCCCACATGGGCATGGTCATCGACGCCGAAGCCAACGAGCGCGGCACGGGCGAACGACTCATTTCCGCGCCGGATTCCGCCGTCGAGGCCCATGTGATCCCCGCCAACGAGGAGCTGATGGTGGTTCAATCGGCTTACGATTGCATTAATTCCAAATAAATTGGAAAAATGTGCTGTAAACTATAGATTTTTTGGCGAAGATGTTGTATACTATATTATGATTTGGTAACGGGGTCAAATTGACACCGATGCCACAACAATATGAAAGTAGGGATAGCGTGAAAAAGAAGAAGTGTATCGCCATGCTTCTGGCTGGCGGTCAGGGAAGCCGCCTCGGTCTTCTCACCAAGGTCATGGCCAAGCCGGCCGTGCCCTTCGGCGGAAAGTATCGCATCATTGACTTTCCACTGTCCAACTGCACCAATTCCAACATTGACACCGTGGGCGTGCTGACCCAGTACCGGCCCCTGGAGCTGAACAGCTACATCGGCTCCGGCCAGACCTGGGACCTCGACCTGAGCTATGGGGGCGTTTACGTGCTGCCCCCCTATGCCACCGCCGACAGCAGCGAGTGGTACAAGGGCACCGCCAACGCCATCTACCAGAACTTCGGCTTCATCGAGCAGTTCGACCCCGAATACGTGCTCGTCCTCTCCGGCGACCACATCTATAAGATGGATTACAACCGGATGCTCTCTTCCCACATCGAGCGCAACGCCGACGTCACCATCGCCGTGCGCCCCGTGCCCTGGGAGGTCGCCCCGTCCTTCGGCATCATGAACGTGGACGAGAACGACGCCATCATCGAATTCGAGGAGAAGCCGAAGCAGCCCAAGAGCAACCTGGCCTCGATGGGCGTCTACATCTTCACCTGGAAGGTGATGAAGGAATACCTGACCGCCGACGCCGCCGACCCGAAATCCCAGAACGACTTCGGTAAAAACATCATCCCGAACCTGCTGAACGACAAGAAGGCGCTGTACGCCTACGCGTTCACCGACTACTGGAAGGACGTCGGCACCATCGCCAGCCTCTGGGAGGCCAACATGGACCTTCTGAAGACCCCGCCGGAGTTCGACCTGACCGACCCGCGCTGGAAGATCTACTCCCGCACGCCGGTCATGCCGCCCCACTTCATCGCGGACGACGCGGTGGTGGAAAATTCCATGGTCACCGAGGGCTGCGAGATCGACGGCATCGTGCGCGACAGCGTGCTGTTCGCCGGCGTCACCGTCGAAAAGGGCGCCGTGGTGGAGGACAGCGTGATCATGCCCAGCACCACCATCAAGGCCGGGGCCGTGGTGCGCCGCGCCATCGTCTCCGAGGACTGCGTGATTTCAAAGCGCTGCGAGGTCGGCGAGGCCGCCGGCGATATCGCCCTGATCGGCCAGGACACCGTGCTGCCCGAGGGCTACGTGGTAAAGGCGGGCCTGCAGGTCGACAACGATGCTATTTCCCGAAAGGAGGGCGCCTGATATGAACGATGTCATGGGCATTGTCTACACTTCTAAGGACGACCTCACGCTGCGCGAGCTGACCAGCCAGCGCGCGGTGGCCGCGATTCCCGTGGCCGGCCGCTATCGCATCATCGACTTCACCCTCTCCAGCCTGGTGAATTCGAACATCCACAACGTGGGCATCATCGCCCAGAAGAACTATCACTCGCTGATGGACCACCTGGGCTCCGGCAAGGACTGGGATCTGCACACCCGCAACAACGGCCTGTTCATACTGCCCCCCTTCCTGACCCGTGAAAACGGCGGCGAGTACAGCGGCGTGCTGGACGCGCTGAAGGCCAACTTCGACTACCTGCGCCGCTCCCACCAGGAGTTCGTGATCCTGACCAACAGCGATTACGTGATGAACACCAGCTTCGAGCCGATGATCCAGCAGCACATCAAGTCTGGCGCGGACATCACGCTGATGTACAAGAAGGCCACGCCCGAGATCACCGAGTTCACCTCGTCCTCCAAGAATGACCACTGCTACCTGGGCATCGGCGAGGGCGGCATCGTCAACGACATCGAGATCAACCCCAACGCGGCCAGCTATGACAACCTGTACCTGAACGTCATGATGGTCAAGCGCACGATGCTGATGTACATGGTGGACCAGGTCATCTCCCACGGCAGCCACGACTTCTACGCCGACATGCTGCGCCCCTACATCAAATCCGGCGCGCTGAAGATCATGTCCTATGAGGAGAAGGGCTACTACCGCCGCATCGAGACGATCCGCGGCTACTTCAACTTCAACATGGACCTGCTCAAGCCCGGCGTGCGCAAGGAGCTGTTCGGCGCGAACCCGGTCTACACCAAGACCCGCGACTCGGTGCCCACCATCTATCGCGGCAACGCGAAGATCAAGAACTCCCTGATCGCCGACGGCTGCGTGATCGACGGCGAGGTGGAGAACTGCGTGCTGTTCCGCGGCGTCAACGTGGGCAAGGGCGCGAAGCTGAAGAACTGCGTGATCATGCAGGACGGCTACATCGAGGAGGACGTCGAGCTCGAAAACGTCATCTTCGACAAGGCGGTCACCATCCGCAGCCACAGCCGCCTGGTCGGCTCGGGCCAGTACCCGATCGTCATCGGCAAGAACATCACTCTGTAAGCAAAACCTCCTTCCGGGGGCAAAACGCCCCCGGAAGGGAATAAACGTAAACCCGCGGTATAACCCGTTTCAAACCCGGAAACAATCATACCTATAGGAGGAAACAGAGCCATGAAAATTCTCTTCGCAACATCTGAATGCATGCCGTTTGTCAAGACCGGTGGCATCGCGGACGTGATGGGCGCGCTGCCCAGGGAAATCCTGAAGGCCGGCGAAGACGTCCGCGTCATCCTCCCGCTGTACAAGGCCATCGGTGCCGAGTGGCGTGAGAAGATGCAGCATATGCTGTATTTCTACATCAACCTCGGCTGGCGCAGGCAGTATGTGGGCATTGAAACGATGGTATACGGCGGCGTCACCTTCTACTTTGTGGACAACGAGCAGTACTTTGGCCGCGACTACATCTACGGCATGGGCGGCGACGAGGGCGAGCGCTTCGCCTACTTCTGCCGCGCCGTCATGGAGGCGCTGCCGAAGATCGATTTCATCCCCGACGTGCTGCACTGCAACGACTGGCAGACCGGCCTGATCCCGGTGCTACACAAGCTGCAATACAAGCACCTGGAGCTGTTTGCGAACATGCGGACGGTGTACACCATCCACAACCTGCAGTACCAGGGCCTGTTCCCCATCGACACCATCGAGGACCTGCTGTACCTGGGCAACCTGGCCTACACCAGCGACGCGCTGGAGTTCTA
>JAFRJF010000148.1 GCA_017432405.1 Clostridia bacterium | reverse complement strand
CGTTTCCTTTGAATCAAACAAATCCCGTGGCCGAAGGCCTAGCGAAGCGTTAAGGGATTTGCACCACCCCTAAAACCTAACCCCTAAAACCTAAAACCTGAATACTGATTTATCGAGCACAGCTCGATAAATCAGTATTTATCAGCTATCCCAACATTTTACCTCCCTGCCCCTTTGCCGCCACCTTGCAGTAAAGATGAAACTGTATTATAATAGGGATATTGAAGTATAATCTGCGGGATATGCGATTCCGCAAAGCGATATCGGAGGAAGCCGAGTGGCAAACCAATCCGCGAAAAAGAAAAAGAGAAAATCAGCGTGGCAGCACAACCGCCCCATGGGCCCGCTGCCCGCTGTTATTGCGCTCATCGGCGCGGCAGCGCTGTTGCTGACGTGGCTTTTGCAGTCGGCGCCGCTGTTCACCCGCAGAGCCAGCGCCGACAGCGCCGCCGGCGGCCTGCGCATCAGCGAGATCATGAGCGCCAACGCCTCCACCCGGACAGGCAACGACGCGGGCATCGAGGACTGGATCGAGATCGAGAACGCCTCCGGCCGCGCCATCGACCTGACCGGGTACGCCCTGGTGCGGCAGACCAAGCCCGCCCAGGCCTTCGCCTTCCCCGGCGGGGTGCTGCAGCCCGGTGAATTTGTGGTGGTGCACGCCGACGACAGCGGCAAGGCCCAGCAGGCCGACGGCTACCACGCGCCCTACCGCCTGCCCGCCTCCGGCGAGACGCTGGCGCTGCTGGACAAGAGCGGCAACGGCGTGGACCTGGTGGAGATCCCGGCCCTGGCCCGCAACCAGGTGTACTGCCGGGACGCCTCCGGCGAATGGCAGGTCAGCGACGCCCCGACCCCCGGCGCGGCCAACCGCGTCGAGCGCTACAGCGTCGGGGACGAGGATGCCCGGCCCGTGGCGGTGCAGCCCGGCGCGCTGGAGATCACCGAGGTCATGGCCGACAACTGCACCTTCTTCATGGATGAGACCGGAGCCTGCCCGGATTACGTCGAGATCCACAACACCACGTCCAATCCGGTGGACCTTGCCGGCTGGTCGCTGTCCGACAAGGCCGAAAAGCTCCAGCGCTGGCAGTTTCCCTCTGTGACGCTGCCCGCCGGGGGTTATCTGGCCGTGCACTGCTCGGGCATGGACCGCAGGGCGGACCCGGCCCACCTGCACGCCAATTTCCGCATTTCCAACAAGAGTGACAACGTGTTCCTGACGGACCCCAACGGCAACACCGTCAGCCATGTCAGGACCCCGGCCATGGAGCCCGACCAGTGCTACAGCTTGCTGGAGACCGGTTGGAGCAAGCAGTTCTCGCCCTCGCCCAACTATCCCAACACCCCCGAGGGCGCGGACGCCGCGGCCCGGGAGATCCAGCAGCGCAACGACAGGGGCGTGCGCATCACCGAGGTGCTGGCCTCCTCGACCAAGTCCGACGACTGGATCGAGCTGTACAACGGCACCTCCGAGGCGGTGGACCTGTCCGGCTGGGGCCTGTCCGACAACGCGGGCCGTCCCCGCAAGTGGCAGTTCCCCTCCGGCACCACGATCCAGCCCGGAGGCTACCTGGGCGTGTTCGCCAACGGGCTGAACACCACGGCGGAGGGTCGCATACAGACCAACTACCGCCTCGCCACCGACGGAGGCTATTCGGTGGTGCTGTCCGAGCCCGGCGGAAGGATCATAGACCGGCTGTTCGTGCCGATGCAGTACGCGGACATCTCCTACGGTCGCACCGACGACGGCAGCGGCCTGCGCTTCTTCACGACCGTGACCCCCGGCGCGGGCAACAGCGGCCCGGCCTACTACGGCCGCGCGCCCAGGCCCGTCTATTCCGTGGAGGGCGGCATGTACAAAAGTGGCGACAGCCTGACGGTCGAGCTGTCCGTGCCCTCCAACTGCCGGATCTACTACACCCTGGACTGCACCGACCCCACCGAGAGCAGCACGCCCTACACCGGGCCGATCCAGATCACCGATACCACCATACTGCGCACCCGGGTCTACGGCGACGGCTACCTGGAGTCCATCATGGACAGCCAGAGCTACCTGTACAACGTGAACAACGGAAACGGCACCGTGTTCGTGGTGTCGCTGGTGTCCGACCCCTACAACCTCACCAGCGACGAGGCCGGCATCATGGTCAAGGGCCCCAACGCGGAGCCCAAGTATCCCTACGGCTCGATGAACAAGGGCGCGAACTTCTGGATGGACTGGGAGCGGGAGGCCCACGTGGAGGTGTTCAACCCCGACGGCAGCACCCTGATCTCCCAGGAGTGTGGCATCAAGCTGCACGGCCAGTTCAGCCGCGCCGAGAAGCAGAAGGCCTTCAAGGTCATCGCCCGCAGCCAGTACGGCGCGAACCGCTTCGAGGCGGCCATATTCAGCCACCGTCCCTATACCGAATACCAGTCCTTCCTGCTGCGCTCCTCCAGCGAGGACGGCTACAAGACCCGCTTCCGCGACGCGCTGCTGCAGCGGCTGGCCGAGGGCGGCTGCGTGGATTACCAGGAGACCGAGTTCGGCGTGCTCTACATCGACGGCCAGTACTGGGGCCACTACAACCTGCGCGAGCGCATCTGCAAGTCCAACATCTGCCAGTTCGAGGGCTGGGAGGGCGACGAGGACGACATCGACCTGGTCAAAGCCAACACCAACGTGATGCAGGGCAGCAACGAGACCATGGTCCAGCTGCTGGACTACGTCACCAGCCACGATATGAATACCGCCGAGGCCTATGAGGTGCTGGACAACGCCATCGACATCCAGAATTACATCGAATACATGGCGGTGGAGATGTACACTGGCAACACCGACACGCTGAACGTCAAGCGCTACCGCAACCCGAAGAAGGACGGCAAGTGGAAGTGGGTGCTGTTCGACCTGGACTGGTCCTTCTCGGTGGACACCAATTCGCCCCAGCGCTGGCTGACCCCCGGCGGCATGGGCAACAACCTGCGCACCGACAACAAGCTGTTCATCGCCTGCATGAAGAACGAGACCTTTGTCGATCGCTTCCTGACCTACCTGGGCGAGAAGATGGCCACCACCTACAGCGCCGACAGCATCAAGGCCATGGTGGACGAGTTCTACAACGCCATCGCGCCGCTGATGCCCGACCACTACGCCCGCTGGGAGTTCAGCGAATCCGAGCACAAGTCGGCCATCCGCGAATTCGTGCGCTACGCCGAGAAGCGCCCCTACCGCATGCTGCAGTTCATCAAGTACAACAAGTACCTCCCGCTGACCCAGAGCCAGATGGAGCACTACTTCGGCGAGGTGATGCAGCAGGTGGGCGTGAGCTATGGGGATATCGGGAAGCCGTGAGGGAACAGGGATTACGGAGCAGGAATACCCGTATCGGCGGCAACCTGCCGCCATGCTATTATAACATCGCAAAGAAGGATGCCTATGCAGCTAAAGAGAAACGCCCTGCCGGCGCGGCACGAGCTGAAATACTTCATCAACCCGGCGGAGCTGGAGGCCCTGCGCCAGCGGCTGCGGGGCGCGTTGACCATGGACGAGCACTGCGTGGGCGGAAGGCCCTACATCATCCGCTCGCTGTACTTTGACGACATCGAGGATTCCGCCTTCTACGACAAGCAGGCGGGCGTGATGCACCGCGACAAGTATCGCATTCGCATCTACAACATGTCGGACAGGGCCATCTTCCTGGAGCGCAAGCGCAAGCTGGGCGACCTGATCCAAAAGTCCAGCGTGCAGATCACCCGACGGCTGTGCGACCAGCTGGTGGCCGGCAACCCCTCGGGCCTGCAAAAGTCCCAGAGCCCGCTGCTCCAGGACGTGTTTGTGCAGATGCGCACGCGGCTGCTGCGGCCCAGGGTGATCGTGGATTACGAACGGGAGGCCTACCTTCACCCGGTGGAGGACGTGCGCATCACCTTCGACATGCGCCTGCGCTCCGGCCTGTCCAGCGTGGACCTGTTCAACCGGCAGCTGCCCACGGTGTGCCCTCACGACCGGAACGTGGAGATCCTGGAGGTCAAGTTCAACAATTATCTGCCGGGCTACATCGCGGGCCTGCTCCACGGCGTGGAGGCCGAGCGCAGCGCCGTGTCGAAGTACGTGCTGTGCCGCAGATACGAACCGCTTGGATGATTATTTCCTTTAAATATTCAACACACAGGAGGGAATCCCCATGAACAGCATCTTTTCCAACCTCTTCAGCTCCCAGACCATCACCCCGGCGTCGTTCCCGACGATCCTGGTATCGCTGGTGCTGGCACTGGCCGTGGGCCTGTTTATCGCATGGATCTACCGGCGCAACTATCGCGGCGTGATGTACTCCAACAACTTCACCCTCACGCTGGTGATGATGACGCTGATCACCTGCCCGGTGGTCATGTGTATCCGCGAATCGATCCAGCTGTCCATGGGCATGGTCGGCGCGCTGTCCATCGTGCGCTTCCGCACCGCTGTGAAGGATCCGCTGGATACCGCCTACATGTTCTGGGCGCTGACGATGGGCATCCTGCTGGGCGCGGGCCAGTTCTTCCTGACCGCCTGCGCGGTGGTGGGCATCGGCCTGCTGCTGACCGTGCTGGTGCACATCCAGTCCAAGGGGCTGAACAGCTACCTGCTGGTGGTGCGCATGTCCGAGGATTCCGAGCGCCAGGCCAACCAGCTGGTGAACAACCTGAAGGTCACCCAGCTCAAGAGCAAGACCGTCTCCGCCAACGGCATCGAGGCCACCTACGAGGTGCGCGTGGACAAGCCCGACGCGCTGCTGAACAAGCTGCGCGCCCTGCCCGGCGTGTATGACGCGACCTTGGTGGCTTATAACGGGGAAGCGATTTAACTACTGATTTATCGCTTTGCCGATAAATCAGTAGTTGCCCAACTCATCATCCATTGGAGGTGAACACCTCTTGTCTCAATACAACAGGCCGACACAGGGGCGTCCTGCGTCAAGCCGCTTTGGCTCCCTGGAGAACGAGCGACCCGCCCAGAGCCGTCCGGCATCGCAGGGACAGCGCCAACAGCCGCCCCGTCGCCCGTCAAACCCGCCGCGCCAGGGTGGCGGCGCGCCGTCGAGGAGGCCCGTCGGCCCGTCCTCCGGGGCGCTGCCCAGGGGCTTTTTGCCACTGGTGGGCGTGTGCGCGCTGATCATCGTGGCGGGGCTGCTGCTGCAGGGCTTGATGCCGAACGGCTTCATGCTGACGGGCATCGAGGATCGGGCCGAGCGACCGGTGGCCGCCCAGATCTCCGAGATCCACGGCGAGGGACCGATCCGCCTCAACGAGATCATGTCCGCCAACGGCGGCGTGCTGGTGGACGACAACGGCCAGACGCCCGACTGGGTGGAGGTGGCCAACATCAGCTCCAGGCCCGTGAACCTGCGGGGCTATGTGCTGGCCAAGAACGCCAAGGCAGGCAACGTGTTCGTGTTCCCTGATTTGGTATTGGAGGCGGGCCAGGGCCTGGTGGTGTACGCCGACAGCACCCTCCAGGACGAGGACGGCAGCGCCGAGCTGCACGCCCCCTTCCGGCTGTCCTCCGGCGGCGACGTGCTGATGCTGTTCAACGACGCCGACGTGGCGGTGGACACCGTAAATATCCCCGCCCTGTCCGAAAACACGGCCTATGCGCGGGTGGATCGGGATCACTGGGCCGTCAGCGAGCAGCCCACCCCCGGCATGCTGAACACCGAGGAGAATTACCGGGCTCTCACCAGCGTGGTGCAGAATTCACCGGTGCAGCTGGCCGAGATCGTGGCCTCCAACAGCAAGCTGCGGCCCGACGGAAGCGGCGTGGTCCATGACTACGTGATGCTGCGCAACACCTCCGGCGACGCGATGGACATCGGCGGCTGGTACCTTTCCGACACGCCCCGGCTGCCCCGGCTGTGGAAGTTCCCTCAGGGCGTGGTCATCCCGGGAGGCGGCACGCTGGTGGTGTACTGCTCCGGCCTGAACCGGGTGGAGGACGCGGGACACCTGCACACCAGCTTCCGCCTGTCCAGCGAGGGCGAGACCGTGACCCTGAGCAACGCCCAGGGCCAGCCGGTGGACAGCGCCACCTACGACCTGCTGCACACCGACGAAGCCTATGTGCGCGGTTCGGACGGCAGCTGGAGCGTCAGCGCGCCGGCGGTGGAGTAGAATACATGTAACAATACAGGGGCGCCGTTTCGGCGCCCCTGCATGCGCTTATCGACCTGAACGATAGATATGCCTATGAGAACATATATCATTTATCCCTCTGTCGCCCCCTTGCCCGCGCTGGCGGGGCGCGTTTTCGACCCGGACGTGGAGCCCTTCTGCCGGGGCGCCTTTGCGCCCATCGACTGCTATCCCTGGGGTGGGGACTACCGGCCCGAGGCGCGGGCGTACCTGGCCTGGGACGACGCGGGAATCCGGGTGCTGCTGTGCGCCCATGAAGCGACGGTTTCCGGGCGGGTGACGGCCTTCGGCGGCCCGGTGTGGACGGACAGCTGCCTGGAGTGCTTCCTCCAGCCCTTTGGGGACGACCCCGGGTACGTGAACATCGAGGTCAACGCCGCCGGCGCCGCGCTGATCGGCATCGGCCCGGACCGGGAGCATCGCAGGGTGCTGGAAGCCTGTCCCGAGGGCATGGACATACAGGCCTCCCGGCACGAAGGACGCTGGTGGGCCGTGGCCTATACGGTACCCTTCCAGTGGCTGGAGGCGTTGTTCGGACGGCCCATTGACCGAAGCCTTCCCATCCGGGCCAGCTTCTACAGCTGCGACGAGTCGATCCATCCCCACTTTGGCAGCTGGAGCCCCATCGAGGCTCCCCAGCCGGACTTCCATCGGCCGGAGTGCTTCGGGCGGCTGGTCCTGGCTGAGCGTGCGGGCATGGAGTACTTCGACGTCTGCGACGAACGGGGCGAACCCACCGGCGCGATCGTGTCCAGGGCAGAAGCCCACCGGGAGGGCATCCGCCATCGCACGGCCCACGTCTGGGTGGTGCGCCGGGTCGGCGGGCGCTGGCAGGTGCTGCTGCAAAAGCGCTCTGATAACAAGGATTCCTTCCCGGGCAAGTACGACACCTCCTCCGCGGGCCACATCCCGGCGGGGGACGCGCCGCTGGAATCCGCGCTGCGGGAGCTGGCCGAGGAGCTGGGCATCCACGCGAAGCCTGAGCAGCTGCACTATGCCGGCACCTTCGATATCCGCTATGAGAAGGTGTTCCATGGCCGCCTGTTCCGGGACAACGAGCTTTCCCACGTCTACGTGTACCGGGAGCCGGTGGACGCCGACAGCCTGACCCTGCAGAGGGAGGAGGTTTCCCGGGTGGACTGGTTCGACCTGGAGACCACCTGGGCCGAGCTGCCGACCCGGCGGGATATCTACTGCGTGCCGACCCCGGGCATGGCGGTGCTGCGGGAATACCTGATGGGCACGACGGGCAAAACCGATTTGCCGCGGGGCGATCTTCGGTGAACCCTGCAGTAAAATGAAAAACCGCACACCCAAAGAACGCACAGAAGCGGACATCGTTTCCGGGGGAGCATGTAATATGGATTACGTCAAAGACCTGCACAATCACTTCACCCAGCCCCCCAGGCTGGTTCCGTCGGGGGGCGTGGACGTCTCCGGGGGCGGCCGATGGCGCGTCTGGGCCCACGCGGGAACGAAGATCGACGCGCCCGTGCTGGGCAACGGCGACATGCTGGCCGCCTTTGCGGGCCCGCCCCGATGGCCCCAGTTCTGGCTGACGACCAACGACTTCTGGCAGATGACCTCAAATCCCAACTACGAGTTCTTCCACGACAACGGCGTGGCCAAGCGGGAGGGCGCCCTCGCCCTCGGCAGCCCCCGCCCGCTGGGACGGCTGGTGTTCGATATTCCCCGGCTGGCGGAGGCCTCCTATGACGTCACCCAGTCCTTTGAAGACGCCACCACCCATGCCACCTTTGCCCTGCCGGACGGCAGGGCGCTGCACGTCGACAGCTGGGTGGCAGCGGGGGAGAATGTGCTGGTCGTGACCTTTGAAGGCGACCTGGAGTGCGACCTGTCCTTTGAATTCCTGTTTCCCAACGAGCCGGGCAAGGGCTGCGAGGACTTCGTGGATTGCATGGGGGATTGCGAGGACGATGAAATGCTCTCGGGGACCTTCAAGGGACTCGTGGGCGGCAGGCCCCTGCAGGTGCGCAACGTCAGCCGGGGCGTCGCCTGGGGCTGGCGGGAGTTTTCGGATGGCGTGGACATGCCGACCCGGCTGGCCTATGGGGCGCGGTTCCTCGGCCGGGAGGACACCCGCGCCCACCTTCGCCCCGGCGAGCGGCTTGAGTTTGTCGTCGCCCTGCGAAGCTGGGCCAAGACGGCGCGGCCCGTGGAATATGCCCGCTCCCGCGCCCGCTGGATCACCGGCAGCGACCTGGTGGGATTGCGCGGGGCCCACGAGCGCTGGTGGCGCGACTTCTGGGGCACCTCCGGCATCCGGGTGGAAGATGCCCAGCTGATGACGTACTATTACCTGTCCCAGTACATGCTGGCCAGCCTCTCCAGGGACCCGGACTATCCGCCGAACATACTGGGCATCTCCACGTTCGACCGCATGGCCTGGAACGGCAATTACAAGATCAATTACAACCATCAGTCGCCCTACCTGGGGCTGTTGGCGTCCGGGCACTTTGAGCAGTCCGACCCCCACGACGCCCCTTATCTGGCCATGCTGGACATCGGCCGGGAGATGAGCCTCCGGCTGCTGAAGCATCCCGGCGTCTATCTGCCCCTGGGCCTGGGGCCTGTCGGCATGGTCAGCGAGGCGCTGCTTCTGCACATGAAATCCCCGGCGGTGCACGGCGCGCTGAACATGCTGCTGCGCTGGCGGCTCTCCATGGACCGTGACTACCTCATGAGGGTCTACCCGTACCTGAGCGCCGTGGCGGAGTTCTGGGAGCACGACCTGGTGGAGCGGGACGGCGTGCTCCACGTGGTGGACGACGGCATGCACGAGCGGGTCACACGGGACATTTTGGAAAACGGCGTGCCCGAGGACCCGGCCAACACACTGGGCTACCTGCGCAGCTTCTTTGCCGACATGATCGACGCCAGCGAATGGCTGGGGGCGGACGCGGCGCGAAGGGAAGCGTGGCGGGACATCCTGAAGAAGCTGGCCCCCTACCCTGTGGGCACGATCGGGGAGATAGGGGAGAACCCGACGCTCTGGAACGAGGGCGGGCTCACCGTGCAGGCACTCCTGCCCGAGGCCATGAAGCAAATGCCCGTGTTCCTGAACGAGGGCAGGGGCGGCAAGTGGTCGTTGAACTTCCCCGGAAATGTGATGCAGATCTATCCGGCGGGCGCCATCGGCCTGGATTCCCCGGCGGAGGAGCTGGCCGTGGCCCGCAATACCATTGCGGCGCTGTCTGAGATGGAGCACGCGCTGGCAGGCCGGGAGAACCCCTCCGACCAGGTGACGGCCAGCGGCGCCTGGAACGCCACAAACCTGGGGTGCCTGTTCTTTCCGGCGGCGGTGCGCGTGGGCTACGACCCGGAGTGCATCATTCGGGAACTGAAGGCCAAGCTGTCAAAGACGGGCATGCCCAACGGATTCGTGAAGGGCAATCCCCACGGCATCGAGAACCTCTCCACCGTGCCCAACACGCTTCAGGAGATGATGCTGCTGTCCCACCAGGGTACGATCCGGCTGTTCCCCGTGTGGCCGAGGAAGGCGATGGCCAACGCAGCCTTCTTCGGATTGCGCGCCCGGGGCGGCTTCGTGGTGGACGCGGCGCTTCGGGAGGGCGCAGTGTCGCAGGCGCGCATCCGCTGCCCCGTGGGCGGACGGCTGAGGCTGGAAAACCCGTGGCCGGGCAGCGCTGCGGCGGTCAACGGCGAGGCGTTTGAAGGGGACATACTGGAAATCGAGACTCGCCCCGGCGACATTCTGGAGCTTCGCGCGCTGTGATCGGCCAAATCAATGGCATATGTGGTGGTATATCCTTAAACAAATACTTGACATATGGGAATAATACCATTATAATATGAGCTGAAACTTGTAAGTTTTGCTGTATTTGTGGTCGAAACAAGTTGAACAAAATGAAAGAGGAGGATGTCGTTTATGAAGAAGACCGTCATTGCCCTGCTGCTTGTGGTTGCGATGCTCTGTGCCATGCCCGCCTTCGCTGAAAAGGCGGAGGGGTGGAACAACGTCAACGCGGAGGGCTACCAGTATCCCGACTACAGCGGAAAGACGCTGTCGCTGATGTGGTGGGGTTCCGATACCCGCGCCCGCATGACCGAGGAGGTCATTCACCTCTGGGAGGAAAAGACCGGCGCGACCGTTGAATTCGAGTACTACGACGGCGGCACCTACTGGACCCAGTTCCAGGCCAAGATGGCCGCCAACGACCTGCCCGACGTATTCCAGATGGGCAATAACTGGCTGACCTACTACGACACCATCGAGCCCCTGAACGCCTGGATCGAGGACGGCACCATCGACACCACCGCGATCAGCGAGGCGATGCTCGCCACGACCATCAACCAGGCCAACGGCGACGTGACCGGCATGTCCAACGGCACCAACGCCCGCTGCTTCGCCTATAACCCGGCGATCTTCGACGAGGCCGGCGTGGCCTATCCCACCGAGAACTGGACCTGGGACGACTTCGCCGACGCCGCCCGCAAGATCCACGAGGCCACCGGCAATCCCGCCGTCACCACGCTGGAGTACAACTCCCTGGCCTTCTCCACGGTTACCCAGTGGAAGGAGGGCTACAACTTCTACGCCATGGACGGCTCCGACTTCGCCTTTGGCGGCGATACCGAGCCCCTGGCCTACATCTTCGAGCTGCTGACCGCCCTGCAGAAGGAGGGCGCCATCGCCGATTACGGCATCCAGAACGAGATCGGCCAGAACATCGAGGCCGACTGGATCGCCTTCGGCGACGCCGCCATGGTCATGCTGTCCTCCAACCAGTTCCAGGCGCTGAGCAATGTCGCCGCCGAGAGCGGCATCACCCTCGAGCTGGCCACCATCCCGCGGGTACACGCCGATGGCCAGAGCGGCATGGTCGTGCGCTCCAGCCAGGAGATGAGCATGTGGAAGGGTTGCGAGGACAAGGAGATGGCCGCGAACTTCCTGAACTTCTTCGTCAACAGCATCGAGGCCAACCGCATCCTGAACTGCGAGCGCGGCGTCTCCATCAACAGCGAGGTGCTGGCCGCGTTGAAGGCGGATACCGAGTTGACCAACGAGGTGACCGCGAAGGTCTATACCATCATCGACCTGATCGGCTCCATGCCGGATGCCGCGAACTCCAGCCCCGCGGAGCCCGCCGCCAACGAGGAGATCTCCGACGTGCTGAAGAAGACCTATTTCCAGGGCCTGGCCGAGGGCAAGTTCGCCAGCGCCCAGGAAGCCGCCGACCAGTTCTGGGCCGAAGCGCAGCAGATCTGGGCCAAGTTCTGACAGGCGTGATCTACAAGTGACCTGATAAGCGACCGCAGGACGCTATGAAACGTCGTTTCACGGCGTCCTGCGTATTTCAAAGGAGGGCCGAGTGATGCAAGCTGAAACCCGGAAGCAAAGGGGCAGCTTCCTGCACAATGACAACGTCGTGGGCTACCTGTTTGCCGCGCCGTTCATCATCAGCTTTTTATGCCTGACGCTGGTTCCCATGGCGCTGTCCCTGTACTATTCCTTTTGCAATTACAAGATCGCGGCCCTGCCGGAATGGATCGGGCTAAAAAACTATGCCGACCTTCTGAAGGACGCGACCTTTCGGAACTCGATACTGGTGACGATACAGTACGTCGTCATCGGCGTGCCGCTGAAGCTGGTGTTCGCGCTGCTGGTGGCCATGCTGCTGACCCGGCCCACCAAACTTCAGGGCTTTTACCGGGCGGTCTATTACATTCCCTCGCTGATCGGCGGCTCGGTCGCCGTGGCGCTGGTATGGAAGCAGCTGTTCGGCAGCCGTGGCCCTGTGGTCAGCCTCATCAAGACCCTGGGCGTGCAGGGCTTCAACTTCTTCGGCTCCACCACCTGGGCCTTTTTGCCGCTGGTGCTGTGCAACGCGTGGCAGTTCGGCTCGTCGATGCTGATCTTCGCCTCGGGCCTGAAGCAGATCCCCAGGGATTACTATGAAGCGGCGGAGATCGACGGCGCGGGCGCGGTGAAGCGCTTTTTCAAGATCACCCTGCCCATACTTTCGCCGATCATACTGTTCAACCTGATCATGCAGCTGATCTCCGGCTTCATGACCTTCACGCAGGCGCAGATCATCACGGACGGCGGCCCGAACTACGCCACCAACTACATCGCGCTGAACATCTTCAAGGAGGGCTTCTCCTACCAGCACATGGGCTATGCCTGCGCCCAGAGCTGGGTCATGCTGCTGATCATGGCCGCGGTGACGGGCATCATCTTCAAGACCTCGTCCCACTGGACGTTCTATGAGAGCTGAGGTGGCGGACATGGAGAAGCGCAGAGCAATCAACAATGTGATCTATCACGTGTTCGTCGTCGCGTTCGGACTGCTGATGATCTATCCGGTGATCTGGATGATACTCTCCTCGTTCAAGATGAAGAGCGAGATATTGGGCACGAACGCGCCCTTCCTTCCGAGCAAGTGGGTCTTCCAGAACTACCCGGACGGCTGGCGGGGCAGCGGCAGCCTGACCTTTGCCACCTACTTCAAAAACTCGATCGTCGTATCCTGCCTGGGCACGCTGGGCACGGTGATCTCCTCGGCCATGGTGGCCTACGCGCTGGCCCGGGTGGATTTCAAGGGGCGCAAGCTGTGGTTTACGGCCATGATCATGACCATGCTGCTGCCGGGCCAGGTGCTGATGATCCCCCAGTACATCATCTGGAACCGGCTGGGCCTGGTGGGCAGCTTTGTGCCGCTGATACTGCCCAAGTTCCTGGGCTGGCCCTTCTTCATCTACATGATGATGCAGTTCATACGCGGCCTGCCCAGGGAGCTGGACGAGGCGGCCATGATCGACGGCTGCAACAAGTATTCCATCTTTGCGAGGATCATACTGCCGCTGCTGGGCCCGTCGATCATCACCACCATCGTCATATCCTTCTACTGGATCTGGGACGATTACATGGGGCCGCTGCTGTACCTGTCAAAGCCGGCCCTGTATACGGTCTCCTTGGCCATAAAGGGCTTTGCGGACGCCCAGGGCACCAATTTCGGCCCGATGTTCGCCATGTCCACCCTGTCCCTGATCCCGGTGTTCCTGCTGTTTTTGTTCTTCAACCGATACCTGATGGACGGCGTGACCGCGGGCGCGCTGAAGGGATGACCAAATCCAAACCCGGCTACACAAGCCTGGACAGTACGCTGTCCAGGTTCTTTTTATCCACCAGCAGCAGCACCCAGTCCTCCCGGGCCGCCTCCCGGTCGGCGGGGGGCTCAAAGCGCCCGTCGGCGGGGAGGGTAAAGGCGCTCACCCCGCCCAGCTTCGGGCTGTACCAGAAGGCGGCGGGGGAAAAGGGCAGATCGTCCAGGCGCACCCCGAAGGGCCGTGAGGTATAGGTGTACACCGCGAGGGCGACGGGCGTCAAAAAGCACAGGTTGCGGGCGTCCTCCACGCCGCTGTCGTCCACGAGGAGGGCCTGCTCGTTTCGGCCCTCTTGCCAGTCGATGGCCTCCATCAGCCTGCGCAGGTGCCTCATCTGGAGGCTGCCGGGGGCGTGCAGCGCCACGTCCCAGTGCTGGCGGACGCCAAAATCCGGGGTGCCGACCCCGTCCCAGAACTGCATGATGGCGTTGTGGCCGTAGGTGAAGCCGGCGGCGCCGGCGAGCAGGCTCCACCAGGCGTAGCGCCGCACCTGCCGGTCGGTCCAGTAGGGCTTTGACGGGTCGTGCAGTCCGTGGGGGATCTCCTCGTAGGAGGGCTCGCCGTCCAGCGTGGGCTTGTCGTCCCACGCCAGATCCCGGAATACGTAGAGGTAGTTTTCCTCGCCCATCCATTCCTCGTCGCTGACCGCGTTATCGTCCCACGCGCCGAGGGTGCGCTGGCCGCGATCCCGGTGGCCGGACTGGAACATGTGGAAATCCAGCCAGTTTGCGCCGGCAAACCACTGGGACGAGGAGCAGCGCCCGAAGGGATGAAAGCCGATCAGTTGATCCGGGCACTGCTCTTTCAGGGTGCGGGCGAGGGCCTCGAAGGTCTGCGGCGCGGCGCTGCCGCGCACGTCGCCGCCCAGCAGCCAGATGACGTTCTCATATTTGCCCAGCCGCCGGGCCAGGAAGTCGCCGTAGATCGCGGCGTTCTCCGGGTTCAGCGCGCCGTCCTGGGCGAAGCAGCCCCAGCAGGGCAGCAGCGCCATCACCAGGCCCAGCTCGCCGGCCAGGCGGACCGCCCGCTCGGCGTGCTGCCAATAGGCGGAGCTTTCGTCGGGGCGGGAAAAGTCGTCGTCCACCAGGGCCCGTGCGCCGTCCGGCGAGGCATAGCCCGGCTTGTGAACCAGCGTGGCCTGTATGACCGTATAGCCCTTGAGCGCCCGGTTCGTCAGGTAGGTTTCAATCTGCCTGTCGTCCAGCTTGTGAAACAGCAGCCAGGCGGTGTCGCCCAGCCAGAAAAAGGGCTTTCCATCCCGAAGGAAGCCCCGCTTGCGCGCATTGACGGTCAGCATGATTTTTTACCTCCGATGCATTTATTTATTCTATGGGCACGATTCTGCGCAGCGCCCCGGTTTCGTCGGCGACGACGCGGACCCCGCAGGCCCCGGAGTAGACCTCCCGACCGTCGGCAACGGCGACGGCCTTCGCGCCGTCGGACTCGAGGCGGTAATCGTGCCCGTTCCAATGGACCTCGCAGGCGCAGGGCAGGCCGCCGCACAGGCTGAAGCGCGCCTCGCCCCCGCGCAGCCCGATGCCCCACAGCCGCTCGATGAAGCCCAGGGCGGACAGCAGCGACGGCCCGTAGCCGTCCTGGAAGGGCTCGTCAGAGCCCGGCGGGACAGGCGCGTGGGAAACCAGCCCCACCCGGGAGGGCGCGCCGGTGAAGGGATCGAACTGCTGGGTAAAGGCGCAGTCGGCCTCCGCGATGGCGCGCAGGAATCGGCGTCCCAGCCGCGTGACCAGCTTTTCATAGCCATAGCGCTCGAGGGCGTGCATGGCCCGCTGGAAGGTCAGCCCTTCGCACTGGCCGCTCCAGTTGTTCTCCGGGGCGTTGCGAAAGGCGGGGTCGTTCGCGGCCACGCTGGGCAGAGGCATCGGCGTCCAGAACTCCGAGGGGTTGAGCAGGTGCTCCCGGACGAAGCGTTCTGCCATGTCGGGGGATATGCTGCCCCAGTACATGCAGCGCAGCGTGTTGTGGCACAGCACGTCCACCGTCCTGCCGCTGTGGTCCCGGTCGTACAGGGCGCCGCGACGTTCGTCCCAAAGCGCCTTACGCAGGGCCGCTGCCACCGCGTCCGCGGCCCGCTGCCAGCGCCCGGCGTCACCCTCCGCGCCCCGAAGCCGGTTGATTTTCGCCAGGGTATCCCGGCACGAGAAGGAATAGGAGGTGACGTCCATGGAAGCCATGGGGACCACCGAATAGCCCCGGGGCGGCGCATCCTCCGGCCACCAGCAGGGGGCGTCGCCATAGCGCAGGGCGTTGTCCTCGCCGGTGTCGTAGACGCAAAAGGCGGACAGCAGCCCGTCCGTGCCGAGGGCGCGCCTCTTCCACAGCCAGGCGTCGAAGCGCTCCAGGCAGTCCGCGAGGGCGTCCAGCCAGTCCCCGTCCCGCCCCAGCAGGTAGTACAGGTTCAGGGCAGGATCGGGAAAGCAAAAGCCCTGCAGCTTGTCGAACTGGGGCGCCACGTGGCCGTCGAGGCACTGGATCGAGCCGGGCAGCCGTCCGTCCGGGCGCTGGTGGCGCATAAACAGCAGGCTGTTGTTGACGGCGGCGGTCAGGTCGCGCAGGGCGTACATCTCGCCGCCCATGGGCTGGGTCTCCAGCCAGATCTTTTCATAGCCGCCGCCCTCCACCAGCACCCGGTCCCCGGCAAAGTCGGCCAGGTTCAGGCGGCACTTGCGCTCCGCTTCATCGTGGATTCTCTGTATCTGCGCATCCTCGCAGGAAAAGGAACAGCTTACGGGGGGCAGCATGCCAGCACTCCTCTCATGACAGGGCTTTTCGCTATCATCATCGGTCCTGGGCGTCGCACAGCCACAGCTGTCCGTCGCGCTCCTGGACGGGGAAGAAGCGGGGGCGTTCCTCCAGGTGGGCATTGGGGCTGTGAAGCGCGAGCCGGAGCCCGCCGTCCGGCCCGCGAAACACCATGCCGTGACCGCCGTTTTCCATGAACAGGGGCGTCACCTGCCGCCAGGGACCGTCGATGCCGCCGCTTTCGGAGCGGGCCTGGGCCTGGGTGTAGCCGCCTTCAGAGAAGCTGGCCCAGAGGCAGACCAGGCTGCCGTCGGCCAGCCGCCACAGGAAGGGGCCGTCGGTGACGTAGCCGGTCATGCCCGAGGAATGGCGCATGCGCTTGCACCAGGTCGCCTCTGAGGCGTGAAACAGCGCCTTCGGCGTCCCGGCAGGGGCGCGGAGGTCCTCCGTCAGTGGCAGCGCGCAAACCGAGCCGTCCCCGGCCTGCACCCATTCGTGGCAGAACACCATCCACGGGCGGCCTTCCCCGTCAAGGTGGAGCGTGCCGTCCAGGCATTCCCAGTCCTTCGGGGTCACCGGACCGTCCGACCAGGGCAGGAAGGGGCCGAGGGGGGATTCGGCGCGGAGTATGGCGGTGCCCCGGCGGCGTCCGGCGCCCTTGAACGAGGCGAGCATATAGAACGCGCCGCCGTAGGGATGGACCTCCGGCGCCCAGTAGTCCCTGTCCGCCCAGAAGCTGCCGTCGTTGTGAAAGACGACCGTAGGCGCGGACCACGTCGCCAGGTCGGCGCTGACGTAGGCGTCGAAGCCGTCCGCAGGTCCCCAGCAGGTCGCCCCGCGGGTGCCGTAGAGGTAATAGAGGCCTTCATGTTTGAGCACATAGGGGTCCCGAAGGTTGATCTCTGACAGCTCCATGGTATCATCCCTCACATCGTCAATTGCATGCCCGTCCCTTTGCGCCGGGAAATGACGGCGCTCACCTTATAATATTCCAATATACAGCATGCGCGGTCGAAACGCCATATCTGAAATGTTACAATAATAATATAATATATGCCGCGCATAGTGGCAGACCGCGCTTGCGCGTCGGGAAACGGCTGAGCCCCGAAGCCCGACGGAGGGATCGGCAGCGCGGCGTCCGGGCTTTCCTTTGCCCTGTCTGATGTTTTTGGGATTTGAAGGTGGACAGTATTGTGGAATGTATGGTAGAATAGGGCGAATGCGCAGGAGAAAACACGGACGTAGAGATGGAGGTATCATATCATGCTGAATGTCCTGAAAGCGACGCCCGGGGACGAAGGGCTGCGCACCCTTCACCATGGGGACGGGGTCTTCCATGATGCCCTCGCATGGGCCGCGAAGGGGGAGACCCGCTTCCGCGTGTCGAACCCGAACGGCGAAGATTATGTGCTGGAGTACACCAGGAATATGGACCTCTTTCCGGCAGAGGCCAGGGCTTACCTCAAAATGACGGATGGAAAGGACGTCTTTCCGCCGTACCTGAGCTATGACGAGTCGGACGCCGACAAGCTGTACCTGGACTATCTGAAGGCCTTTGACGAGGCGATGTTTGAGGCGATCGACGAATATGCCCTCGTCTGCGCAAGGCTCCTTTTAAAGCATACGCAGGCGCAGGTCTGGTTCACGGACGCCCGGGCGCGCTGGTTCCTGCCGGCATCGGAGCGCCTGCACATCGTGGAAGCGCTTCCGAAGGATGCCCGGACGAAGGACAGCGCCACATTGTATGTGATTCCCGGCATCAACGAGATGGGATACACCCGCAGGGACTACAGCTATATGAGCTCCATGCCGGCGTTTCACAATGTGTTCTTCTGGCAATGGTTGACCGACAAGCCCTTCGAACAGATCCGCTACGTGGAGATGATCCTGTACAAGGATTTTGGGCTGGGCGCCATACTGAACCGGGTCTACGCCTATAACCGGCTGTTTTCCCGGAAGGGATGGAGGGCCTTTCTATCGCCGGGCAGCTCGCGGTATTCCGATGAATTGCTGATGCGGTATTTCGCCGTGGACGGACGTCCGGCGGATGCCGACGGGGAAAACACCGTCGTCGCGGACAACATGACGCCCCTGGTCACCACCTGGCAGTTCCAGCAGTACGGCCAGGGCATCGAGGCAGACGTCTTCCGGCCCGAATTCAGGGCGCAGCTGGAGGAATACGCCGAAGCGGTGCTGGGCGGCAGGAAGGCGCTGGGCGTGCTGATCCGCGGCTCGGATTATGTGGTGAGCAAGCTGATGGGCATGTATCAGCAGGCGACGCCGGAGCAGATGATGCCCATGATCGACCGGTGGATCGAGGAGGATGGCTATGACATCGTGTTCCTGGCCACCGAGGACCGCGACGCCTATGAGAAGATGAAGCAGCGCTATGGGAAGAAGCTGCGGGCGATTTCCCAGGAGCGGTTCGCGGTTTCCGATTTCAAGGACGTGACGCTGATCTCGGAGCTTGAAAAGAAATCCAATGCCCCGGAGCACTATCAGGACGCCGTGGAGGACACGACGGTGAACTACATCTACGAGGTCTACACCCTCTCCCGCTGCGAGAGCCTGATCGGCTCGGGCTTCAACAACGGCTATAACATGGCCCTGTCGCTCAATGGCGGGAAATACAGGCGGGTGTACCAATTCCAGGTGGGGGTCAAGTGAGGCATCACCGGGGCTCAGAGAGGGATAATTCACGCTTCCGGTGGTACTCTGGCGCGGATTCGCGCCATAATACATTCAACAGGATTCCAGGAGGGACTCATGGCAGTCAGGAACACGAAGCGCAGGGAAGAGATTTTGACCGTCGCCTACAGCATGTTCGGAGAGGAACGGTATGACAAGGTATCCCTGAGCGATATCGCCAGGGCTGCCGGTATCAATAAATCGCTGCTCCAGCATTATTATACCCAGAAGATCGAGATCGTGAAGACGATGCTCAACGAGCTTCTGGACACCTCGTCCGCGTATATGGAGACGCTTCACTTTCAGGATGCGGAGATGTTCCAGGGCATCTCGGATTTCAACATGCTGTTTTTCAAGGGCGTCGCCGGCAATTACAAGCTGCGCCGGTTCCTGCTCTCCTCCGTGAGGCAGCCGGAGTGCCTGGACGCATGGGTGGAGACGATCTGCAGCTGGCTCAGGCGCTACTGCGGCGAGCACACCTTTTCCTACCGGCAGCTGAAGACCGCCATCGTCTTTGCCATGGGCGGCACCATGCACCTGTTCGTGCACCAGGACGAGCTGGATATCAGCTACCGCCAGTTTTGCAGCGTTCACATCCGGGCCATACTCGGCCTTCTGAACTACGCGCCCGCGCAGATCGAGGCGATCATCGCCGAGACGGACCGGCGCATCGACGGCATCGACGCGGAGGGCTTTTTGAGGTACTGCGAAGCCAATGTGGCGTGGCTCTCCCTTTGAACCAATGTCATCAACTTAAGGAAAAATACCTGCCGTCGCGCCCAAAAGGCTTCCCCTTGAGGGAAAGCTGTCTGCGAAGCAGACTGAAGAGGTGTCCCCCTATGCCCCGTTCCTCAGTCGTAATAGACGAACTGCGCACAGCGTGGACACCTCTTCCGACCCGCTGCGCAGCGAAGCAAGTCCTTTAGGGCGCCGCGAAGTAAGTCCTTTAGGGCGCGGGCCACCTTCCCCTCCAAGGGGAAGGCTGTTATGTAGTACCTCTTTGTCAAGAGATACAGCAGATAAATAACGTAGAACTAACCCTGGACGACCAGAAGGAGCATCAAGCGAAACAGACACCGGCATTGGCCACTCTGTTAT
>JAFRJF010000147.1 GCA_017432405.1 Clostridia bacterium | reverse complement strand
TAGAGTTAATTCATGCATTTTGAATAATCGCAAACAAATGTTAACCTCATTATGAATCAAGCGTCTGGAGACCATGAGAACTAAGGTTTCCAGACGCCTATTTGTGTACGCATCTATAGCTTGACGGTTGAAATCGTCTACTTCACAGCACCCACGTTAATGGAGGCTTGAATAAATTATATAGATTTCAGAACGACTGTTCTGCTATAACTGAGGATTCAAACATCTCAACCTTAGGCGCGTCAGCATAATGCGAAACTCCGGGTAGGGGCAGCGACTGCATGTATGCGTGCATGGCCTCGGCGACCCGTTTTCCCGTGGCGACGGCATGGACGACCGTACCGGCTCCGTGGGCAATATCGCCTGCCGCAAAGACGCCGGGGCGGGAGGTGTGCCCGTCCTCGTCCACGGCAATGATGCCGCGCTCCTTTTCGAGGCCCTTTGTTGTATTGATGATATTGCTGCTCAGCTCCTGGCTGACCGCCACAATGACGCCCGTGCAGGGGTAGAGCTTTTCCGAGCCGGGGATCGCGCGGAGCTTGCCATCTTCGTCGTACTCGTTATCGGCAAAGACAACGCCGTTTTCCAAAATCTCCACCGGGCTTTTCATCATTTGGAAATTCACGCCCTCAAGCTTGGCGTAGCTGGATTCGTACTGGCTGGCGGCGATCTTGTCACGGCGGTTGAAGACCGTGACGTACTGGGCGCCGTTTCGGATGGCGGTGCGGGCGCAGTCCATGGCGGAGTTGCCGGAGCCGATGACGATCACGCGCTCCCCCAAACGGAAGGCCTTGGGAGAAGCCAGGTAGTTGATGGCGAAGGCGACATGGCCCAGGGTCTCGCCCTTGATGTGCAGGGTCTTGGGCCGCCAGAGGCCCGCGCCGACAAACACGCTTTGAAACCCGTCGCGGAAGAGATCGTCGATGTTCAGCGCGCTGCCGATATGCGTGTTGGGGCGGAAGCGACTGCCCTTGAGCGCCAGATGGCGATAAGCGATGTCGTCCAGCACCGCGTCGGGCAGGCGGAAATCGGGAATGCCGTAGCGCATGACGCCGCCGATCTTATCCCGGCTGTCATAGATCGTCACGCCGTAGCCGTATCGGGCCAGGATGATGGCGATGGTGAGACCCGCCGGTCCCGCGCCGATGATGGCGACCCTGCGGCCGTTCGGCTCCGTCGGCCCCTTGACCATCTGATTGGCATAGGTCGTGGAAATGTAGTTTTCAATCATAGAGAAATGGACGGGACTTCCCTTGATACCCTGGATGCAGTGCCCCTCGCACTGATGCTCATGGTCGCAGACCAGCGAGCAGACCGTGGTCAAAGGGTTATTCTCAAACAGCATCCAGCCGGCGTCGTTGAGCTTTCCGTCCTTCAGCAGCCGGATGACCTCCGGGATGTTCGTATGGATCGGACAGCCCTCCTGACAGCGGGGCTTTTTGCAGCCGAGGCAGCGCTTGGCTTCCTCCATCACATGCAGTGCCATTTCATGTCCTCCTTCAGTTCAGCAGCGCAACAGAAATGTCGTTCACATTCGTGCCGGTCGGACCGGTGACGATCAGACCGCCGATGGCCTTCAAGGCGTGATAGGCGTCGTTCTCCCGCAGGACTTCGTGCACATCAATGCCTGCGGCCTTCAGCGCATCGAAGCTGTCTCCGTCCACATAGCCGCCCGCGGCGTCGGTGGGGCCGTCCGTTCCGTCGGAGCCCACGCTGATGACGGCGGCGTTTTTCATCCCTCGGATGCCCTCCGCGGCGGCGAGCGCCAGCTCCTGGTTCCGCCCGCCGAGACCCTTGCCCGTCAGATGCACCACGGTCTCGCCGCCTGCGAGAAAGGCGATCTTTTTACCGGAAGCGGCATGTGCGCGCAGGATGGACGCCAGAAAGCGCCCCGCTTCCCGCGCCTCGCAGTCGAGCTGATTGGTGAGGAATACCGTCTCATAGCCCATGCGCCGAAAGGCCCCTTCCGCCGCGCGGCAGAGCTCCCGCACGCTGCCCACGATCTGGGCATTCACGTTGGAAAGCGCCTTGGGTGTCTCGATTTTCAGCAGCTCACGCGCCTGCGGACTGAGTTGCAGTGCATGTTTTTCGACGATCCGTCCCGCGTCGGCGCAGCTCGAGGCGTCGGGGCTCACCGGGCCGGAGGCGATCATATCCAGCGGATCGCCCAGAATATCCGAGAGGATCACCGCCTCCACATGGGCCGGAGCGCAGTGGGCGGCAAAGCGGCCGCCCTTCACAGCAGAGAGCCGCTTGCGGATGGTGTTCATCTCCACGATGTCCGCCCCGGAGGCCAGAAGCTGCCCGGTAATGTCCCGCAGCTCCGCGAGCGGGACCAGCGGCTTTTCAAACAGAGCGCTGCCGCCGCCCGACAGGAGGAAGAGCACCGTGTCGTCCGCTCTCAGATCTTCCGTCATGCGCAGGGCTTCTTCCGCCGCTTTGACGCTGTTTTCATCGGGTACGGGGTGTCCGGCCTCAATGAAGCACAGTCCGGGCAGCGGATCTCCCAGATGACCGTATTTCGAAATGACGAGTCCGTCCGTCACCGGAACCGGCAGCACATTCAGCGCGGCCGCCGCCATGCGATAAGCGGCCTTGCCCAAAGCAACCAAGAATACTCTCCCCGGAAAGCGTTTGCCTGCCAGCGCATGGGAGACCGCCTGCTCTGGCAGTACGGCGGAGATGGCTGCCTGAACAACGGCCTGGGCATCTGCTCTCAGTGTTCGATTCATTCAATGCGCCTTCTTTCAATGAGATTCGATATCTGCTTACAATTTTCGAAACAGCTCCGTTTTTCCGTCCCAATCCTTTCGGGCCTGAAGGAGTAACTTGTGGATGGCGGCGGCACGGGGCGGGATCAACTGCACCATCATGCCCAGATCCTTCCGCATATCCACCACCATGAAGCTGGGCTTGTCTGCGTTGGCCAGGATCGGGGCCGGATCTGTACCGGTCGCTTTGGCTTTTGCCAGAGCATTTTCGATGTCTGGATAGCCGATCGTCACAACAGGGATATTCAGCAGATGGCACGCCTGTTCCGCTTCTCCCAGATCCTCCACAAACATGTGGATGTGGTTCATGCCGGGCTGCGTCATATCGTTCCCGTCCGTGAACATGGTCGGCACATCGATGGGTTGCTGCTGAACCACCTCCACCGAATGGGAACCCCAGGCCCCGTAGGCCGCATGGAATTTCAGCCCCTTGCAGTCCACCTCCCGCCCGCGATAAATCAGCCTTCCGAAGGTGTTTGTGGTGTAATAGAAAGGGCCGGAACCAAAGCGCTCATGATGCGCCAGGGCAAAGGCTTTCCAGTCCGGCGCGTAGAAACCGATCTGATGCACAAAGTCACGGTTTTTGAAGTAGTTTTTCACTTCCCGCTGCTCCATGTCACGTTTCCTCCGATCAGACCAGGTCCGCCGTGTCCCGGATCAGCTCGATCACGAGATCCCGCACCGGCGTTTTGACACCCAGCTCACGGGCGATGCTGTCAGACGCATGGAGATCCTTGCTCATAAACTTCGGGTACATCGCGCGCAGATTCTCTGGCAGCTTTCCGTCCTTGGTGGACGCGCGGTGCCGAAGCACATTGTAGAACAGGTTGTCCACCTCATCGGCGGCGAGACAGACCTCCAGATATTTGTTCAGGTCGATTCCGGCCGCTTCGCAGATCCGGCTGGTTTCCGTCAGCACGCGCCAGACGCAGAAGGTGTTGGCGTTGCGGCAGACCTTGACAAGCATCCCCGAGCCAACCGGGCCGCAGAGGATGGGGGCGGCGGACCAGTCGTCCAAAACGGGCTTGGCATAGGCAAAGGTGGCCTCATCGCCGCCGATCATACCGACAAGGCCGTTCTCCGCTGCCTTGGAACCAGGCGTCACGCCGCAGTCCAGAAAACCGACGCCGCGCGACATGCACAGCGTCCCGATCGTTTTCGCTTCATCCACCGACACGGTGGAGAGAAGAACGATGACCGTCCCCTCGTGGGCGTTGGCCAGGAGACCGTCGGGCCCGTCCAGCACCTCAAGGCATTGCGGATAGTCAAAAACGGAGACCATGATGATATCCGCTTTCTCCGCAAGCGCCTTCAGGCTCTCTTCCTCGGGCGGGCAGCCCGGATGATTTTTATATTTTCCCGCTGTGCGGTTATAAACAACGGTCTTTCTCCCGCTGTTTGCCAGACTTGTAGCCACACCGCCGCCGATGCTTCCGAGACCGACCACGCCGGCGACCAGATCCTTTGCGTCTTTCATGCGGTTTTTCCTCCATTGATAACAGATTGCATTGCGTTCTCTTGCTGTTCCAGCTTGTTTAGCTGCTTCAAGCCCAAACAGACGGCGATGACCGTCGCCAGGGTATCCGCCGCCATATGGGCGCTGACATTTCCCAGCACGCCAAAGAGCGCGTTCATCAGATAGAGCAGCGGGATGAGCAGAATCCCCTGTCTCAGCAGAGAGGCAAAGGTGGATCGCTTCGCATTCCCGGAGGCTTGCAGGAAATTCGTGCTGATGTAATATAATCCCATAACCGGCCCTGTCAGCACACGAAGCCGAATAATGGTCTGCCCGAGGGCAAGCGCGTTCTTATCTTTCAGAAACAGCGAGATGATCCATTCGCTGCCAAAGAAGCAGAGAAGCGTCATGCTCAGGCCGAGCGAGACGGTCAAAATGGCGAGCTTGCGCAGAATCTCGCGGATCCGGGGCAGATTCTTCGCGCCGTAGTGATAGGCCAGCAAGGGCTGTACGCCGACGCAGACGCCCATCTGCACCATGGTGATGATCGTAGTGGATTTTCCCGCCGCGGCCATCGCCGCGACGGCGAGCGTACCGTGGCGAACCATCAGCTTGTTGGCCAAAGCGGAGGCGAAGCTGGTCAGCATGCTGTTTGTCCCGTTGGGCAGCCCGATCGCCAAAATGTGCCGAAGCTCCAAGGGTGCGCGGAGGGCAAGGCGCGGCGAGAGGGAAATCCCCTCGCTTTTTCGAAGCGCATACCGAACCAGATACGCCGCACCGAAGAGATTACTCAGCACGGTCGCGGCCGCCGCTCCGGCAACGCCCCGGCGGAAGGTCAAAATGAAGAGTGGGTCCAACAAAATGTTGCTGACCGTGGAGAGCAAATGACCGACCATACTCTCCATGACGGCGCCCTCCGCCCGGATCACATTGCCGAAGGCTGTGGTGAAGACCATGACGGGCGTTCCGAGAAGCAGAACAGTCAGATAGCTTTGCGCATACGGCCACATCTCCGCATTGACGCCGAGAAAGCGCAGAACGCGCCCCCGGAACGCCAGTACGAGCAGGCCGAAAAGCGCCCCCAGTACACGGGAGCCCCAGCAGCAGAGACTCGTATAGAGACGAACGCGGCGGCCGTCACCCTCACCGAGCGTTCGAGC
>JAFRJF010000146.1 GCA_017432405.1 Clostridia bacterium | reverse complement strand
TCGCGGCCCACCTTCCCCTGAACCGCTCCCTTCGGTCGCTGGGGAAGGCTTTGGGAGGCGACGCTGTTCTCCCTAACCCCTAAAACCTAACCCCTAACCCCTCAAATACTGATTTGTCGCAGCGCGACAAATCAGTATTTGCCTACGCCCGAGCAATCCCCCAATTCATTCATTTCCTTTTCTTCGGCAACGGCAGTTCATCGTACATCGCCTCCAGCAACTCGCGTAAAAAGGCCCTGTTCTCCACATTCTCAACGAGAAGCATTTCCTTTGCGCCTTCGTACGGCAGCTCTCTGTCCGCGTTCGGCATCATCGCTATAGCCGATTTCACAGGCTTCACGAGAAAGCGGTCGTCATAAATGCCACCGACCACCTTGCCGCGATAATAGATGATGTATTCCCCCATCATCGTCTTATAGGATACCTCATCCAGCTCCGAAAGCTGTTCCAAAACAAACGCCAGGTACGCTTTGCTCGACGCCATCGCTGCTGCTCCTTTCCGATTCCGTCCCGTCAGATCATCCTCATTCCTCTGAAAGGCAAAGCCATGCTCTGCGTACACATTACCGCATTGCATCGATAAAATCAAGATGATTTGACGGATTTCTTTGATTACGGCATTACATTCGCGTCAAAATTTACGTACATTCCCTTGACACACGCAGAACAGACTTTATAATATAGTAAAAACGAATGATCGATAGAGGCGCGGGGTTCATCAGTAACGCCGTCGAGCCCGTCCGGGGGCGGCGACGCGGCGGGAAAGGGAAATCCGCCGAAGCCCGCAGGTTGGAGCCCTGCCGGGTTGGGGGATCGCAGAATATGCGGTTCACTGTCATGGCCGCTGACGGCTGTGGAGCGCTATCTCTGATCTCAAAAATGATTGCCCCCTGCGGGCGGTTGTCGCGTGACCGGAGCATAGGACTTCGGTCATCGTTTTTTAGAATCATCAAGGAGGCAACTTCAATGAAGAGAATCATCGTCACCCTGCTGGCCATCGCCATGCTGTTTTCCGCCTGCGCCTTCGCCGAGGGCCAGTTCCGCGTGGGCATGGAGTGCGACTATCCCCCCTTCAACTGGACCCAGGTCGAGGCTGACGAGAACAGCGTGCCCATCGACGGCGGCATGGGCTATGCCGGCGGCTACGACGTGGAGATCGCCAAGCGCATCGCCGAGGCCCTGGACAAGGAGTTGGTCGTGGTGAAGATTGAGTGGGACGGCCTGATCCCCGCCCTGAACAGCGAAATGATCGACGCCGTGATCGCGGGCATGTCCCCCACCGCCGAGCGCAAGATCACCGTTGACTTCACCGATGCCTACTACAACAGCGACCTGGTGGTGGTCGTGCGTGCCGACGGCGATTACGCTGGCGCCCAGACCCTGGCCGATTTCGCGAATGCGAAGATCACCGCCCAGCTGAACACCTTCCACTATACTGTGCTGGACCAGCTGGAAGGCATCAACAAGATGCCCGCCATGGAGACCTTCCCGGCCATGATCACCGCCCTGACCTCCGGCGCCATCGACGGCTACATCTCCGAGCGTCCCGGCGCGGTGTCCGCCTGCGCGGCCAACGCCAACCTGGCCTTCGTGACCCCCGGCTTCGTGGCCTCCGAGGAGGACACCTCCATCGCCGTCGCCCTGAAGCAGGGCCAGAGTGAGCTGATCGAGCAGATCAACGGCATCCTGGCCGGCATCGACGCCGACGCGCGCAACGAACTGATGGACAACGCCGTGCTGAACCAGCCGGTGTCCGCGGAATAACCCGAACACAGGCAATTGGGCATTGAAAAACGGGATGCGTCCCGTTTTTCAATGTCCAATTGTAGTTATATAAACCAACCACGAAAGGTCTGATTGAATTGCCGAACGCGCAATCCGGCTTCTTTGAATGGGTCTTCTTCTTTATCAAAACCTACGGCACGCTGTTTCTGCAGGGCGCGGGCACCACGCTGCTGATCGCGCTGACGGGCACCGTCGTCGGCTTTATCATCGGCCTGGGCGTGGGCTACGTCCGGGCCATGCCCTGCGAGCGGGAGGACGGCGTCGGGCGATATGTGTTTTTGAAGATCGTGCGCACCATACTGGGCGTGTACATCGAGATCTTCCGCTCCACCCCCATGATCGTGCAGGCCATGGTCATCTTCTACGGCATGGCCTCGGTGTTCCACATCAACCTGCCCCACCTGCTGGCGGGCTTCGTGATCGTGTCCATCAACACCGGCGCTTACCTTTCGGAGATCGTGCGCGGCGGCATCCAGTCGGTGGACCCGGGCCAGCAGGAGGCCGCGCTGGCCATCGGCATGACCTACGGCCAGAGCATGCTGAACGTGGTGCTGCCCCAGGCCATCCGCAACATACTGCCGGCCCTGGGCAATGAGTTCGTGATCAACATCAAGGATACCTCGGTGCTGAACGTCATCTCCGTGACGGAGCTGTTCTTCGTGTCCAAGTCCGCCGCGGGCACCTACTTCAAATACTTCGAGGTGTTCTTCATCACGTCCTGCGTCTACTTCGTGATGACCTTCACCGTCACCCGCCTGCTGCGCTGGCTGGAGAAGAAGATGGACGGCCCGGACAACTACGCCATCCACGGCTCCCAGTCCGTGCCGGACGTGGAGCTCATCGGCAGAGGAGGCGAGCGCATTGATTGACAACAAGGCTGAGAGGATCATCGAGGTGCGCCACCTGAGCAAGTCCTTCGGTGACCACGAGGTGCTCAGGGACGTGGATTTTTCCGTACGCAAGGGCCAGGTGGTCTCGATCATCGGCTCCAGCGGCTCCGGCAAGTCGACCCTGCTGCGGTGCATGAACCTGCTGGAAAAGCCCACCGGCGGTGAGGTGCTGTACCACGGCAAGAGCATCCGGGGCGAGGGCTTCAACCTGCAGATGTACCGAGCCCACGTGGGCATGGTGTTCCAGCAGTTCAACCTGTTCGCCAACATGACGGCGCTGGAAAACTGCGTGGTGGGCCAGATGAAGGTGCTCAAGCGCAGCCGGGCCGAGGCCGAGAACACCGCCATGGAATACCTGCGCAAGGTGGGCATGGACGTGTACGTCAAGGCCAAGCCCCGCCAGCTCTCCGGCGGCCAGCAGCAGCGCGTGGCCATCGCCCGGGCACTGTCGATGAACCCGGACGTGCTGCTCTTCGACGAGCCCACCAGCGCCCTGGACCCTGAGATGGTCGGCGAGGTGCTCACCGTCATGAAGGACCTGGCGTCGTCGGGGCTGACGATGCTGGTGGTCACACACGAGATGGGCTTCGCCCGGGACGTTTGCGACCGTGTGGTGTTCATGGACGGCGGCGTCATCGTGGAGAGCAATACCCCCGAGGTGATCTTCACCAACCCCGAGCAGCCGAGGACCCGGGAGTTCTTGGCGCGGATACTGGAGAGCTGAATACAGGACAGACGGCGAGCGTTACCATGGTGTTGGAAACGCTCGCGTTTTTGATCATACAAGGCACAATTTGAAGAGGAAGGACACATGAATCAGGGATCTGCAAGGAAGCTGCTGTGCGTCCTTTTCGCGCTGGCTATGGCCGTCGGACTGCTGCCAGCCATCGGCATGCCGGCGCATGCGGACGGAGTCACCTGGGATGCGGACCAGATCTTCGACAGCGATATGACGATCAACGGCACTGTCACCGTAACCAACGACATCGAACTGACGATCAACGAGGGCGTGACGGTGACAGTCAACTGCGGAATCGACGCGGAAGGCAAAACCGTCACCGTCTCCGGCAAAGGTACGCTGGTCGTCAAGGACAACAACTCGTACTACAGGAGCTGCACCTTTAAGGGAAATATCATCGTCAACGGCGCCTCCATCCGTGTCAGCAGCGCCAACGGCAGGGCGGGCGCCGACAGCCCCAGAGAATGGGGTTATGCCCAGAACGGCACCGACGGCGAATCTGGCCGTATAGCCATCAACGGCGACGTCACAGTCATGGGCGGTTCAGTTACCGCAACCGGCGGCAAGGGCGGCAAGGGCGGCAAGGGCGGCAAGGGCTTGGATGGCACTGTCAAGGTCAACGGCGGTAACCTCACCTCCACCGGCGGCAGCGCCGCGAAAGGCGGCAACGGCAAAGATCCTGATCCCGATTGGGAGCCCTCGCCTACCTATAACGGTGAGGACTATCGGGTGACAAAGACCAATTACACCACCGTCGAGGGCAGCAAGACCGTTCAGATCGACAAGGCCACGCTGGCGAACGTGCACGTGATACCGGACGGCCTGACCTATACGGGCCAGGCCCAGACCCCGAAGGTCACCACTGCCGTTAAGTCGGTGAACAAGCAGCCCGTGACCTTCACCTACAGCAGGACACAGGACGGCCCGTATGGCGAAATGCCCACTGTCACCGATGTCAGCGACAGCGGCACCTTTTATTACAAGGCCTGCGCGCCTAACCATAATGACGCCACGGGCGAGTTTACCGTCACGGTGAATAAGGACACGATCCTGGAGGTGGTCACGCCCACCCCGGCCGCCGTGACCTATGCCCCGAACCGAATGCGCGGACCTATACCGGTGAAGCGCAGGCGCTGGTCACCGTGGAAGGCGCGTGGCTCTATTCCCTGGACGGCGAAACCTACAGCGAACAGGTTCCCACCGCCGTCAATGCGGGCGAATACACCGTGTATTTCAAGGCGTCCGAGGCGGATAAACCCCAGGCCATCGCCGTCACCGTGGCCAAGGCCGACGCGGTATTCACGCCGCCGGTGGCTGCGGTCAGCGAGTAATACAGGCACAGTTTGACAGTACCGAACGGCGCGTGTTTCCAAAATATTGGAAACACGCGCCAATTAATGCTTGCCTCAGCCCCGCGCTTGTGTTATACTTATACCAACAGAATTAACACGCAAAGGAGAATTAGCCTATGTCTGTCAACAACCAGGCGCGCAAAATCGCCTTCATCGGCTCGGAATGCTACCCCTTTGTCAAGACCGGCGGCCTCGGCGACGTCATGTATGCCCTGCCCCGGGCGCTGACCCCGCTGGGCTGCGAGGTGCGGGTGTTCCTGCTCAACTACGCCTGCATCCCCCCGAAGTTCAAGGACCAGATGCTCTATCGCGGCAACTTCATGATGGACCTGTGCAGCGACGGCCGCCAGTTCTATGTGGGCATCATGGAGCTGGTGATGGACGGCGTGATCTACGATTTCATCGACAACCGGGAGTTCTTTGACTGGGGCAACCCCTACACCGGCCTGTGGGAGGATATTCCCAAGTACTGCTACTTCTCCAAGGCGGTGCTGGCCGTGATGAACTACATGGAATGGATCCCCGACGTGATCCACTGCCACGACTGGCAGGCCGGACTGGTGCCGCTGTACCTGCGCACCCGCTTCGACAACACCCCCGTGGGCAGCGCCAAGTCCATCGTGACCATCCACAACCTGCGCTTCCAGGGCATCTGCGGCATCGACCACCTGAAGTATTGGACCGGCCTGCCGGACTACCTGTTCGACTATCCTGTACTCAAGCAGAACGAGGACGACGCCAACATGTTCAAGGGCGGCCTGGCCTACGCTGACAAGATCACCACCGTCAGCGAGACCTACGCCCAGGAGATCCAAACCTCCTTCTACGGCGAGGGCCTGAACGGCCATCTGTACTATCACCGGCCCAAGCTCACCGGCATCGTCAACGGCATCGACGTCCAGCTGTGGAACAGCGACACCGACAAGCTGCTGGCCGCGGATTACAACTACGACACCGTGCTGGAGAAGAAGATCGAGAACAAGCGCGCCCTCCAGGAGCAGCTGGGCCTGGAGAAGGACGACGGGCAGATGGTGATCGGCCTGATCTCCCGCCTGACCGACCAGAAGGGTCTGGACCTGGTCAACGCCGTGTTCCCGGAGATGCTGGACGAGCGCACCCAGGTGGTCATACTGGGCACCGGCGACCCCCGCTACGAGGGCGCGTTCCGCTACTATGAGAGCGAAAACAAGGGCCGCGTGTGCGCCTACATCTCCTACAACGAGAGCCTGGCCCACCTGATCTACGCCGGCGCGGACGCCCTGCTGGTGCCCAGCCTGTTCGAGCCCTGCGGCCTGACCCAGCTGATCGCCATGCGCTACGGCACCGTGCCCATCGTGCGCGAGACCGGCGGCCTGAAGGACACCGTGCAGCCCTACAGCGAGGTCACCGACGAGGGCAACGGCTTTACCTTCGACCGCTACCAGGCCGACCTGCTGCTGGACGCCATCAACCGCGCCAAGGCGCTGTACTTCGACGATCGGGGCAGCTGGAACGAGATGGTCCGGCGTGACATGGCCAAGGACGTCTCCTGGGAGAACTCCGCAAAGCAGTACCTCGCCCTGTACGACGAGCTCACCGCCGGGGAAGCGGCGAAGTAAAAACGCTGCTGAACAGCGAAAGCCCGAAGGAATTTCATCGGAATTCCTTCGGGCTTTCGTTGTTTTCCCTACCTTCTATGGGTATTTTTTGTTTAACCCCTTGCAATTGTTGTCATTATGAACTATAATATTGACATAAATTGGACGAATCCAGCGATATGGTTTTATCCACAGTCTGGATTCCAGACAGCAACGGGGAGGATGATAATTTGAGCATTTTCCTGCAAGCGTGCGTGAACGGCCTGTTGATCGGGGGCTTCTATTCCCTGATGGGCATGGGCCAGAACGTCATCTTCGGCGTGATGAAGATCGTCAACTTCTGCCACGGCGAAATGCTGATGGTGGGCATGTACCTGACGCTGATACTGTCCACCCACCTGGGGCTCGACCCCTATGCCTGCGTTCCCCTGGTGGCGATACTGATGTTTTTGTTCGGGGCACTGATCCAGCACACCCTGATCACGCCCTCCCTGGGCACGAAGAGCTTCACCAACCTGTTGTTTTTGACCGTGGGCCTGGGTATGCTGCTCTCCAACGGCGCGCTGGTGCTGTTCGGCTCGGAGTATCGCACCATCCCCACCTCCTATTCCCAGACCTATATCACCCTCGGGCCTGTAAACCTGTCGCTGCCGCGGCTGATCAGCTTCGGGGTGTTGATCGTCATATCCATCGCGCTGTTCGCGTTTTTAAAGTACACCACCACCGGCAAGCAGATTCGGGCTGTCTCCCAGAACCCGGTGGGCGCTGAGGTCGTGGGCATCAACGCCAGGCGCATCTACCTGCTCACCTACGGCCTGGGCACCGCCCTGGCGGGCGTGGCCGGCGCGCTGCTGACCGGCTTCTACACCATCTTCCCCACCGCCGGCGCGTCCTTCGGCTTCCGGGCGCTGATCGTCGTGGTGGTGGGCGGCCTGGGCTCCATTCCCGGCGCGTTCTTCGCGGGCATATTCCTGGGCATCCTTGAGACGATGGTGGCCCTGTTTATCAGCCCCTCTTACAGCGACCTGATCGTGTTCGTCACCTTCATCGTGATCCTGGTCGTCCGTCAGCTCATCATCATCAGGAGGAAGTAACGATGAACGAAAATGTGAAAGCGGTTCGCGCGTATCGCAGAAACCTGTCCATCGCGCTGGGGCTGATCCTGCTGGTGTTCATACTGATTCCGGTTTTCGTGAAATCGCCCTATGTGCTGAACGTATTCGTGCTGGTCTTCTACATGTCCACGCTGTCCATGGCCTGGAACCTGCTGGGCGGCATGACCGGCCAGAACTCCCTGGGCCACGCGGCCTACATGGGCCTGGGCGCCTACGCCTCCTGCCTGCTGATCACCAAGACCGGGGCGAACCCCTGGCTGTCCGCGATATTCGCGATGGTGGTGGTGGGCCTGGTGGCGGGCGTGATCTTCTATCCCTGCTTCATACTCCGGGGCCCCTACTTCACGCTGGTGTCCATCGCCTTCGGCGAGGCCATGCGCCAGTTCATCATCAACTCCAGCTTCTTCGGCCGGGCCAGCGGCGTGGGCCTGCCCTTCGGCAAGGACTCCTGGCTGGACTTCCGATTCATGAGCAAGGTCCCCTACTACTATGTCGGGCTGGTGATGCTGCTGGGCATCTACCTGTTGATGAAGAAGATCGAGCGCTCCCGCATGGGCTATGCCCTCCGGACCATCCGCGAGGACGAGGACGCTGCGGCGGCCATCGGCATCAACCCCACGAAGTACAAGGTCATGGCCGTGGTGGTCTCCTCAATGGTGGCGGCGCTGGTGGGCTTCTTCTACGCCAGTTACATCCGCTACATCGACCCCGAGCTGATGGTGCAGGCCAAGAGCACCGAGTCGGTGCTGCCGGCGGTGGTCGGCGGCGCGGCCTATGTCGAGGGCCCGCTGGTGGGCGGCCTGATCATGATCCCGCTGTCCGAATTCCTGCGCGCCAACTTCAGCGCCATGCTGCCCGGCATCAATATGCTGATGTACGCGGTGGTGCTGATCACCGTCATACGCTTCCGCCCCACGGGCATACTGGGCTGGTACATGCACAGCAAGGCGAAGGAATTCGTCGACGTCAAGCTGCTGAAAAAGCCGCCCGTCGAGGTGCTGGAAGCCGTCGAACTGGAAAAGAACCGCGGAAGGGAGGCGTGAGCATGTCGAACACACCGATTATCGAAGTGCAGCACATCACCAAGCGCTTCAAGGGCCTGACCGCCGTGAAGGACGTGTCCTTCTCCATCCGCGAGGGCGGCATCACCGGCATGATCGGCCCCAACGGCGCGGGCAAGTCCACGACCTTCAACATGATTTGCGGCTACTATCCCCCCACCGAGGGCAGGATCTTCTTCCGGGGCCAGGACATCACCGACAAGAAGGCCCATGAGTACACCAACATGAAGATCGCCCGCACCTTCCAGATCATGAAGCCCCTGAAAAACCTGAGCGTGCTTGAAAATGTGGTGGCGAGTTGCTACTTCGGCCATGCCGCCGCGAAAAACGAGCGCGAAGCCCGGGAGCGGGCCATGGACATACTGCAATTCACCGGCCTGTACGAGAAGCGGCACATCCTCTCCAAGGACATGGGCACCCCGGACCAGAAGCGGCTGGAGATGGCCCGGGCCCTGGCCACGAAGCCGGAGCTGCTGTTCCTGGACGAGAACATGGCGGGCCTGAACCCCGCCGAGACCGAGGCCGCCATCGAGCTGATCCGGCAGATCAACCGCTCCGGCGTGACGATCTTCCTGATCGAGCACATCATGCAGGCGGTGGTCAGCCTGTGCGAGAGCGTCATCGTGCTGCACCACGGCGAGAAGATCGCCGAGGGCACGCCCGAACAGGTCATGAACGACCCCTACGTCATGGAGGTCTATCTGGGCACGAAGGGAGGCGCGTCTCATGCTTAAGGTCGAGGGCCTTCGGGCCGGTTACGGTTCGATCAACATACTGTGGGACCTCTCCTTCCAGGTCAACGAGGGCGAGGTCGTGGCCATACTGGGCTCCAACGGCGCGGGCAAGACCACGATGGTGCGCGCCGTCACCGGCATGGTGCGCCCCACCGCCGGCTCTGTGAGCTTCAACGGCGAGGAGCTGGCGAAGAAGAGCAGCCGCTACATCCTGGACAAGGGCATCGTGCAGGTGCCCGAGGGCCGGCAGATCTTCACCGAGATGACGGTGCTGGAGAACCTGGAGATGGGCGCCTTCAACAAGCCCACCCGGGAGGCCTTTGCGAAGAACCTGGAGATGTCCTACCAGCGCTTCCCCCGGCTGAAGGAGCGGGCCAAGCAGGCGGCGGGCACGCTGTCCGGCGGCGAGCAGCAGATGCTGGCCGTGGCCCGGGCGCTGATCGGCATGCCCCGGCTGCTGATACTGGACGAGCCCTCCCTGGGCCTTGCGCCCAACATCGTGGACGACATACTGGACGTGGCGTCCGAAATGGCCCGAAAGGACGGCATCGCCGTGCTGCTGGTGGAGCAGGACATCACCAAGGCGCTGGCCTGCGCCGACCGGGGCTACGTCATCGAAAACGGCCGCATCGCCCTGGAGGGCACCGCCCGTGAGCTTAGCGCCAACGAGCACGTCAAGAAGGCGTACCTGGGCATCTAAATTGTTGATTGGCGCCGTGGCAGTTCGGCGCAGATCATATAACGAACAAGGAGGAACCATCTATGAAGAAAATCATTGCCCTCGTGAGCATCCTGGCGATGCTGCTGACCCTGTTTGCGGTGTCCGGCGTGGCCGAGGAAGGCCCCATCCGCATCGGCACCATCTATGCCATGTCCGGCGGCAACGCCGCCATCGGCGAGAACATCCTGCGCGGCATCGACTTCGCCGTGGCTGAGATCAACGCCAAGGGCGGCGTGAACGGCCGTCAGCTCGAAGTCGTTCGCGGCGACCATGCCGGCGACCCCGCCACCGGCCGTTCCGAGGCCGAGCGCCTGATCAACCAGGAGCACGTCGACGTGATGATGGGCTGCCATATGTCCGTCGTCACCGAGGTCGTCGCCCAGGTCTGCACCCAGTACGGCGTGCCGATGATCACCGCCATCTCCACCCTGGACAAGCTGAGTGATCCCGACCACGAGGCCATGGATTACTTCTTCCGCCTGTGCCCGCTGAACAGCGTGTACGTGGAAGACATGCTGAAGTACCTGAAGGATTCCTCCGAGCAGACCGGCGAGGAGATCAAGACCATCGCCATCTTCACCGACCGCGCCGCCATCGGCCAGGAGCTGATCCGCTGCGTCGAGCTGTACAAGGACACCTATGGCTTTGACCTGGTCGCCACCGTGGACTACTCCAGCAACGCCACCGACCTGAGCGCCCAGGTGCTGGCCCTGAAGCAGGCCAATCCCGACGCCGTGCTGTGCGACAGCTACATCGGCGACGCGACCCTGTTCGTGCAGACCCTGAAGGCCCAGGGCTTCACCCCCAAGATGATCGTGGCGAAGGCCAATGGCTTCACCGATCCCGCCTTCCTGACCAACCTGGGCGAAGCCGCCAACGGCGTGGCTTCCGTGGTCGAGTTCAACCCCGACCTGATCAACGGCCAGGAGATCAACGAGGAGTTCAAGGCCCAATACGGCGTGAACATGAACGGCCACTCCGCCGAGTCCTACACCGTGGTGTGGATCTTCAAGACCGCCATCGAGGCCGCCGGCACCACCGACGGCGCGGCTGTCCGCGACGCCATCGCCGCGCTGGACATCCAGGGCGAGTTCCCCGGCGGACGCAAGATCGTGCTGCCCTACGACCGCATCAAGTTCGAGAACTACGATCTGGCCGGCACCACCCACTACCGCGACAACACCTCCGCCTCCGTCGCCATCGCCCAGGTGCAGGGCGGCGAGTGGAAGACCGTGTGGCCCTTCAGCTTCACCGACACCAAGATCCTGTATCCTGCTCCCCTGCAGTAATCGAAGCGCTGTAGACTTCCTTTAACTGCCAGATGCGCCGCCTTCCCCCTCTTTCAGGCGGCGCACTTTTCAAAACCTACCAGCAAAGGAGATTACCATGAACGATTTTTTGAAGAATTTCAGCCTTGAGGGCAAGATCGCCTGGATCACCGGCGCCAGCTATGGCATCGGCTTCGCCATCGCCACCGCCTACGCCCAGAGCGGCGCGACCATCGTGTTCAACGACATCAACCAGGAGCTGGTGGATAAGGGCATGAAGGCCTATGAGGAGGCCGGCATCAAGGCCCACGGCTATGTCTGCGACGTGACCAATGAGGCCGCCGTGCAGGCGCTGGTGAAGCAGATCGAGGCCGAGGTCGGCGTGGTGGACATCCTGGTCAACAACGCCGGCATCATCCGCCGCATCCCCATGTGCGAGATGCCCGCCGAGGAGTTCGCCAAGGTCATCAACGTGGACCTGGTCGCCCCCTTCATCGTAGCCAAGGCCGTGATCCCCAGCATGATCGCGAAGGGGCACGGCAAGATCATCAACATCTGCTCGATGATGAGCGAACTGGGCCGTGAGACCGTGTCCGCCTACGCGGCGGCCAAGGGCGGCCTGAAGATGCTGACCCGGAACATCTGCTCCGAGTACGGCGAGCACAACATCCAGTGCAACGGCCTCGGCCCCGGCTACATCGCCACGCCCCAGACCGCCCCGCTGCGCGAGCGGCAGCCCG